>JAYUSF010000291.1:0-3710 GCA_043755815.1 Verrucomicrobiota bacterium
GCCCAATCGCGCTGGAAGGGTCGGGCTTCAGGATGACCGGGATGCCGCGATAGAGGAGCGAGACCGCCAGGAAAATGCCGATGCCGAAGCAAACCCAGGTGTGCAGCGCGGGCAGCGGCGAGAGCATCCGCGCCAGGAACAGCGGCGCAAGCGAATAGGCCAGCGTGGTGAAGCATTCCAGATAAGTGTGCCGGCGGTGGAAGCTCGCTCCGATGGGTTTGAGCAGCGCCGCTCCGCCGTAAAGGATGACGAGGCTCAAGAGCATCTGCGCTGCGGCGTAGCGCAAAGCCAGCGCCTCGGACACCGGCACGATTTTCTCGATGAAGTTCCCGCGCTCGATGCCGAAGTGGCGCAGCCCCGCCGCTTCGACCACCGCGCTCAACAGCAGCAAGGGCAGCACGAAACTCAGCGAGAGCCGCACGACGCTGTGCTGGGCGATCCGGATCTTCTCCCAGGTGTTGGCGGGATCGAAGAGCAGCGTAAGAACTTTGAGCATGGCCCGAGGTTGTAAGGGCGGCATCGGTCCGGTGACAATGAAATTGAGGGGCGCGGACGCGGGCGGCAAGGTGCTTCCATCCGTCACAAGGGAGCGGCATCCGTTGCCGATGCGGTCGCCGAATTAGTGCTTGGCAATCGTCGCAACTGTGGTGTAGTCGCCTCGCAAATGGCTGACCTGCGCGAGCAGGAGGGGCTGAAACATTAACCAAATAAAGATCACATTATGAAAGTATTCGCATTGTTGACCGTGGCGGTGGCGTTCGTCCTTATCGGCTGTTCCAAGTCTGAAGATACCAGCACTCCTGCGATGCCCTCGACCAACAGCATTCCGGCCGCCCCGGCGAAGTAACGAAGTTCCTTTTGGATGGGAGGCCGGAGCCGCTTTCGTTTTGAGCGCACGGCCTCCTTCCATCTCCCCTTCCCAAACTAATCCCTGCCCTGTGAAAAAGTTTTTGCTGCTGTTGCCGGTGGCCGGCTTGGTTTTATCCAGTTGCCAGAAAGAGGAGGCTCCGGCCTCGCCGCCGGCCGCCAGTGGCAATCCGCTCACGGCTCCGGTGGACTATCTCGGAGCGGTGGCCAAAGCGCAGAAGACGGCGGGCAAGACATTGGGGGCCGTCGGACTCGATCAGGCCATCAAGATGTTTTACGGACAGGAGGGAAGGTTTCCCAAGAACCTGGGCGAACTCAGCCCGGATTACCTCTCCAGCGTCCCGGCTCCTCCCGTGGGCTTCCAGTATTCCTACAACCCGACCAATGGCGCGGTGAAGGTGTTGCCGAAGTAGAATTTTTGTCGCGAAGTGATTTCGCAAAAAAAGCCGCCGGAAGAAATTCCGGCGGCTGTTTTCGTTTCGGGATGGCGGGGCGGGCGAATCAGGGCTGCGGCCCCAGATAGATTCGTCCGCTCCGGTTGGTAGTGCGGAGGAAGTAGCCGGAGGCGTAGTTCTGCTTCTGCAAGGCCACTCCCTTGAAGGTCACGGCCTTGGTGGTGTTGGTGGGGGTGACGCTGCCGCTGAAGAGGCCGGTGGTGCTCGTCAGCTTGAAGGTCAGCTTGTTCGTGCTCGGATTGGCCACGATGCTTTTCGGGCCGAGGATGATGCCATTGGTCGGAGGCGTGGCGAGAATTCCGTCCGTGAAGGTGGCAATGCCATTGGTGCCGTCGGTGAATTCGAGCACGCGGTTGGTGCTGCTCGCGGGCGCGCGAAAGACGGAGCCAAGGGTCGTGGTCGTGAAGGTGAAGGCGTTGGTGTAGGCCTTGGACTTGGGGTTCGCCGGGTTAAACCAATACAGCGTGCTGAAGAGATCGTGGTCGAGATGATTGGTGTCGAACTTGATCCAACTCAGGATCGAACCGGCCCCGGAGTAGAGCGGGATTTGCAGGGGCCACATTCCATTCGTCGAGACCGCGACGCCTTGGGTGACCGGGGTGCCGTCCGCCAGGGTTCCCGAGAAACTAACCGTGCCCTTCTCGCTCACGACCGCGCGGCCAAAGCCGTCGCCCGCCGGCAGGGCCGGGTCGCTGGTGCCCGGGATGACGAGGGTGTAGGTGCCCTTGAAGGGTGAGGGGCTGGCCTTGGTGCCAGTGTGGACACGGTGGGCGGTGTAGTAGGAGGTCCACGTAGCATTGTCGGTGACGTAACCAGTGATGAAGTCGGCCAGGTTGGTCAGGTTAAGATGGAGGGAGATTTCCAAAGTGCTGGTGCCAACCTTGGTGCGGGCGATGGCTTGACCAGAGCCGGGACTCAGGGTGCCGCTGAACGAATAGCTCTTACTGCGCAACCGGAGGGAACCGGTGAACTTGCCGAAATCGGTCACGTCGATCTTGATGAAACCTGAGGTGTCATGTCGTTCGGTGACAACGCCGGTGTTGGTCGATCGCTCCAAGTAATACAGGCCGGTGTAGGTGCCCTTGAGCTGGGGATAAAAGTTCGTCACGAAGGTGGCGGCAAAAGTAAGGTTGGATTCCATCTGGAAATAGATGGAGGAAGCCGTCGAGCTGCCCGAGTTGGTTTCTCCATCCAACACCTTGGTGCCCGTCCATTCGCTAAACAGAAATCCTTTCGCGGGTTTGGCCGAGAGCGTGTAGTTGCGACCCACTTCGAGAATCTGGCCATTGGTCGGACCAGTAATCGTCCCCAGACCCAAATTCGTCCGTCCAAAAGCCCACGGCAGGTAGCGGAAGAAGCTTCGCTTCGAGACGGTCGAATGATTGCCGGCCGCATCCACGCTTTCCACCCGAATGACGTTGGTGCCGGGCGGGACGTTGGTGAGGGTGACGGCCCAGTTCGTCGTGCCGACGGCGACTTGCTGCAGGCAGTTGTTGAGGTAACACCAGACGTTGGAAACCCCGGAGAAGGCGCTGGCTTTGTCCGCAGCCGTCCCGGTCACGGTGACGGTGTCGTTGCTGACGCGAGCGTTGGAGAGGGGAGCCTTGAGGACGATGGTGGGCATCGTCGTGTCGCCCCTGCCCAGTTCAATGATTTGGACGGTGAAGAGACTGGAAAAGGTCGGGCAGGCATAACCGGCGTAAGCCACCGGCAGTTCTTCCAAATAGGGCGTGCTGCTGCAAAAGAAGCTTAGTGCCGCCGGATCCACCATGTTGCGACCGGGCCGAATCCGCCGGAAGTCGTTCAGCACATTGGTGCCTTTGCCCACGACCCGCCCAAAGACCGTGTAGCCGCCGTTGTTAGTATCCAGGCTGGCCGAGTTGTCGCCCATGTTGAAAAACCAACTGGAAGTCGCCGAGTCGGGAGCGCCGTCCTCCTTGGCCATCGCAAGCGTCCCGTAGGTGTTCGAGCGCAGAGTGCCGTTGGTGAACTCATTGACGATGGGCGCATTCGTCGGGACGAAATCGACGCAGGTGAACTGGTCGGTGCTGTAGGGGTTGGCCACGCGCAGGCCGCCCCCTTGCAGGAGGGTGGGGCCGGTGTTGGGGCTGGCGCGGTGGAGGATGGTATGGAGGTAAGCGCCGCTGCGCACGTAGCTCAGGAAGTTCGAGACCGTCACCGGCTTTTCCTGATCGAACAGTTCCACATCAATGTTGCCCACCAAGGTCCGATCATAGCTGATGCGGAAGCGGATCATCGTGTTGCTTTTTTCTTCGGCGGAGGCGGTAAACCAGGCAACAAGGCAGAACGCGAGGAGGGAGGTCAGTTTTTTCACAAGTTCAAAGGGCTGATGTTAGGCGAGAATAACACGCTTCGGGCAGATGACAA
>JAYUSF010000292.1:0-3707 GCA_043755815.1 Verrucomicrobiota bacterium
GGGATCGTTCTGATAGTGCCAGAGGAGCGGGCGCATGATCGGCGCCCCGGTCGCCCGCGCCTCGGCAAACAGCGTGTAGAGATACGGCAGCAACTGGTAACGCAGCCCGAGATAGGTCCGGCAGATTTCCTCCACCGGTCCGCCCAGCGCCCACGGCTCCTGATCGATTGTGCCGAGGTTCGAATGGTTCCGGAAGAAGGGCGTGAAGGTCGCGAATTGAAACCAGCGGGCAAAAAGTTCCGGTGTCGTGTTGTCCAGGAACCCGCCCACGTCGCCGCCGCAGAACGGCACGCCGCTGAGCGACAGGTTGAGGAACATCTGCACCGCGTCGTTGAGGTGATCCCAGTTCGACGAGTTGTCCCCGGTCCACACCAGCGCATGCCGCTGGATGCCCGCGTAGCCGGCCCGCGTGATGACAAAGGGGCGCGCGTCCGGCCGATGCTTCAGCGCCCCGTCCCGTGAGGCCCGAGCCATCTCCATGCCGTAGAGGTTGTGGACCTCGCGGTGCGGGCTTGGTCCCAGGTCCGTGCGGTGCTGCGCGTCGGGCGCGAGCGTCTTGTCGGGCCGGGCGAAGTTCGCCGGCTCGTTCATGTCGTTCCAGAAACCGGCCACGCCCGCGTCGAGCAGCGCCTTCTGTTCGTCGCCCCACCAGGCGCGCGCCTTCGCGTTGAGGAAGTCGGGAAAACGCGCCTTGCCGGGCCAGACTTCGCCGATGAAGTCCCCCTTGCCGTCGGCTTCCTTCACGAAGACGTCCTGCTTCACACCGCGTTTCAGCACGCCGAACTTCGGGTCGTCCTTCACCCCAGGATCGACGATGGTCACAACCTTGAAGCCCTGCTTCGCCAGCCTCGCGATCATTTCCGCCGGCTTCGGGAACTTCTTCCCGAACGTGAAGACCCGGTAGGCATCCATGTGGTGGATGTCGAGGTAGAGCACGTCGCACGGCAGCCCGCGCCGGCGGAACTCGCGCGCCACCTCCTCGAACCGTTCGCGCGTCTCGTAGCTGTAACGGCATTGCTGGTAGCCCAGGCCCCACATGGGTGGCAACGGCATGGCGCCGGTCAACTCGGTGTAGCGGGCGCAGATGCCTTCGACGTTGGGGCCGAGAAACAGGTAGAGGTCCACCTCGCCCGACGCCGCGCTCATCTGCCAGAGGTCCAACTTCGTCTGACCGAGATCCCAGGTCTGTTTCGCGGGATTGTCCCAGAAGAGTCCCGCCGCCCGGCCGTGCCGAAGGGAAAGCACGAACGGGATCGAGACGTAGAGTGACTTGAGGCCGGGATGAATCGCCGGCGCGTGCCCGAGCACATCGATGTTCCAGAACTCGCGGAACATTCCGCGCCGGTTGAAGGTGCCGGTCGTCTCGCCCAACCCAAAGAGGGATTCGGTGTCCGTTAGTTTCAACGTCACGCCTGACTGCTCACCGGTGAACGCAGTCGCGCCCTTGGCGGCGGTGAAAAGGCTGAGCCCGCCCGAATCCGTCACCGACCAGGCGCCCGACTTGAGTTCAAGGGCCAACCGGCCCACCGCGGTCTCCAGCACGGCCCGTGACTTGGTAACGCGCACTTTGGCGGCGGGCACCGGCCAGTCCGTTTTCACCACGGCCCACGATGGATGACTGGAGAACTGCTCGCCCCGCGCGATGCGGAAGCGGATGAGGTCCGGCGCCAGTGCGGTGGCTTCGACCACGGCCTCACGCGAGGCGAGGGTGAAGCCCTGGGGCGTCTGGACGACGAGACGGAGGCCGGAAACTTCCGACCGTTTTGGCGCTGCCGAAGGCTTCATGCGTTGCGCGCAGGGTATCGGGGGATTCAAAGCGGGCAAGCCGGTGGAAACCTTCCCGGCCTCCCAAGTTCCAGATTAGAATCCGCTTTCCGCCCCTGCGCCCGCAGGCTTGCCGGGCCGCCGTTCCCCGGCAGTATCGGCTGCGTGACCCCGCTGCTGCTTCGTCCGACGATGCTGCGTTCCACCCCCGTTCCGCGGGGCGCACCCGACGTCGCCAACTGATTCCGACCACCCTCCCCTACTCACCATGACCAAACCGCGCCTGCACTTCTGGCAAATCTGGAACCTCAGCTTCGGCTTCATGGGCATCCAGTTCGGCTGGGGCCTCCAGATGGCCAACATGAGTTCCATCTACGAAATGCTCGGGGCCAAGGAGAGCGAGCTCGCGCTGCTCTGGATCGCCGCGCCGCTCACCGGCCTGCTCGTGCAGCCCGTCGTCGGACACATGAGCGACCGCACTTGGAATTCCATGGGGCGGCGGAAACCCTACTTCCTTGTCGGCGCGCTCCTGTCCACGCTGGCGCTGCTCGCCATGCCGAACTGTGGCGCGCTCTGGATGGCGGTCGGGCTGCTCTGGATTCTTGACGCCTCGATCAACATCACCATGGAGCCGTTCCGCGCGTTCGTGGCCGACATGCTGCCCGAGGAACAGCGCCCGTTCGGCTTCTCCGTGCAGACGCTGCTCATCGGCATCGGCGCCGTGGTTTCCTCCTCGTTGCCGTGGATGCTGGCGAACTGGTTCGGCGTCGCATCCGACGCGGGCGGCGCTGGCAAAATTCCCCAGCCGGTGAAGTTGGCGTTCTACATTGGCGCCGCGGTGCTGCTGATCTGCGTGCTGGTGACGATCCTGACCACCAAGGAATACCCGCCAACGGACCTGGCCGCCTTCGAACGCGAGAAAAAGGAGAAGTCCGGCCTCGCCGCCAACGTGCAGGAAATCATCGTCACCGTCGCCGCCATGCCGGCCCGGATGCGCCAGCTCGCGTGGGTGCAGCTCTTCACCTGGGGCGGCCTGTTCTGCATGTGGACCTACTTCGGACCGGCCATCGCCCGCAGCGTCTTCGGCGCCACCGACGCCAACAGCCAGCTCTACCGCGACGGCACGGCGTGGGGCGGCGTGTGCTTCTCGGTTTACAACGGCGTGGCGCTGGCGATGGCGTTCGGCCTGATCGCGCTCACGCGGCACGTCTCGCCCAAGAAGATCCATTTCGTCGGCCTGCTCTGCGGCGCGCTCGGCCTGCTGTCGGTGCTGGTCATCAAGGACAAGCAGTTGCTCTTCGCCTCGATGGCCGGCGTCGGGATCGCGTGGGCGAGCATCCTGGCGATGCCCTACGCCATGTTGGCCGGCTGTCTGCCCGAACAGAAGATGGGCACCTACATGGGGGTGTTTAACTTCTTCATCGTGATCCCGCAGGTCGTGATCGCGCTGGGCTCCGGTCCGCTGGTTGAACATGTCTTCGGTGGCAAGTCAGTCTATGCCGTGGCGCTGGGCGGGGCGCTGATGGGCATCGCGGCACTGCTGGTGCAGCGGGTGGATTACGTCCAGCCGGCCGAAGGGATGTCGGCTGCTAATCCGTGAGCTTACGGAAAAGCCAATAGGCGAACGCGATCGCGACGCCCAGAACAAGCGCGACCAGAGACAGGGCAATGGTCGCCTTGGCGGCGGCTGGTTTCCGTGAAACCGCGTGAAAGCCAAAGGCCAGGCCAGTCACACCGAGCACGATCAGAAATCCTGAGATTCCCAGCACGATCACGCTCAACTCGCCTCCGCTTGGAGGTCGGGAGGGATCGGGAAACATCGGCGACGGTGTTTTCGGTTTTGGTCTAAGAGCCGGTCTGAAAACTCGTGAACCCCGTTGAATCAGGCCAATCTGCGGAGCATGAGGCGTATGAGGGCCAGGTGAATGAAGGCCGTGGCGCTG
>JAYUSF010000293.1:0-3696 GCA_043755815.1 Verrucomicrobiota bacterium
GAAAGCGCTCCCTGATTCCTGAACCCATCGCTTGCCCGGCCGCCGGGGCTCGGCTACATCCGGGCGCCCGGCTGTCGCGGAAAACCAGCCGGGAGCGGAGCCGATGGCTTCGCGCCGCCAAAAAACCGCCCGTGAACGCCGTCCTCACCACATTCGCCGCCCAGGTGCTTGGTTTCATCCAACGCTCGTCGTTGGATTCCCCCACTGTCGGAAGTCCTCCCCCGGTGCCGGCCGGGCCCGGATTTGGCGAGCTTGCGGTGGAGTTGTTCCGCGCACAGTTTGTGGCCAACCCGGCTTACCAGGTCATCTGCCGCAGCCGGGCGGTCGTGGTTGAGCGGATCCGCGATTGGACCGATATCCCGGCGGTGCCGGCGCGGGCGTTCAAGGAGTTCGAACTGACGGCCCTGCCGCCGGACCAGCGACGATGGGTCTTCCATTCGTCGGGCACCACCGGCCAAACACCAAGTCGGCACTTTCATGGCAGCGAATCATTGGCGCTATACGAGGCCTCGCTGAAGCCCTGGTTCCGGCGACATCTGCTCGGGGACGGGGCCGAGGCGTGCCTAGTTTCCCTCACGCCGCCGCCGCCGCAGGCTCCTCATTCCTCACTGGTGCACATGCTGGATGTTGTGATCGGGTGTTACGGGACAAGAGCCGAGAGCGGTTTCTTTGGACGCGTAAACGCTGCGGGAACCTGGGAAGTGCAATCCGAGCGGTTGCTCCCGGTCTTGAGCTTGGCGGCTGGTTCAGCCACCCCGGTGGCGCTGCTCGGAACTGCCTTCAACTTCGTGCATCTGCTCGATGAACTTGGATCGAGGAACCTCAGACTTGCCTTGCCGCCTGGATCCCGGGTCATGGAAACAGGCGGCTACAAGGGCCGTTCCCGCGAACTGCCACGGGCGGAACTGCACGCCGAACTGGCCGGTCGACTGGGCCTGACGGCCGACCGGATCATAACAGAGTATGGGATGAGCGAGCTGAGTTCGCAGGCCTACGAGGTCTGGGACTCCGAACGGGATTCCCGAATCTTTTCCTTTCCTCCGTGGGCGCGGGCGCAGGTGGTCTCACCGGAAACCGGGCGCGAGGTTGCCGACGGGGAGCTGGGACTCCTTCGAATCTTTGACCTGGCCAATGTGTGGTCGGTGCTCGCGGTGCAGACCGAAGACTTGGCGGTCCGACGCGGCACTGGGTTCGAGCTGCGGGGCCGCGCGGCCGTGAGTGAACCGCGTGGATGTTCCCTGATGGTTGCGGAGCCAAGCCGCGAAAGGTGACTCTCAAGAAACAGCCGAACTGCCTGTTGCCATGAATTTGCCGCACCTCTTCCTCGCCGACCTCCCGCCCGAGGCCGTGCTCACGCCGGCGCTGGTGCGCGATGCCTGCATTGCCGTGAAACGCAACCGGGCCACCTGGCTCGTGCATCGGCGCACGCAGGAACTGGTCGAATTGTTGGCCTATGCGGCGGAGCGCTGGCAGCAGGCCGACTCCGGGTTTCGGCGGAGGGCGTTGGAGCTTGGCCCGGCCGAGACCGGGTTTGGCGAAGCCACGCTGGCGCGCGGGCTCGACAGCTTCTTCCGTCAGCTCTCCGTTGAAAACCTGAACGCGCTGCTGCTTCAGGATCTGGGTGACGTGCGCCGGCTGGATGAGTTCTCCGCGCCGCCGGGTGAATTGCGTCATGGCCGACTGGCATTGGCTCAGGGGCCGGAATTGCTGGTTCACCTAGCTGCGGGCAATCTGCCGGTCTCGACGCTGACGTCGATGGTCCTGGGACTGCTCACCAAGTCGGCGCAGTTCGTTCGGCTCCCGGCGCGTGCCTCGTTGATCCCGCGGCTCTTTGCGCATTCACTGGCGGAGCTGGAACCCAAGCTAGGCGGCTGCCTGGAACTCGCCGCGTGGCCCGGAGGGAACCTCGAACTGGAGGCTGCGCTCTTCGGGGAAACCATCTGTGTGACCGTGCAGGGTAGCGACGAAACGGTTGCCTCCGTCCGCGCCCGCGTCCCGGCGAACGTGCGCCTTGTCGCCTACGGTCATCGCCTGAGTTTTGGCTTCATCAGTGGGGATCTCCTCTCCACCTATTCCGCCCGCAAGGTCGCCGAACGGGCCGCGGCGGATGTCACGGCGTGGAACCAGCTCGGTTGCCTCTCGCCCCACGTTTTCTACGTCGAGGATCGGGGCGCGGTATCGGCCGAAGGCTTCGCCGAGTTGCTGGCGGCGGCGTTGGCGGAGCGTGAGACGGCCGAACCGCGCGGTGAACTCTCCGTCGAGGAGGCCGCGCTGATCACGGATCGGCGATACCTCCACGAGTTGCGGTCCGCGCGCCACCTGCTGACCCGGGGCGAGGCGGTGACCGTTCCGCGCGGTGTCTTCTTTGAGCCTCCGTCCGCGAGCACCCGCCTGTGGGCCAGCGCGAACTCAACGGCCTGGACCGTCGTCTACGAGGAGGATCCGCGGTTTCAGCCGTCGTGCCTCAACCGGTTCGCCTATGTGAAGCCCGTGCGGGAACTGGCCGAGGCGTTGCGATTGGCCGATCCCGTGCGCGGCCAGGTCAGCACCGTCGGCGTGGCGGCGCTGGAATCGCGGCTGCCCGAACTGGCCCGACAACTGGCCGCGTGGGGCGTGCCCCGTGTCTGTCCGTTGGGCCGGATGCAGGAGCCGCCGCTGACGTGGCGGCATGACGGCCGCCCGGCGCTCGGTGAACTGGTGACGTGGACCGATTTTGAAATGTAAGGAACGAACCATGATGGAACTCCGAAAAAGCTTTCAGTTTGAGGCGGCCCACCGGCTGCCGAACGTCATCCCCGGACACAAGTGTGCCCGCCTGCACGGGCACAGCTTTGTGGCCGATATCGTGGTGCGCGGACCGGTGGATCCGCACCTCGGCTGGGTGATGGATTACGCTGACCTCAAGGCCGCGTTCCGGCCTCTCTACGAGCAGCTCGACCACAACTACCTCAACGAGCTGCCCGGCTTGGAAAACCCGACGAGCGAAAACGTCGCGCGCTGGATCTGGCAACGACTCAAGCCGCTGCTGCCGCTGCTGGTGGAAGTCGTCGTTGCGGAAACCTGCACGGCGAAGTGTGTATATCGCGGCGAAGGGTAATCCGGGAAAGAGTGCTGCCGGCGTCCCGCCGGCAGGTGTCGCTCTGAACGGTGGATCGGAAGTCTCCGAAGGCCAGACACGTCTGATCATGCCCTGCGGCCCAAAACCATAGGACCGTGATGTCCGGTCTGTGCTTTCTGGGCACCAGCCCGAGCCTGCCCCCTGCCGGCGGGACGCCGGCAGCACTTTATAGCCGCCGTCACCCGGAATCGGGATTGCCGCGGACGGCGCCAACTGCGAACAACCGCTCCGCTCCCATGAGTCGTCCCGTTTCGAAGCACTATCCCTGGCTGGTCGTCGGCATGCTGTGGTTCATCTGCCTGTTCAACTACGCCGACCGTCAGGCCATCAGCGCCGTCTTTCCGGCCTTGAAAAAGGAGTTCGGCTTCACCGACACGGAACTGGGTGGGATCGGTTCCGCCTTCGGCTACGTCTATGGCGCGGGGGCGCTCTTCGCCGGTTACATCGGTGACCGCGTCGCCCGGCGACACCTGATTCTCGGCGGGTGCATCTTTTGGAGCTTCGTCACCATCACCACCGGGTGGTGCGGCAAGGCATGGCAGTTCGTCACCGTGCGGGCGCTCGAAGGGCTCGGCGAA
>JAYUSF010000294.1:0-11568 GCA_043755815.1 Verrucomicrobiota bacterium
AGAAGGACGGCTTCGATTTCCTCTGCAACCTTTCGCGCCTCAAGCTGGGCGGAATCCTGGCCGACGACATGGGCCTCGGCAAAACGCTCCAGACGCTGGCCTGGCTTTCGTGGTTGCACGAGCAGCACAAGAAGGATCGCAAACCGACGCTGGTCCTTTGTCCCGCGTCGGTGCTCCACAACTGGCGGCGCGAGGCGGAGAAGTTCACCCCGCACTTCAAGATCCTCGTGCTCCAGTCCGGCCCGGCCCGGCACAACCTGCGGAAGCAGATTCCCCAGCACGACATCGTCGTGACCAACTACGCGATCCTCCGGCGCGATCTCGAGGAGTTGTCGAAGTTCGAGTTCCGCGCCCTTGTGCTCGACGAAGCGCAGTTCATCAAGAACCCGAACGCGCAGGTCACCCTGGCGGTGAAGGAGATCGAATCGGGACAGCGCCTGGCGTTGACCGGCACCCCGCTGGAAAATCGCCTGCTCGACCTCTGGTCCATCGTGGATTTCATCCAGCCGAGCTATCTCGGCAGCCAGACCAGTTTCCACGAAAATTATGAGCCCAAGGGCGAGGGTGCTGAATGGGAGGGTGGGACCGCGCGCCGGCGCCTGAGCGCAAAGCTCCGTCCGCTCATGCTTCGCCGGCTCAAGAAGCAGGTCGCCAAGGACCTGCCCGACCGCATCGAGGAACGCCGCGACTGCGAACTCGACGAGGAACAGCGCAAGCTCTACCTGGCCGAACTCCGCCGCAGCCGCGAGCAGGTCATGAAGGCGCTCCAGGAAAAGGGCGTCGCCAAGTCCAAGATGCACGTCCTCGCGGCGCTCACCCGCCTGCGCCAGATCTGCTGCCACCCCAAGCTCGTGGGCAACGACAGCGCCAGCGGCAAGACCGACACCCTGTTCGAGCTGCTGGAACCCATCCTGCAGTCCGGCAACAAGGTGCTGCTGTTCTCCCAGTTCGTGGAGATGCTCAAGCTCATCGAAAACGCCTGCAAGGAACGCGGCATCAAGACGCACATCCTCACGGGCGAGACCAAGGACCGGCAGGAAGTCGTCAACGCCTTCCAGGCGGATCCCGATCCATGCGTGTTCCTGCTCTCGCTCCGCGCTGCGGGCACGGGCCTCAACCTGACCAACGCCAGCTACGTGATCCTTTACGATCCGTGGTGGAACCCCGCCGTCGAGGCGCAGGCCATCGACCGCTCCCATCGCATTGGCCAGACCCGCACGGTCAATGCCTACCGGCTCATTGCCCCCGGAACGGTCGAGGAAAAGATCTGGGATCTGCAGCAGAAGAAATCCAAGCAGATCGCCGACGTGTTGGGCGAGGAGGGCTTCGCCACCAACCTGTCGAAGGACGATCTCGACTACCTCTTCAGCGAGGACTGAACGAATTTCTCAGGAGTTTTGGAGCGGCGGCTTTCGAGCCGCCGCTTTTCGTTTTCCGGTTCGCCACCGGCCGCTGAATCCCGGTGGGTCAGCGCGTCACCCAACGGGGTGGCGCCTGCCGCGCTGCGGCCAGCCCGCGGGTTACGCGGAGCGCTCGGTGCCGGGCTCCAAAACGTTTCCGTGGGCGCATCCTTTCATCGTGGCTGCGGGCCCGCGCCGCGGGCGGGGTCCGGTGGCGCGTGGCTCCGGCCGAGAGAGTGGGTCGCACCGGCTCAGCCGGAGCTTCGCGCCACCAACCAGGGTTCCGACGGGTGAACTTTCAACTGCGATGAAACGATGTGCCCGTTCCCGTTCGTCTTGTGCCCGACGCTCGACAAGCCGGCGTTCCCGCGAAAGCCTGCGGGCGTGTCCCCTTGGTTCGAAGCCCTGCTGACGCTGGCCGCTGCCGCGGCGGGAGCCGGCTTGGGTTTCGCCAGTTCCCGGCTCCCGAAGCATGGGTGGCTGCTGGGCTACCTCGTTCCCTTGGCCGTCATTGTCGCCTTCGCCATCGCAGTGCGGCGGCCGGAATGGGCGCTCCATCCGCTGCTGGCCTGGATCTTTGTCGGCCGACTCAAGCTCGGCCTCATGGCGGTCACGATCGCCATGATCTTCAGTGCGCTGGTGCCCCGGCTGCCGCTGGCGCGGGAACGCCGGGCGCTGGGGCTGCTGGTGGCGGTCGCCGTGCTTTATTTCTCCGTTTGGCCGGCGGTCGCTGCGGCGGTGAACCGTCCGTTCCTGGCCTCGCTCGAAACCCGGATCCCACCCGACGGCATCTGCCGCCAAAGCACCGACTACACCTGCGGCCCCGCCGCCGCGGTCACCGCGCTGCGCCGGCTGGGACTAAAGGCCGGGGAAGGGGAGTTGGCCCTGTTGGCCGGCACCAGCACCGCCACCGGCACGCCGCCCGACGTGCTGGCGCGGGTGCTGAACGACCGCTTTCGCGGCGCCGGCCTGCGGGCGGAGCTGCGCCGCTTCCGGAATCTGGAAGAACTGCGTTCGGCCGGTCTGACGTTGGTGATCGTCAAGTTCGGCCTGTTCCTCGACCACTGGCTCACCGTGCTGGAAGTGACGGACCGCGCGGTGATCGTCGGCGATCCGATCAGCGGGATCGTTCACCTGACGCACGAGGATTTCATGGCCCGCTGGCGACTCATCGGCGTCACGCTCAGCCGGACTGCTGACCGGCCCTGAAGTCGCGGCCGGTTGCTCCGCTTCGATGGCCCGCCCAAAGTGCTGCCGGCGGCCGCGCCGCGCCGCGTTGACCAGACGCCGGGTGCTGGGAGCGCGGGTTTTCTAACCCGCCCGCGAGCGCCGCAGGCGCGAGCAGTGCAGGCTGTCGCTTTACTCGACGCTCGGCGGACTGGACCCACGCCTCGGAGTCGGGGCGGGAATTTCGCGACGAACCCGGCCCAAAGTGCTGCCGGCGTCCCGCCGGCAGTCCCCGGCGACCCGCACTGCGACGGGCAGGTTTTGCTGTCGCCGATGTCCGGCCCCTGCCGTAGCCCTCGGCCGGAGGCCGACGGCCAAACCCAGGGCGATGCTCAGACCCAAGGTTTGGCGTTCACCCGGTGGCGCGAGGCTCCCGCCGGGCGAGTTGGCGCACCGGCTCGGCAGGAGCCTCGTGCCACCAGCCTAATTCCCGGGGCGGGGCCCGCAGCCACGATGAAAAGATGCGCCCGCGTCCTGTGACGTTTGAATTTTCCGCTTTCCTGAAACTTCCTGCGTGCTTTGATCGGCCCGCATGTCCCCTTCGGCAGAATCCAACCGGCCCTTGGTGTGGCTGGTTCTACTCCTGATGTCCATCCTGCCGGCCGGCGCCCTCGACTTGGTTTCGGCGCTGACCCGCGGCAACCCCAACGGCGTCACCGTCACATTTTCGCAACCCGTCGCCCCAAATTCGGCCACCAACCCGGCCAACTACACCATCGCGCCCGGCGTCACGGTGAACAGCGTCACGCTGATTGAATCGGGGAAGGTGCGGCTCCACACCACGGCCATTGCCGAGGGCCAAGTTTACACGCTGACCCTGAACGGCGTTACCGACACGGCCACGCCGCCGAACCCCATCGCGGCGAACACGCAGCGCACGTTTCTCCAGACGCACGGCGGCCTCACGCGCTGGGAGTTCCACAACATCGGTGGCACGTTGCTCTCGGACCTGACCAACCATGCCAAGTTCACCGGCAACCAGCCCGACGTGACCGCGTTTACCCTGTCGCTCGAAACGCCACCCGACGTGCGGGACAACTACGGCGTTCAGTTCCTCGGCCATGTCACCGCGCCCATCACCGGCGACTACACCTTCTACGTGAACAGCGACGATCAGGGCGCGCTGTTCCTCAGCAGCGATGCAAATCCGGCCAACAAGGTGCAGATCGCTCGTGAGCCGGAATGGAACGGCTCACGCAACTGGACCGTCACCGACCGCCGGCCTGGCCAGGCGAACATCTCCGCACCCCTCCATCTGGAAGCCGGTCACCGGTATTACCTGGAGGCGCTGATGAAGGAGGGCGGCGGTGGCGACAACCTCGCCGTCACCTGGCGCATTCCTGGAGGACCGGAAGTCACCAACGGGGCCGAACCGATCCCCGGCGAGTTTCTCTCCGGCGTCGAACCGCTCGTGCCCGTCACGATCACGGCTCAACCGCAGAACCAGACGGTCGGCGAACGCGATGCGGTGACCTTCAGCGTCGCGCTCACCGGCACGCCGACTTACGACTACCAGTGGTTCCGCAACGGCCAGATGATCGTCGGGGCCAACGGCCCAAACTACACGATCCCTTCGGCCCAAGTCGCCGACCATGGTGCCGTCTTCCACGTCCTCGTCGGCAACGGCATCTCCAGCCTCCGCAGCGCCGACGCGGTGCTCACCGTCAACGCCGACACCACGCCGCCGACCCTTGTCTCGGCGCAGTCGGTGTTCGAAGGCAATCAGGTGATCGTCCGCTTCTCCGAGGCGATGCGTCCGGGGGACATCGCCGAAACCTCGCACTATCAGTTGAGCGCCGGCGTCACGGTCAGCGCCGCCAGCCTTGGTGCCGATGGCCGCACCGTCACGCTCACGACCACTCCGCAAACACCCGCCACCACCTACACGCTCACCGTCACCGGCCTGCGCGACACCGCCGCCACCCCGAATGTCATCGCGCCCGGCGGCCCGCAGTCCTTTGGTTCCTTCGTGCTGATCCGCGGTTTCCTGCGCCGCGAGGTGTGGCTTGGCCTTCCCGGCAGCACACTGGCTGACCTGACCGGCAATCCCCGCTACCCGGATGCACCCGATGCGGTCAACCACGTCACTTTCGCCGAATCACCCGCCAGCTTCGCCGACAACTACGGCGTGCGCCTGCGCGGATTTCTGCTGCCACAGGCTACCGGCAACTATGTTTTCTACCTCGCCAGCGACGATCAAGGCGTGCTGTTTCTGAGCACCGACGACAGCCCGGCGAACAGGCAGCAGATCGCCTTCGAGCCGATCTGGAACGGCGCACGGCAGTGGACGGAGGGCGGGAACCAAGCTTCACGGGGCGACCCACCGTCAAACGTCTCGGTTCCGATCCATCTTGAGGCCGGCCAGCGTTACTACGTCGAGACGCTGATGAAGGAGGGCGGGGGCGGAGACAGCCTGGGCGTGACGTGGCAGAAGCCCGGCGATCCTGTGCCGGAGAATCTCAGCGAGCCCATTTCCGGCACCTACTTGGCCACTTACGCCGATCCCACCGGCGCGGCCCTCTCCGTCACCGAGCCGCCGCAGAGTGCGACCGTCGCCGATCACCAGACCGCGACCTTCACCGTGCAGACGACCGGCTCCACCCGCGAGCGTTTCTTCCAGTGGCAGCGCAACGGCGCGGACATTCCCGGTGCCACCGGCCGCAACTACACCACACCCCCGGTGACCGCCGGTGATCACGGAGCGCTTTACCGCTGCGTGGTCAGCGTGCCGGGAGCAACCGTCACCAGCGCCGTCGCGACCCTGACCGTCGTCGCCGACAACCAGCCGCCGACGCTTGTGCTGGCCGAGGGCAACATCGGCTTGAACCAGATTACGCTGGCCTTCAGCGAACCGGTGAACGATTCCGACGCCGCCATCGTCAGCCACTTCACGTTGAGCGGCGGCCTCAATGTCCTCGCCTCACGCCTCGCGGCGAATGACACCAACGTTATTCTCACCACCACCCCGCAGACCGAGGGCGCGGAATACATCGTTACGGTGAACGGGGTCCGCGATCAAAGCGCGGTGGGCAACCCGATTGCGGCGAACTCGCAGATCCATTTCTTCGCCTGGGAGAACGAGGAGTTCGTCGGCCCGTTCCCGAGCTGGGCCAACGCGAAGACGGACTTCGGCGCGGTGGGCGACGGAGTGGCGGATGACACCAACGCCCTCCAACGGGCGTTGGACAACATCGGCGCCGACGGCACGGGGGTCGGTGACACCCGGCCCCATGTTCTCTGGCTGCCAGCGGGGACTTACCGGATCACTCGCCGGCTCGATTTTTTTACCCGGCAAAGTTTCGGCATCCTGGGTGAAGACCCCGCCACAACGGTCATCAAGTGGGATGGGCCCGAAGGCGGAGTCATGCTCTGGTGCAACGGAGCCACTCTTGGGCGCATCGGCCGGCTCACGTTCGATGGCGCCGGCAAGGCCCTGTCCTGCGTGGACCACAAGTGGGACACGCAACGGCCGTTCAACACCTCAGGCAACGAGTATGCCGACACGGTCTTCAAGGACGCCCAGTTTGGCGTCCGCGCCGGCCTCAGCGCCAATGACGCGGAAGTGGAGGTTGCCCGATGCCATTTTCTGCGCTGCTCCAAGGCGGGGTTGAGCATTGAGAGCTACAACTCCCTGGATTGGTTTGTCCGCCACAGCACGTTTGAGGACTGTGGCTTTGGCGTGTCCAACACCTACGGTGCGGGCCACTACCATGTCTATGACAGCCTGTTCCTCCGATCGGTGGAGGCTGATTGTGGCCACGGCAACACGTCCTATTTCTCAATTCGCCGAAATACCTCCATCGGCTCGAAAGCGTTCTTCACGGCTGGCTTCACCAGCAATCCGTCCGGCGTGACTCTGGAGAAGAACGTCATCATTGATCCTTTGGACGACGCACCGATCCGTTACGCCTTCCTGGGGCCCATGTTCTTGCTCGATAACACCATCCGCTCAAGGGCCGACCAGACGAGCGGGCCGGTGATTCAGGCCAGTGACAACCTCATCGCCGTGGGGAACATCTTCACGGTTCCCCGGCCGATCTCCGCCAACGGACGGACCATCGCGTTCGATAATCGGGTTTTGGACCGGTCATCTCTGGACGTTGGACCCCCGGCCTTACCACGTTCTTTGCCCCGCAGGAACAGACCGGTCATTGAGGTCCCCGCTGGGGCGACAGCCACGGAAATTCAAGCAGCCATCGGTCAGGCTGATGCCTTGCGCGGGCAACGTGCGGTGGTGCATCTGCCACGCGGCCACTACCGGGTGAACGAGACCCTCATCATTCCGGCCGGTTCCGATCTGCAACTGGTGGGGGATGGCTACGGCTACAGTTCAAATTTGGACTGCTTTGGTGAAGCCGGGGGCACCGTGATCCGGGTGCTCGGACCAAGCCACGCCACTTTCCGGGAGTTTCAAGTATGGGGGGATAACCGTAGGGCGTTGGGAATCGCCGTCGAGAACTGTGACCTGCCGGGGAGCCGGGTTTGGATGAATCAGGCCAGCCTCGGTGATTGCATCCAGTATGGCTTAAAGGTGGACCGCTTGGACGAATGCGAGGTGGTGTTGCCGACCTTTTATCATGGCGGCAATCAGGGGCCGAGCACGCAGGTGTTTGGCGGCCCACGCCGCAGCCGGGGTGAAATCACTGCGGGCCACGTTTCGATCTTCGGCGGGGGTGCTTCAGACAACGGGTTGAGTTACCTCGTTGGCAACGGTGCCAGCCTGCTGGTGCAGGACATCTGGTATGAGGCCCGTTACGTGGCGCCGTTTGTTCGTTTTGCAGGCAAAGGAGAGTTTACCCTGCACGGCGCCCACATTGCCCCCGAGAACACGGGCGGCTTGCCGGCCATCGATTTCGACGGTTTCGACGGGCGCGTGAGCATCCTGGCGGTCAGCCTGTTTCAAACCAATCAGGCGTTCGTCAGGGAGGGCAACCCCCGTCTCAGCGCACTGTTTCTGGGAATAACTGGTTCTGTTACAAACTATCTACGTAACGATTCGGCAGACGCGCAGGTCGCTCATCTTGCCAGTCACGTCCAGGACAGTGTCACGCCTTGGGTCAATCATCCCGATTCGGTCCCGGTGGACTACCAGTTCATCCGGCAAATGCTGGCCCAAACCCGCAATGCCACTCCCGGACTGCTGGCTAGGAAGTCTTCCACAGTGACTGACTTTCGGTTGTTCCGCGTCGGCGTATCACAGGCACGGGCCGGCATGCTCGTGACCGGCGACAACGCCGCACCGCAGTTCGCAGCCAACACGCCGAACCAGACCCTTGCCGAAGGCGAGACACTGAATGTCACCAACCCCGCCACCGACGCCGACGCGCCGTTCGATTCACTGACCTATTCACTCGGTGCCGGCGCTCCCTCGGGCATGTCGGTTGATCCGGTCACCGGTGCGTTGACGTGGGCACCCGGCGAAACTCACGGCGCGGGTTCCTACGTAATCACCATTGTAGCGACCGACAACGGCTCGCCGCCGAGGAGCGGCTCGAACACCTTCACCGTGACAGTGACCGAGGTGAACCTGCCGCCACGGCTGGCACCGTTGGTGGACCAAGCGGTCAATGAAGAAGGCATGGTGACGTTTTCCGCCAACGTCCAGGCGCATGGCATCACGCGGGAGGTTTACTTGGGAATCCCCGGAACTTCGGTCAGCGACCTGACGGCGGCGCCGGCGTTTCCGGGTAGTCCATCCAGCACCAGTCTAGTGACCGCTCGATTCGAGGCTCCGAGCAACGAGGGCGACAACTACGGCCAGCGGTTGCGGGGTTATCTGCTGCCGCCGGCCACCGGGAACTACACGTTTTGGATCGCGGGTGATGACAATTCGGCCCTTTTCCTCAGCTCGGACGCGAATCCGGCCAACCGGCAAATGGTGGCGCATGTGGCCACCTGGACCGATGCGCGCCAGTGGACCAAGGAAGCGGGCCAGAAGTCCGAGCTGATCCCGCTTCAGGCCGGACAGCGCTACCACGTCGAGGCCCTGATGAAGGAAGGCAGCGGCGGGGACAATCTGGCCGTCGGCTGGCAGTTGCCCGGCGGGCAGTTTGAGCGGCCGATTCCGGTGACGCGGCTCCTGCCCTGGGGCTTTGAGACCAACCTCAATGCGACGGTGGACCTCGACCTGCCGGCGCAGGCGTTGACCTTCAGCCTGGCCGAGGGGGCGCCGACGGGCGCCAGCATCGACCCGGTTACCGGAATCTTGGTCTGGAACACCGGCGAGGCCGACGGCCCGGGTGTCCATCCCATCACGGTGCGCGTGACTGACAACGGTGAGCCGCCGCTGTTCGCCGAGCGGACGTTCACGGTTACGGTGGGCGAAGTGAACCAGGCGCCGACGCTGCCGGCATTCGGGGTGCAGTCAGCGACGGAGGGGCAGCCGTTCAGCCTGAACGCCGCGGCCACCGATCCCGACCTGCCGGCCAACGTGCTCAGCTACACGCTGGGGCCGGGATCGCCGGCAGGTCTGACGCTGGATGGGGCCACCGGGGCCATGGCCTGGACGCCGGACGAGGCACAGGGCGGTCAGTCCTTCCCGGTGACGGTCAAGGTCACCGATGATGGCGTGCCACCGCTCAGTTCCGAACGGACGTTCAGCATCGCGGTGACCGAGGTGAACTCACCGCCGGTGCTGGCGAGCATCGGTGCGAAGTCGGTGAACGAGGGCGTCGCCTTGAACTTCACCGTGGGCGCCAGCGACCCGAACGATGTGCCGGCCAATGCGGTGACGCTTTCGGCGACAGGCCTGCCGACGGGAGCGACGTTCAACCCGGCGACGGGCGCCTTCGCCTGGACTCCGGGGGAGACCCAACAGGGCGCCCATGCGGTCACCTTCACCGCGACGGACGACGGCGTGCCGCCGCTGGCCGTCAGCGAGACGGTGACGATCACCGTCCACGAGGTGAACTCACCGCCGGTGCTTGCGGCGATCGGTGCCAAGTCGGTGAACGAAGGCGCCGCGCTGAACTTCACGGTATCCGCCAGCGACCCCAACGACACGCCGGCCAACACCGTGACGCTGTCCGTCACCGGGCTGCCGACCGGAGCCACGTTCAATCCGGCGAGCGGTGCGTTTACGTGGACGCCCGGCGAAACGCAGCAGGGAACGCATTCAGTGACCTTTACCGCGACCGACAACGGCGTGCCGCCGCTGGCCGTCAGCGAGACCGTGACGATCACGGTCAACGAGGTGAACACGGCGCCGGTGTTGACGGAAATCATCCCGCCGCAGTCCGTCGCCGAGGGGACGACCCTCACCTTGACGAACCGCGCGGCCGACGCCGACGTGCCCGCCAACGCGCTCGCCTTCAGCCTGGCCGCCGGCGCACCCGCCGGGGTGGCGGTGGACGCGGCGACCGGCGTGCTGACGTGGACTCCCGCCGAAGCGCAGGGCCCGGGCGGGTTCGTGCTCAAGGTGGTGGTCACCGACCAAGGCGTCCCGCCGCTGACGGCGACCAACGAGCTCGCCGTGACCATCACCGAGGTAAACCTGGCGCCGGTGCTGCCGGCGATCGCGGCTCAGCCGACGACGGAGGGCCAACCGTTCACGCTCAACGCTGCGGGCACCGATCCCGACCTGCCGCCGAATGCGCTCACCTACGCGCTCGGTCCGGACGCCCCGGTGGGCCTGAGTCTCGGTGGCACCAGCGGCCAGCTCACGTGGACGCCGGAAGAGGCCCAGGGCGGCCAATCGTTCCCGGTGACGGTCAAAGTCACCGACAACGGCGTGCCGCCGCTGAGCGCGGAACGGACCTTTACGATCGCGGTGGCCGAGGTGAACTCACCGCCCATGCTGGCGAGCATCGGTGCCAAGTCAGTAAACGAAGGCGTCCCGCTGAACTTCACGGTCAGCGCCAGCGATCCGGGCGACACGCCAGCCAATGCGGTCACGCTCTCCGCGACCAGCCTGCCGACGGGAGCCAGCTTCAACCCGGCGACCGGCGCCTTCACCTGGACGCCCGGTGAGGCGCAGCAGGGCCAGAACCAGGTGACGTTCACCGCGACGGACAGCGGGGTGCCGCCGCTGAGCGTGAGCGAGACCGTCGCGATCACCGTGGCCGAGGTGAACACCGCGCCGCAGTTCACGGAAGTCATCCCGCCGCAGAGCCTCATCGAGGGGGCGACACTTATGCTCACGAACAAGGTCTCCGATGCGGATCAGCCGGCAAATGCCCTGACCTTTAGCCTGCCGGCCGGCGCGCCCACCGGTGCGGTGGTGGATCCGGCGACGGGCGTGTTCACCTGGATGCCCTCAGAAGTTCAAGGCCCGGGAGGCTTCAATGTCTGGGTGATCGTCACCGATAACGGCGTGCCGCCCCGGTCGGCCACAAACGAGTTTCAAGTCACGGTCACCGAGGTGAACTCACCGCCGATGCTGGCGGCGATTGGGGCGAAATCGGCGAACGAAGGCGCCGCCTTGAACTTCACCGTCAGTGCCAGTGATCCGAACGACACGCCGGCCAACACCGTGACGCTGTCCGTCACCGGGCTGCCGACCGGAGCCATGTTCAATCCGGCGAGCGGTGCGTTTACGTGGACGCCCGGCGAAACGCAGCAGGGAACGCATGCGGTGACGTTCACCGCGACCGACAACGGCGTGCCGCCGCTGGCCGTCAGCGAGCCCGTCACGATCACGGTCAACGAGGTGAACGCGGCCCCCGTTCTCTCGACGATCGGTGCCAAGCTGGTGAACGAAGGCGTGGCGCTGAACTTCACGGTCAGCGCCAGCGATCCCAACGACACGCCCGCCAACACCGTGATGCTTTCCGCAACGGGCCTGCCGACCGGAGCCGCGTTCAACCCGGCCACGGGTGCGTTCGCCTGGACTCCGGGCGAGACCCAACAGGGAGCTCATTCGGTCACGTTCACCGCCACCGACAACGGTGTGCCTCCGCTGGCCGTCAGCGAGACCGTGACGATCACGGTCAACGAGGTGAGC
>JAYUSF010000295.1:0-11566 GCA_043755815.1 Verrucomicrobiota bacterium
GCGCTCGGCTCGCTCCGCTCGCCTCCGCTCCACCTCCCCCTCTGGGGTTGGGTGGAAACACAAGGAAAGCAAATTACAGAAAGCTTCTTACACCGGCAGGTTTATTTCCTGAAGCACTTTGGTAAAAGCCTTCCCGTCGGTCTGTTTGAACCAGTGCACCGCTTCCAGGCTGAGGCTGGAATCTCCAAACCGGCTGAAATGAACGAGTTAATCGTGAGTTTGCGGGTGTTCTCGGAAGATCAGCTCCAGCAACTCAACCGCGCGACGAACATTCGTGGCCGGAGTTTCATAGGTCAGGCCGATCGTCATCGTGGTCTTGATCGTGGACGGCAGGTGATGTTCACAATCGCAGCGTTACCCACGTTCTTGTTAGGCACCTTTATCAGAAAGCCGTCGACACTTCTGATCCGGGTTGAACGCAGCCCCATTTCCTCCACTGCTCCGTCCACTTCGCCAATCCGGACCCGGTCACCGATGCGAAACGGCATGTCGGCGAAAACCGCACCGGCCCAAAAAAGATTGCCCACCGTGTCCTGTGCGGCGAGGCCGAGGGCAAGCCCGGCAACTGAAACCGAAGCCAGGGCAGCACGGATATCAAAGCCCAGGTTGCCCAGCACCGTGAAGACCGTCACGACGATGCCGGCCTTAAAGACTTTGCCGACGAGGGTGATGCAGCTTTCGAAAACGCCCGGTCTCCACCCGGTGCCAGCCGCTGTTTCCAGAGCAGCATCACTACATCCACCGCTTTCAGAATGACCACGACGATTGACAGGCCAATCGCCAAGACTGTGGCTCGCGAGAACCAAGTCTCAACCCAGACCGGCCAGTCGAACAGTTGCAGCCCAATATTTTGCAGGACGACGAAAACGATGATCTTCAGCGGTCCGTCAAACAGCCACACGACCAGTTCGTCCCATTGGGTCGTGGTCCGTTCCGCCCGGCGGCGGAGTTGCGAATTGATCAGCCAGTCGACCACCTTGGCGGCGAAGAAGGCCAGGAAAGCGTAAAACCCCGAGGCTACATATTGCCAGAGCAGGTGGCTCATGAACGGACACTGGAGAAGTTCGACTTGGTCCAGGCCGAAAGTAAGGGCTGACGTGTTCTCCCTGATGAACTCCCGCTGGGCCAGATCCAGGCGAAGGAGGTTCGACGAAACCGCATTGGTTGCCGGCTCCGGCGCCTGAGCGACCAGACACCACGAAAGAACCAAACTCAGGAGGAGATTCCAAAGGCCCAAGTTCCAGACAGGTCCAAATAGGCGACGCATTCGCGAGGGACTTAGCCGGAACGATGCAGGAGGAGCGCGGACGGTCTGAATTCGCATGTCCCTGCCGCAGGCCGGGCCGCACCCCCTGAGCCGGGGTAATTCCCCGCACCGAAGGGTGAAGCCCGCGGTCCGTCGGAAACCAGGCTCCCCACTCCGGCGGTTCGAGCGGACGTGACCGTCCGCGCCCCGTTCAATTGCCTCGTTCCGGCTTGGCTGCCGGTTCCGACGCCAGCAAGTCGATCAGGCAACAACTCGAGGATCGCAGATGCTCGGAGAACTCCCGCATCAGAATTTCGGATCGAATGGCCCCGGCAACCAAGAAGTCGACGCCGGCCAAGCAGATAAAGAATTGCCCTGGTTAAAAGACGCAAAAAAGCGCCTCCGGAAGATCCGAAGGCGCTTGGTGAGTTTTTCTGAACTGGAATCGGATCAGTAAACCGTCGTGGATTCTTCCTCCACAACCGGTGTGCGCAGTTCAGCGCAGGTCAGGGTGACCTTCTGGCGGGCATCGCCGACCGAAACACCCTTCACGACGATCGTGTAGGTGAAGGACTGCTTCGACTTCAGGACCGGCACGGTCGGGAACGTTACTTTCTTCCCGCTCACGGTGCCCTGCGCGGAGCTCACCGGGACGGTTTCGGCGTCGCTCTCATAGGCGGTGCCGATGTTGGTCAAGTCCGCGTTACCCTGGTTGGTCACGCGAATCGTGTAGGTCGTGGTCTCGCCGACCTGGATCGGATCGGGATCGTCAACCACCTCGAGCAGGATGCCCGGGACGCCCTTCCAGACCGTGCAGGCTTCGGCGTTTTCACGCAGACCTTCCTTGGTCGAGATGCTGGCGGCGTTGCACCAACGGCCGATCTGCGAGCTGGTCAGGACGACGTCGAAGCTCTTGCTTTCGCCCGCCTTCAGAGTGCCGACATTCCAGGTGGCGGTGTTGCCACTGACGGAAGCGCCCTGGGCGCTGACGATACGGGTCTGGGACGGAGCGGTATCGGTGACCACCACACCGGTGAGGTCGGTATCACCCGTGTTCGAAGCCTTGACCACGTAGCTGGCCTGCTTGTTCACGAGCTGCTCAGCAGTGCCTGACTTCTCGAGCTTCAGGCCCGGCTTGACGACCAAGGTGCAGGCGTCGTCCTGGACGCTGGCCGTGTTGGACGAGGTCGCAACCGCGACGTTGCAGTGCCGGCCGCGCTCAGCCGCCTTGAGGGTAACCGGGATGGTCTTCAAAGCACCTGGGGCGAGGTCACCCACGGTGGTCGGGATTTCGCGAACGCCACCGAGACCGGCCGGCACCTTGTCGGTGACCACGACGTTCTTGGCGACGGCGGTGCCGACGTTCTTGACGACGATGTTGTAAGCCACGTCGCTGCCGAGCTGGGCAACTTCGGGACCGGTCTTGTCGATCGCCAGCTGCGGGCGGCCCACAACCGTCTTTGCGCAAACGCGGGGATCAGCCTTCACGGTAGCGCAGGAGGCCAAGGTGCCTTCACGATCCGGCTTCACCGTGACCTTGAGGGACTTCGATTCGCCCGCATCCATGTTGCCGAGGTTCCAGACCAGCGTGTTTCCGCTGACGGAAGCCTGCGGTTCGGTGCTCACCAAGGAGCAACCGTCGGGGATCTGATCCGTGACAACCACGTTGCCGGCGCAGCCGACAGCCATCGGCTTGAGCTCGTAGGTGAACAGCTCACCGAGGGTGGCTTCGGCAGGCATCGTCTTGGTCATGTGCACCAGGCCGCTGTTGATGACGGAACAGTTGCCCACGGGGGCAGGAGCCGGAGCGGGCTTGGCCTGGGCGACAACCGGCGCCGGTTCGGCGACCGGCTGCCCGGTGCTCTTGAAATACGGTGAACGGCCGGTGTAGAAATCACCAACGATCACCTCGAAATTTTGACGCTCGCGGACTTGCTTTTCGCTGCGGGTGGTCTGTTGAGCAGACGCTGGGACGATGGATGTCAACGCCGCGATGACGGCGATGAATCCGGACGCCAATGGCTTCAGGTAGGGTTTATTCACTCTCATGTAACTGGATATGTGTGTGGTAGACAACGGACGTGCCGCGACATTCGCCCGCGGCAAGCGCAACAATCGGGGGGATCTTTTTCAAGGGACACCTCTCGTTGGCACCGACGGGTTCTCATCGCCTGCCCGGATTGTCAAGTCGGTCGTGGAGCGAGAAATGGAGCGGGCGAAGGGAATCGAACCCTCGTAACCGGTTTGGAAGACCGGCGCTCTACCATTGAGCTACGCCCGCGAGGCGGGTCCAGTAGGTAACCGACGTCGGGCATGGACTGCAAGCGATTGCTGAATCAGGGCACCATTTCGAGCCCCTGTTCCTTCCGGGACTGCAGCGCGAGATACCGTGCCAACCCGATGGCGGCCTCCATGCTGGACGCATCCGCAACCCCTTGGCCGAAGATATCAAACGCAGTTCCGTGGTCCGGGGAAGTGCGCACAAAGGGCAGCCCCAGCGTCCAATTCACCCCCGACTCAAAGGCCACCATCTTCAACGGAACCAATCCCTGGTCGTGATACATCGCCACCACCGCGTCGAATTCACCGCGGTAAACTTGATGAAACAGGGTGTCGGCTGCCAAGGGCCCGCAACAATCGAGGCCTTTCCCGCGGGCCGCAGCGACCGCCGGGGCAATGACGTCGATTTCCTCCCGGCCCATCCGGCCGCCCTCGCCTGCGTGAGGATTCAGGCCGCAGACGGCAATGCGTTGCCGCGGCAGGCGCAATTGGTGGCAGGCTTCAGCCGCGAGTTCGACGGTCTGTTCCACCCCCGCGGACGTCAGCGCGGAAGCCACTTCTTTCAAAGCAAGGTGGGTCGTCGCCAACACGACCCGCAGCCAGCGTCCTCGGTCATCGTGACCTAACAGCATCATGGCAGTGCGCCGCGCTCCTGCGAGTTCGCTCAGGTATTCCGTCTGGCCGACAAACGGTTGTCCGGCCTTTAGAATCGCCTCCTTGCTGACCGGAGCGGTGACCAAACCCGAAAACTCCCCCGCGAGACACCGATTGGCGCCTTCCGCCAGCCATCGGACTGCGGCAAGCGCCGCTTCGGGCGCTCCGCTCGGGAGATTGGTGGCGAGCGGCGTCTCGTCCGGACTGAGAAGGTAGAGCCGGCTGATCTGACCTGTCCGATCCTCCCAATCGGCCAGATTTCCCTCAAGCCCGAGCAAGCCGCAGTAGTGCCGCGCAATGGCCCGGTCGCCGATCAGCACATACCGGGCGTCAGCCTCAGTCCCTAGCTGCCTCGCCACGGCTTTGAAGACCACTTCCGGGCCGATGCCAGTGACGTCGCCCAGCGTAATACCCAAGGTGAGCACGCGATCTCGGGGCAATGGCCGTCAGAAATAGGCGACGAACTGCTTGTCGCGTAGCCGGCGGATCCAGCCCTTGCGCAACCGTTCGCGTTCCTCGTTGCGCAGGGTGGTTTCGACGTCCTGGCGGACTTCGCTCAGCGGGAGGATGCCCGCGGCCTTCTTCTCCTCGACCTTTACGATGAAAATGGCGCCGTCGACCTCGATGAGTTCGCTCAGCCCCGACGAGTCGGGCTTGAACACCCAGTCGCGCAGCTCCCTCCGCAGATCCGCGTCCCGGTTTTCGACCCAGCCGCGGTCTCCACCCTTGAAGCGGCGGGCATCGTCGGAAATGGCGTCGGCAACTTTTGCGAACTCCTCGCCCCCCTTCAGCCGCGTCAAGGCACTTTCAGCAATCTTTCGCGATTCGGTCGAGTGACGTGACTTGTCGACCAGAATCATCCGGATCTTCGCCCGGTCCCCGACGCGGTATTTGTCGGCGTGCTCTGCGTAGTGCTTCTCGATCTTCTTGGGCGAAACGACGATGTTTTGGTTGATGTTTTTGACCGTCATCTGGGCGATGACGAACTGATCGCGCTGGTCCTTGCGCCAACTCTCGTAGGTCTGACCGCGCAGGCGCAGCGTCTTGGTGAGCGTGAGTCGGTCTCCAAACTCATCCTTCATCTGCCGCTCGACGATCTCGTCGATGATGCTTTCCGGCAGGTTATAGCCCTTGGTCTCAAACTCGTGGACGATCAGTTCGCGTTCGACCAACTGCTCCAGGGCATCCTTCTGGATCTGGCTCGCCCGCCGGTCGAATTCGGCCTCGTCGCGGCTTAAGCGGCGGGTCGCCTCCAGCGGGCGTATGCTGGCCGCGCGAACGTCATCGAAAGTGATCACGGACCGGTTTACCACTGCGGCCACGCCGTTGAGCAACTGCGTTTGGGCGACGGCCGGCGCGATCCACAGCGCCGCAACTCCGGCGGCTAAACTCAGGCGAATCCACTTCATGGGCGGGACGGTAGGAAAGCCTGGCGTGGCTGTCCATCGGTGGTTGGACTGTCCACGGCAAACCGGACCCCAAACAGGGCGGCCGCACCAAGGTTACCCGTCAGGGCCGGCCGAGAATCTCGTTCACCGAGATGCCCCTAAGGTCAAAAAGCCGCCGGATCGTGTCTTCGATGAGGTTGTTCGGACAACTCGCACCGGCGGTGATTCCGACGGTCACATCGCCCGTCGCGGGATACCAATCCTGTGTCGAGACCTCCTCGGCGATGTGCTGGTTCCAGTGCTCGATCCGCTGCGCCGACTGCATCTTGGCGGCGTTCTTGATGAAGTAGGTCGGCAGGACCTTTTCGCCCATCTCAGCCAAATGCGACGTGTTCGACGAGTTGTAGCCGCCCACGACGATCAGCAGGTTCATGGGCTCGCGGAGCATCTTCTGCAGGGCGTCCTGCCGGTCTTGGGTCGCGCCACAGATCGTGTCGAAGACGCGGAAGTGATCCGCCAGCGTGTCAGCGCCAAAGCGTTTTTCCATGGCTGCGCGGAAGCGTCGCTGAACCTCCTCCGTCTCGCCGCGCAACATGGTGGTCTGGTTGGCCACGCCAACGGCAGTCAAATGCAGTTCGGGATCGAAGTCGGGAGAGTGGGCGCCCTTGAATCGCGCCAGAAATTGCTCCTTGTCCCCCCCGTTCAGGATGTAGTCACAGACGTAATCCGTCTCCTGCAAGTCGAAGACGACCAGATAGTGGCCGGTGCCGTTGGCGGTCGCCTGCGACGTCGTGGCCTTGGTCTCCTCGTGCTTGGCCTTGCCGTGGATGATGCTCGTGACGCCGTCCTTGCTGTATTGGCGGACGCGTTTCCACACGCTCATCACGTCCCCGCAGGTCGTATCGACCGACTGGCAGCCGATCGCCTCCAACTTGCGCCGCGTGGCCACTTCGGTGCCAAAGGCGGGAATGATGACCACGTCCTCGGCGGTGAGGTTGAGCCGGGCGAGTTCTTCATCCGTCGGCTTCGGCGGAATCGAGACGATGCCGAGATTCCGGATTTGGTCGTTCACCTCGGGGTTGTGGATGATCTCACCCAAGAGAAAGATCCGCGTCGGCTCGGGAAACACCCGGCGGGCGGCGTAAGCCAGGTCAATCGCCCGCTCCACGCCGTAACAAAAGCCGAACTCCTTCGCCAACTTGATTGTGAGCCCGCCGTGCGAAATGACCCCGCCACCGGCCCGGATGCGCTCGACAAGTTCGCTGCGGTAATGCGCCACGACCTGTGCCGAGACGGCTTCCATCACGTCAGGACGACGCAGGTTCACTTTCTTCGGCGGGGCGACGGGAGCGGCGGGAGCGGCGGTTGACATTGCGGTTGGAGTTTAGCGTTTGAGCGCCTCACGTCGAGAGTCGCGCAAGGCGTAGTTGGTGAACCAGGCATTGAGCGCGTTGGTCAACGGAGGGTCGTGGGCGGCGAGAAGTTGGCGCTGCAGTTCGATGAACTCGTCCCAGCGGTTCCCGGTGACTTGGAGACTTGATCCATCAACCATGATGACCTCATGGCCACCTTCGGAATATCGCTGACCGTTATGGCCCAGTCCGTATTTGTCCCACGCCAAAGCCAATCCCCGGTCGTCATCCTCACGAAGTCCTTCGACGTAAAACCAACCGCACGAATCAGGGCCAAGCCGACCATCCCGCTGCCATGCGGTTTGAACCTTGTCAAAGGACACGGTTTTACCGCGCAGGATTGCCAAAGCGCCGTTGGTGTCGCTCAACCACTCGCCCCCCACTAGCAAACTGAGGCTGGCTTCCGGGGTTGGACCGCCAGCGGGGAATTTACCGACGTTATTTTGAGCATGCATCGCCAAGGCAGTAGCAAGCACTTTAGCGCAGCAGTGACTGGACCCAAAAGGATACGTCTGTCGGTAGCTGTGCCAGAGCCAAATCGCACCGCCCGCAAGCACGGCAATGATCAGCATGCCTATCTTCCACAATGACGGTTTCATCTGAGGCATGGCAGTGGTCAGCGAAGAGTGGACTACGGCGGGATTTCACTTTGTGCTAAAGCAAAACCCAAGCCAGAAAGCAGAAGGCAACGTCCGTCGCGACTGAGTCCGCAGTATCCCCTGCCATGCGCGATCTCACCATCACCACCGGCCGCTTCACGCGCCCACCATCCACGCCACAATCGCCTTCTGCGTGTGCAGCCGGTTTTCCGCCTCGGTGAAGATCGTGTCGGCGTGGGCTTCGACGGTGGCTTCGTCGATCTCCTTGCCCCGGTAAGCCGGCAAGCAATGCATCACCAGCGCGTTGGGCTTGGCCAGCTTCACCAATTCGGCGTTGATTTGGTAACCCGTCAGGTCCTTCAGGCGTTGGGCCGACTCGGCTTCCTTGCCCATCGAGACCCACACGTCGGTGTAAAGCAGGTCAGCCTGCCGGGCCGCGAGCTTCAGGTCCGTGAGCAGTTCCAACATGCCCGTGCCGATGGGCAGCCGTTCCACCACCTGTTCCGCCGAATAGCCGGACCACGGGATGGCGCCGCCGGAAGAAGCCCGCTTCACAATGGCTTCGTCCGGCCAATAGGCCTTCGGCGCCGCCAGTCGCAGCGTGAAGCCCAGCCGCGCCGCCGCCCACAGCCAGGAAATCGGGACGTTGCACGCCGCGTCGCCGACGAAGGTCACCGTCTTCCCAGTGATGCTTTCGCCGCGCTTTTCCTCAAAGGTGAAGATGTCCGTCAGGATCTGGCACGGATGCTCGTCGTCGGTGAGCGCATTGACCGTCGGAATCATGGCGTAGCGCGCGAAGTCCACCACGTCGCTCTGGGCAAACGTCCGGATCACCGCGCCATGGAGCATCCGGCCCAGCACACGGGCGGTATCCTTGATCGGTTCGCCGCGCCCGAGCTGGATGTCACCCGCATTGAGGAACAGCACGTTGGCCCCCAGTTCCCGCAGGCCGACCTCGAAGCTGACGCGCGTGCGCGTGGACGACTTGCTGAAGATCAGGGCCCACGTCTGACCGGCGAGCGGCTTCGGCTGCGTGGTCCGGTTCCGTTTGAAGTCGGCGACACGGTCCAGGATGGCCCGCATGTCGGCTCCGGAAAGCGCCTCGAGACTCAGCAAATGTTTCATCAGTCGGTTCGCAAGGTGGCGAAAAGCGGTGGATAAAAGCGAAACGGCGGGGTTTGGGAATCCAAAACATTGCAAAATCGTGAAATCGGTCCCGACGGGCCCTTCCCCGCCTTGCACCAAAACGCCCTTCCCTGCGATCAACCGACATGCACCACACCAGCCGACGCGACTTCCTCAAGGTCTCCGCCACCGGCGTCGCCGCCCTCGCCACGGCCAACCCCGTCACCGCTGCGAGCCGATCGGCCACGCCAGATCTCCCACCCCACACGCCGCTCCAGATTGTCGGTGTCCACGGCTATCCCTCCGGCCACAGCGTGGTCGCCGGTCAGCGGATCGACTTCCACCTGTCCACCGATCAGGCGGTTCACGCCCGCATCCATCGGCTCGGCCTTGTCATCGACGATCCCACCGGGGATCAGCTTGTTCACGACGCGGGCGAGCTGCTGGCAAGCCCGCAGCCGATTCACCCCGGCAGCTACGTCCACGTCGAACGCCTCCTGACCCGGCCGCTCCGTGCCCTCGCGCTGGAATGCTGGGTGCGCCCGTGGTCCTTCGACAAACTGGCCGGCGTCATCACTCAGGAGGACAAGCAGAGCGATGAAGGATTCGCCCTCGGGATCGGCAAGGGCGGTTACGTCGGCTTTTTCCTCGGCAATGGCGTCGGTCCCGACGAAGCCCAGATTCACCGCTCGCCGACCGGCGTGCTCGAGAAGGCGAAATGGCATCACCTCATGGCACGCTGGGATGGCCGGACCAAGGAACTCTGGGTGAACGGCCGGCGGGTGGGTGCGTGGGACTTCGCCGGCCCGTTCCATCTCGGCCAGCACCCGCTGCGCCTGGGCGCCATGGGCGAAAACGGCGCCGCACTCCGTTTCCTCGACGGGGATCTTGCGATGACGGTGATTTACGACCACGCGCTGGACGACACTGCGATTGAACGGCGCTTCCACGAACGTGGTCTGGTTCCAGCCAAGGGTCGCGGCGTGCTCGCGTGCTGGAGTTTTTCGGAGGAACGCGGTGCTTCCGTCGTGGACCTGTCCCCGCACCGCCGCCACGGCCGCATCATCAACCGCGGCACCTGGATGATCGGCGGACCGTCTTTCCAAGCCGAGGTCCCGCGCTTCGGCCAATATGAACCTGCCAAAGACCCGCAGCGCGGCCACGGGCTCCGCCTCGCTTCCGACGATCTCTTCGACTGCCGCTGGACACCCACGCTGGACTGGAGGGTCCCGCCGGATGCGACCCCGGGCATTTACGTGCTCCGCCTGCAACGCGCCGCGTCGACCGGCAGCGCTCCCCCGCCCTACGACATCACCTTCATCGTGCGCCGGCCGCGCCGCGCCAAGCCGGCGCCAATCTTGGTCCTCTGTTCGACCAACACGTGGCGCGCCTACAACGGGGCTCCTTTCGGGGTGTGGCCCACGACGCAGCACGCCGTGGTGGGCACGGATGGCCTGCCCAATTCTCCGGGCAATCCGCCCGCCTTCAACCTCTACCGCCGCCATGCCGCCGGTCAGGGCACCTACCAGGTCGGGCTGCGGATGCCGTGGCCCATCGCTGCGCCCTACGTGCTCTATGGCGGGCCGACCCGTTACAGCCACCTACTGCGCGCCGAACGCTTCCTGCACACCTGGCTCGAGCGGGAGGGCTACCGCTTCGACTTTGCCACCGACGACGATCTCCATCGCGATCCCAGCCTGTTGCGCCGACACCGGGTTGTCGTCATCAACGGCCACAACGAGTATTGGTCCCTGCCGATGCTGGCCGGCCTCGATGGCTTCCTCGGGCACGGCGGCAAGCTGGCGATCTTCTCCGGCAATTCGCTCTTCTGGCGCGTCAGCTTCGACCGCGAAACCAGCGTCATGGAATGCCGCAAGGTGGACGCGCCCGGCAACCAGATGCTGCCCCACGAACGCGGCGAATCCTGGCACAGCGACGACGGCGAACGCGGCGGACTGCTGCGCGACTGCGGACACCCCGGCTGGCGGTGGAGCGGCCTGGAAACGCTCGGCTGGAACGATCAGGGCAACCCGAAGAACTTCGGCCCCTACAAGGTCACGAACGCCGACCATTTTCTCTTCCATCAACCGGAGGCCACCGGACTCAAGGCCGGCGATTCCCTCGGTGTTGCGGCCGACGGCACTTCGCTCGCCAACGGCCACGAGTTCGACATCCGGCTTTCGACCTTGGCCGCGATGCAGGAACTGCCGAACCCGGCCGGCGGAACCGTTCCCGGCGACGCCCCCGGCATCACCCAGCTCGCCAACGGCGTGATCCCGTGGAAGCACGGCGGCTCAGCCTTCGACTACTTCTTCCGCCCCATCAAACCCAAGACCGACCAGGGCGGGGAGCTGATCTGGTGGGAGCGCCCGGAAGGCGGCCTGGTCTTCAACGCGGGGAGCATTGGCAGCGGCTGGGCGCTCCACGCCGACCCAAAGTTCCAAGCCCTGTTCCGCAACGTGCTCCACCATTTCGGCGTCCCTCGACCAGGAAAAGCGTAGCCGACTGGTAAGGGGCGCGGACGGTCTTCGTCCGCGTGCAGGCTTTCAAGTCCGGCGCTTCCGGCCCAATCGACTGGCGGACGAAAACCGTCCGCGCTCCTCATTGCCGCCGACCATTCCGCCGGCTTGCTCCGAGCTGTTCCGTCGCTGGAGAATGAGTTCCAAACATTTTGACCAAACCAAAGATTACTCTGCCCGAGGCCGAAGGTTGGCACTGCGCTGGCTGAGGAGCGGCTGTCCGATCGAGTGGTCGGGAATAGGTTATACCAACTACGTTAATAGAGTAGTATAACGGGTCTGGAAGAAGCGTTTGCTTGAGCGAGGAGCCAGTCGAAGACGAGGGAGTGGACGCGGCGGGCGT
>JAYUSF010000296.1:0-3686 GCA_043755815.1 Verrucomicrobiota bacterium
ATGCAATCTTGGAAGTCCTCGACCGCGGCCCCGGCGTGCCGGCCGGCTGTGCGGAACGCATCTTCGAACAGTTCTTCCGCGCCCACGATTCCCTCGCCAGCGGGATTCAGGGCAGCGGGCTCGGACTGACGCTTGCACGGCAAATCGCCCGCGCCCATGGCAGCGACGTCACCTACTCGCCGCGCGAGGGGGGTGGCAGCGTGTTCACGTTACAGGTGCTGTTGCGATCTGCTGGAACTGATCAAAGAAGGCTCTCTACATGCTGAACATTTCCGCATTCCCACTTCCCGTTTTCACGGCAGCGATCCTCACCCGCCCTCAGCCTACCCCTCTGCCCCGGGGAGAGGGAATGCCCACAGCCCCGCAACCTTTCCACAAACCAGACTGATGAGGACTGCGGTGCCATGTGCTGAAGCAGAGGACAACCCGTGTGGAGTCACATCGCGACGAGACATTCTCCCTCTCCCTCAGGGAGAGGGCCGGGGTGAGGGGGAACCGGGCGGAACACAAAGCCGCCGGGCCATGGTCCCCCCCCGGGCCAGTTCCGCATTCCACATTCCGCATTCCGAACTTCAATCAGAGCCTCCTCACGTCCGCTGCTACCCATAAATGAAACCCCGGATTCTCGTTGTCGAAGATGACCCCCACATCGCCCTAGGACTGGAGGAGGTCCTCAAGGCGGAAGGCTTCGAACCGGTCGTATGCGGGCGCGGCGACCAAGCCGTGGGACAGGCGGCAAACCAGTCGTTCGCCCTGATCATCCTCGACGTGATGCTGCCCGGGCTGAGCGGCTACGACGTGTGCCGGGAACTGCGCGGGCGGAAGGTCGGCACTCCGATCCTAATGCTCACGGCCAAGGGTCAGGAGATCGACAAGGTGGTCGGCCTGGAACTCGGCGCGGACGACTACGTGACGAAGCCCTTCGGCGTCCGCGAACTGGTGGCACGCATTCATGCGCTGCTGCGGCGCGCATCTACGCCCACAACTTCCGGAAATTCGGACGCCGTCTTCGCGATCGGCGACGCGACGATTGATCCGAAACGGTTCCAGCTTCAACGGGGTCGCCTCACCGAGGAACTCACCGCCCGCGAGCTGAAGCTGCTGCAACTCTTTCACGCCCACGTCGGCGAGGTGTTGTCGCGCGACCGGCTGCTCAACGAAGTGTGGGGCCACGGTTATTACGGCACCACCCGCACGCTTGACCAGGTGATCGTGCAGCTCCGCCGCAAGCTCGGCGACAAGGGGGACGAACCGCGCCGCCTGCTGACGGTTCACGGAGTCGGCTACCGGCTGGTCGGCTGAGCTGTCAGGCACGTTGCCGCTTTCAACGCCTCCCGGCGCCCCACCAAACCCAGAGCCCGACGTGCAGGGCCACCGTCAGCCAGAATACGGCCTGAAACCAAGGCTTCCGGTTCTTGTGCCGCACAAGGCGTTGGGCCACCAGCGCCCCTGGCCAGCCGCCCGCGAACGAAAGCAGGTGAAGTGTCTTTTCCGGAATCCGCCGACCGCCGCCGCGCGCGAGCCGTTTGTCCATCCAGTAAACCGCGAACGTCACGGCGCTCATTGCCGCGTAGCCGTAGAGCAGCCACTTCATGGGTTCGCTTACCTGGATTGTGCCGCACGGTTCAGGAGCGGCTTGAGCACCTTCGCAAACGCATCCGCATGGCGCACGAACCCGAGGTCGGTCGGATGCGAACCGTCCACGGTGTCCTCGCCATCGCCGCCCAGCAGTCCGTCGGCCCGCAGATAGTGGAGATGCTTCACGCCGGATTTCTTCAGCCTCTGATAGGCCGCCCACAGCGCGGCGTGATTGGCACCGTTGGCCGCGCGGCGACCGGAGTTCAGGACGGCATCCGCGTAGTTGCGGTCCTCTACGAGCACAATCGGCGTGGCCGGATGCGCGGCCCGCAGGCGGCGGACGAACGGTTCGGTGCGTTCGGTGACTTCCGCCGCCTTCAGGTTCGGCAGGCAATCCAGCACGTAAACACTGGGGTCCAGTTCCGCGAGCAGGTCCGCCATCGCGGGCTCCATTCGGCCGCTGCCGGAGAAGCCTAGGTTGATCGTCGGGAAGTTGAAGCGCCGCCCCACCAACGCGACGTGCGCCATCCCCGGGCGCGAGGCGCATCCACCCTGGGTGATCGAGGTGCCGTAGAAGATGATGGGCTTCCGCGTCCCCGATCCCCATGGGCCGGCGGCCACGAGTTGGGCGTCGGCGTTGACGCCAAGTTCGACCAAGCGCACGCCGTTGTAGAGCGGCAGGTAGAGGAGGTATTCGCGGCGGCCGGACGGGAGATCGCTGGCGAGTATCGCCACGTTGGTCTGGGCGCGGGGTTGGCCGGTGGCGAGCCAGCGCCATTGGCCGGACGGCAGCTTCACGTAGAGGTCCACCCCGCTCACACCGGTCGCCGGCATGTGCGGCATGGCGAGGCTGGCCGAGGTGAGTTCCCAGCGGACCTGAAGCGTGGACGCGTCGGAGACGAAGCGGACCGCTTCCCCGGCAGAATGATGGCCAAGATTCCAGACGGACTCCGGCACGTTGCCCTTGGCGGTGATCGGCAAGCGGTCGAAGAAAGCTTCGGTGGTGGTCCAGCCGCGGCCTTCGACGCCCAAATCGCGCACGTCCAGCCAGCGCAGGGATGGCTCTCCTGCTCCGCGGACCAGGAACGGGACAACCGCCAGCCAGCCGACGATGACGGCCCCCAACCGCCGCGCAAAAGCAGATCGCTTCATGTTGAAAGCCAGCGTGAAGCGGCCCGCGGAATTCGGAAAGGACGGCTTCGTTGAAGCCACGCGCAACGCTCAGTCACGGATGAGCTGAACAACAAACGCTCCGTAGGAACCCAGCCACAACACCAGCGCACTCACCGCCCCCGCCGCCAAATCATCGGCTACCACCCCCCAGCCGCCGGGGAGTTTTTGCAGCGTGCGGATCGGCCACGGCTTCCAGATGTCGAACAGGCGGAACAGCAGGAACGCCGCGACCACCGCCGGCCACCAGTGGGCAAGCTTCGAGGGTGACGGCAGTTCGCCGGCCTGGAACCACCACAGGCCCGCGTAGCCAGCCAAGGCGATCGGGACGGCCACGATTTCATCGAGCACCACGGAGCCGGGATCGTGTTGGCCCATGGTTTTCTCCGCCGCACCGCAAACCCAGACCGCAACCAACGACGACGCCAGGATCCCGGCCACGAAGAACAGCAGTGAGCCCGACCACAGGAGCAGCAGCGACCACAGCACACCGACGACGGAGCCCCAGGTGCCCGGCGCGAAGCGGATGCGCCCCACACCGAAGCCCTGGGCCAGCCAGACGATCAGTTCGGATTTCATGCTGCTCCGATGCCGACCAAGTCAGTCGCTAGGGCTGGCGATCTCCAGGCAGCGCCGGAGGATCGACAGAAAACAGCCCCGGCCGTGAGGCCGGGGTTACCAACGCAAACAACTGAAGCCCCCAGGGGGCGAAAGAGGCGGAGTTCTGGCGCCCCGCTGGGGCTTGACCGATTTCCGTAGCCTATCCCGGGCTCACGCCCGGGGCTACTTTCTGCGGGCCCTCTGGGCCTTGGCGCAATCGTCCGCATTGGCGCAGCTTCAGTCATCCTCCTGCCTCACATGTCGCTCAGATACAGTTCGCGGTTCCGCCACAGGTAGATTCCACCGCTGAGCAGCGTCAGCCCGACAGAAGCCCATTT
>JAYUSF010000297.1:0-11523 GCA_043755815.1 Verrucomicrobiota bacterium
GCCAACGTCGTGGCGCTGGAGCTAACCACGGTTTGTGACGACGGCTTCGCCGCCTATCTCAACGGCACCCGCGTGGCCTCGGTGCGGGCGCCGGACACCGACCCGGACCAGACGTCCACCGCCACGGCGGCCGAAGAGTATGTCTGGACGACGCAGTCCCTCGCCAATCCGGCCGCGCTGCTGGTGCCCGGCGAAAACGTGCTCGCCGTGATCGCGCTCAATGGCAACGCCGCCAGCAGCGACCTGGTGTTCGACGCGGAACTGGTCTCGACCGAGAAGGCGCCAGAACTGCCCTACATCGCCGCGGTGCTGCCCACGCCGGGCCTCGTCACCAACCTGACCTCGGTCACGGTCATCTTCTCGGAAAACGTCACCGGGGTCGAAGCCCAGCACTTCCTCGTGAACGGAGTCCCGGCAAACAGTTCGAGCGGCGGCGGCACCACCTACACCTTTTCGTTCAACAAGCCGGCGTTCGGCAGCGTGCAGATGAGCTGGGGCTCGTTGCATCAGATCACCGATTTTGACGTGCCGCCGCAGCGGTTCGACGGCGGCGCGGCCGGAGCGGTGTGGAGCTATGAACTGCTCGATCCCACCGGCCCGGCCGTGGCCCAACGCCTGCCGCCCGCCGGGCTTACGGTGAGGCAGTTGGCCGAGGTCGAGGTCACCTTCAACCGGTCCGTCACCGGCGTTGAGGCCGGCGACCTGCGGCTCAACGGGACACCTGCGTTGAGCGTCACCGGCGCCGGCGTCGGCCCCTACCGCTTCCAGTTTCCGCCTGCGGCGGCCGGGTCGGCCACCCTCGCGTGGTTCGTGGGCCATGGAATCGCGTCGGACGAACCGGTGCCGCACCCGTTCACCGGCGCTTCCTGGTCCTACACGGTGAACCCGGCCAAGCCGGTGCCCCAAGTGGTCATCAGTGAACTGTTGGCCGAAAACGCCGGCAGTTCCGTGGACGAAGACGGTGACGCCGAGGATTGGATCGAACTGCACAATCGCGGGGCCGCCGCCGTGAACCTGGAAGGCTGGACGCTGACCAACAGTCGCGAGGAAACCGACCTGTGGACGTTTCCATCCGTGTCGGTTCCCGCCAACGGCTTCCTGGTCGTCTGGGCCTCAGGCAAGGACCGGCGCACTCCCGCCGCCGGCCGCCGGCTGCATACCCATTTCAAACTCAACCCCACCGGGGACACCCTGCGTTTGCTCAGCCCCGAGTTTCCCCGCGTCGCCGTGAGCGAAGTCGAGTATCCTGCCCAGGGACCGGACTTTTCCTACGGCCGGCAGGCCGATGGCGCGGCGGAAGTCTGGCGATACTTCGGGCCGCCCAGCTTGGGATCCGCCAATGGCACGAGCACGATTGTCGGGCGGGTTGAGAACGTTCACTTCAGCGTCCGCCGCGGCTATTTTGACAAACCGTTCACGCTGTCGCTGGCCTGTCCCACTCCGGGCTCCCTGATCCGCTTCACGACGAATGGCAGCGCCCCCTCGCTGACGAACGGCATCGTCTACGAAACGCCGTTGGTGATCGGCGCCAGCCGGGTTTTGCGCGCCGCCGCCTTGGCCCCGAACCGCTTGCCCTCCGCGGTCGGCACCCACACCTACCTGTTCAACCTCGCCGCGAACCGCCGCCTGCTGCCGGCGCTCTCGCTCGTCACCGGCACGAGCAACCTCTACGGCCGGACCGGGATCATGGAATCCAGTCCCCGGAACACCGACAAACACGGACCGCAGTGGGAGCGACCGGTCTCGGTCGAGCTGCTGAATCCTTCCGGCGAGAGCGGCTTCCACATTGATGCGGGCCTGCGTGTGGCGGGCGGCGACTACATCCGCGGGCTCTACAACTACCGCTCGAGCAACCCGCCCGAGGGCAAATACTCTTTCCGCCTCTACTTCCGGGGCGAATACGGGCCCGGCCGGCTCGACTATCCGATGTTTCCCGGCACCACGGTGGACTCGTTCAACAGCCTGCACCTGCGCGCCGGCATGAACGATCCGACCAACCCGCTGATGAAGGACGAGTTTGTCCGCACGTTGGTGGGCGACGTGGGGATCGTCGCGTGCCACGGCACGTTCGTGAACCTGTTCCTCAACGGCGTCTACAAGGGCATCTACAATCCGGCCGAACGCGTCGACGACGACTTCCTCCATGCCTACCACGGCGGCGGCCAGCTCTGGGACGTCATCGGCGCGATGAACCAGGTCACCCGCGGCGACCCCCTCGCCTGGAACCAGCTGCGCGCCGCCACCCGCAAGGATCTCACGGTGCGGGACAACTACCTCGACGTGGCGGCCCGGATGGATCTGCCCAACTTCGTCGACTACCTGCTGCCGCACATCTGGGCGGACAACGACGACTGGCCGCACAACAACACCCGCGCCGCCCGTGAAAAGGTGCCCGGCGCAAAGTTCCGGTTCTACCCCTGGGACGCGGAGTTCGCCTTCACCGGTCATGGGGTTTCCTACGACACGATCGCGAGCACCCTCTCGACCCTGAGCCCGCCGTGGGGCACGACCGACTACCAGCAGATGTTTAATGCGCTCAAACGGTCGCCGGAGTTCAAGCTCCTCTTCGCCGACCGGGTGCATCGCGCCTTCTTCAACGACGGCCCGCTGACCGACCCGCGCATCCGGGCCAGTTACGAGCGGGTCAAGGCCCGGGTCGCGCCGTCGATCAGCGGCTTCAACAACGTCATCAGCACCTGGATCAACGGCCGCCGCCGTTACGTCACCAACAGCTTCCAGAAAGCCGGCTTTCTCGCGTCGTCCAACGCGCCAGTGCTCGCCCAAAACGGCGGGGTGGTGCCCCAGGGGTTCCAGCTTGCGATGGCCAACCTGCAGGGCGTCATCCAATTCACGACCGACGGCGTGGATCCCCGGGTTCCCTTTGAGGGGAAGCCGGCGCCGACCGCGAAGGCCTACACCGGGCCGCTGACCCTGTTGGCTTCCACCCGCCTGCTCGCCCGTTCGCTCGATGGCACCAACTGGAGTGCGCTCACGGACGCGACGTTCACGGTGGCCGACCTGGGACCGTCGGTCCGCATCTCCGAACTCATGTTCAATCCCCCCGGCGGCGACGCCTATGAGTTTGTCGAACTCGTGAACACCGGCGGACTGCCCGTCAACCTGGCCGGGTTTTCGCTGACCGGAGTCACCTTCCGCTTCCCGACCCCGTTTCCCCCGCTCGCACCGGGCGCCCGGCTGGTCCTGGCCAACGACGGCAATCCCACCGCCTTCGCAAGCCGCTATCCCGGCGTGGTGGTCGCGGGCTGGTTCGGCGGCTCGCTCAGCAACGGCGGTGAACGGATCGTCCTGCTGGATCGCGCCGGCCAGACCGTCGTCTCGGTGACCTATGGCGACAGCGCGGCGTGGCCGTCCCAAACGGACGGCGGCGGGCGGTCCCTCGAGATCAGTGACGCGAACGGTGACCCGGATGACCCGGCGAACTGGCATGCAAGCGGCCGGGGCGATGGCACGCCGGGCGCGGTCAATTCGGCAGCACCGGTTCCAGACATCCGCCTCAACGAGATTCTCGCCGCGAACGCCGCCGGCGCGGACTGGATCGAGCTGCACAATCCCGGCACGGCGGCCGTGAACCTCGCCGGCTGGAGCCTCACCGACGAAAGCAACGAGCCGCGGAAATTCGTCTTCCCGGAGGGAGTCACGCTGGCTCCACGCGGTTACCTGCTCATCCAGTGCGACACCAATGCCACGGCGGCCGGACTGCACGCCGGCTTCGCCGTGGACCGCAACGGTGAGCGGATCGCCCTCTTCGACCGCAGCACCAATCGCGCTGACGTCGTCACGACCGGACCGGTCGTCGCCGGCCATTCCCTGGGCCGCACCACCTCGGGCGAATGGACCGTCTGCGAACCCACGCCCTCCGGTCCCAACGAGCCGGCGGTGCTCGGTTCGCCGGCCGGCCTTCGCCTCAACGAATACCTCGCGAACGCCGAGGGTGGTGACGACTGGATCGAGTTGCACAACACGACGAACCAACCCGTCGCCATCACGGGCTGCTTCCTCACCACGAGCAACGCCGTCTTCCGGGTCACGGCGCCGTTGTTCGTCGCCGCGGGCGGATTCGTCACGTTGAAGGCCGATGAGAAGCCCGGACCGGACCATGTGGATTTCAAGCTCTCTGCCCTGGGCGACATGATCGCGCTGACCGATCCGAACGGCTCGGAACTGGACCGCGTCACCTGGCGCAACGCCGGGGCGCTGGTTTCCACCGGCCGCTTGCCCGACGGCTCGGGCGCCTGGACGGCGCTGCCCTTCAGTGCGAGCCCCGGCGCGAGCAACTACCTCGCGGTTCCCGGCAGCGGCTTGCGCTTCGACGAAGTCATGGCCCGCAACGAATCGGCGATCGCCAATTCCGCCGGCCGGATTGAGGACTGGATCGAACTGCACAATCCGACCACGAATGCGATCAGCCTGACCGGCTACAGCCTGAGTGTGGGCAAAGTGGAAGCCGGCGAATGGGCTTTCCCCGTCGGCACGACCGTCGCCGCCGACGCCCGATTGGTCATTTGGGCCGGCACCAATGCGCCGGCGCCCGGCGTGATCGGCCTTGGCCGCGCCCTGCGCGATGGCGGCACCACGCTCGGCCTCTTCGACGACCGGGCCCGCCTGCTGGATACCGTGACCTTTGGCCCGCAGCTCGCGAACGCAGCGGTCGGCAGGACCGACTCCGGCTGGCAACTGCTGAGTGCGGCCACCCCCGGCGCTGCCAACTCCCCGGCCGCGCCCTTGGGCAATCCCGCCGCGGTGCGCTTGAACGAATGGTTGGCCGACGGCGGCACGAACTCGGTGGACTGGTTGGAGCTCTTCAACCCCGGTTCCCTGCCGGTGAACCTTGCGGGCCTTTTCCTGACCGATGATCCCTCGATTGTCGGCACGACAAATTTTGTGATCCCACCGCTGACCTTCATCGCGGCCGGGGGCTACCTGCAGCTCCTGGCTGATGGCGACCCGGAGGATGGTCCGAACCATGTCAGCTTCCAGCTCGACTCGCTGGGCGAAACCCTGCGGCTAAGCGACCTGAACCGGGCGCTGATTGATTCCGTGTCGTTCCTAACCCAAGCCCCCGAGGTCAGCGAAGGGCGCTTCGCCGACGGTGGCAGCTTTATCCTCAAGTTTCCCGGCACCGCCACGCCCGGGGCCGCCAACCGGTTGCCCGACGCCGACACCGACGGCGATGGCCTCCCGGATGCCTGGGAAATCTTGAACGGTTTCCTGCCGGCAGACCCGGCCGATGGCCTCTCCGATCCAGACGGTGACGGGGTCTCTACGCTCAACGAATACCTCGCCGGCACGGACCCCCGCAGCGGCAGCAGCGCGTTGCGACTGGCCATCCGCGCGGCCGCCAACGGAGACATCACGGTGACGTTTCCCGCGGTGCCCGACCGCACCTATTCGGTCCTGTTCAGTGACGATCCTGCCAAGGCCAGTTGGTCGAAGCTGGCCGATGCTCCCGCAGAAGCCACTGCCCGGGATCGGTCGCTCCCCGATAACACGCCGGCGGCGGCCCGGCCGGTTCGCTTCTACCGTGTGGTGACTCCGGCAGCGCCCTGAGTCTGCAGCCCCGAGCAGGCCGGCAGGACGCCGGCGTCACGGCAAGCCGGAGGCTTGCGCTACGGCGTAGCGCCGGCCTCTGGCCGGCCGTGCCGCAAGCGTCCCGCTTGCGCGGTGAAGCGGCCGGGGATAGGGCCGGATCGGGCCGCGAGATTTTCGCTCGCCAGCCAACCGGGCGGGTGTTTGATCCGGTAATGACACCCGCCGATTGCCCCCAGCGTCGCCACCGCCTCGCACTCGCCTGTCTGGCCGGGCTTAGCCTATGTCCGGCGGGCTGCTTCAGCGACCTCGATCACTTGAACCGGATGCGTCCCGCCGCCCAGGCTTTGGAGGTAGCCACCGGAACCGGTGCCCGCGACAGCGACTACGTGAAGCGGTTGCACCGGCACGAAACCCGGCTCCAAGCCGACCGCGTGGACTATGAGGCCGAATTGCAGGAAGCCCGCCGCCAGCAGGACGACAACGCGGCGCATCAACATCGCTGACGGCCTTCGTCCACCCCGCGTCCCGACCGCATCCTTCTTTGCGCGGTCGCGGGATTGCTGTTCATTCCCGCCCGTGAACTTTGTGCTGCAACGCAGCGAACTGGCCGACCTCGCCACCAAGGTGGAGGCCGGCGAACGCCTGTCCGAAGCCGACGGCCTGCGCCTGTTCGAGACGCGCGACCTCAATGCCCTTGGTTCGCTCGCGGACTTCGCCAACCAACGGCGCAACGGCCGCCGCGCCTCCTACATCGTCAACCGCTACCTCAACTACTCGAACTACTGCATCCTGAGCTGCCAGTTCTGCGCCTTCTCCCGGAAGAAGCGCGACGCCGACGGCTTCCAGCTCACCGCGGAGCAGATGGTGCAGAAGGCCCGTGAGGCGCTTGCGCTCGGCATCACCGAGCTGCACATCGTCGGCGGGCTGCATCCGTCGCTGCCGTTCAGCTACTACACCGGCTTCCTGCGCGAACTGAAGGCCCTCGACCCGCGGCTCCAGCTCAAGTGCTTCACCGCGATTGAAATCCTCCACCTCGCCTGGCTCGCCAAGAAGTCGGTGCGCGACACGCTGCTCGAACTGAAGGCCGCCGGCCTCGAATCGCTCACCGGCGGCGGCGCGGAGATCTTCCGCAAGGAAGTCCGCGCGCAGATCGCCCGCGGCAAGGAGTCGGCCGAGGAATACCTCGACGTCCACCGCACCTGGCACCAACTCGGCGGCCGCAGCACCTGCACGATGCTTTATGGCCATGTCGAGTCGCTCGCCGACCGCGTGCATCATCTCAGCCTCCTGCGCGGTTTGCAGGACGAGACCCAGGGCTTCACCGGCTTCATCGGCCTGCCGTATCAGCCCGACAACAACGGCATTCCCGTGACCCACGCGCCGAGCGGCTTCGACCAGCTCCGCACCATCGCGGTGGCCCGGCTGTTCCTCGACAACTTCCCGCACATCACCGCCTACTGGGTCGGCATGGGCGTGAAGCTGGCGCAGATCGCCCTGAGCTACGGCGCCGACGACCTGCACGGCACCATCGTGGAGGAACACATCTTCCACATGGCCGGCGCGAAGTCCCCGCAGCTCCAGACCGAGAAGGACCTCGTGAAGGCCATCCGCGAAGCCGGCCGCGAACCGGTCCAGCGGAACACCTTCTACGAACCGATCCGGGTGTGGGACGAACCGCAGGCGACGGCGATCAGCGTGGAGGCTGGTGGCGATGCGAGCACGGAACGGTCGAAGCAGACGGAGATGGCAGCGTGACTACGTCCATTGCAGATGCCGAACCATCGATAACTGTTGCTCGACGAGGCGCAGCAAAGGGTCTACTAAAACGCAGAATCAGCCAACGAAGCACTTATCCCGTATCCTGCTCATGAACCCTTCGCCTCATCGATTCACCGAATGGCAAGCGGGAAACTCGCTTAGCCTGATGTTGCTGGCGTTGGCCCTGTGGGTTGGCAACGGGCGTCAAGCCACCGCAGCCGTGCTGCTTTCCGATGGATTTTCGGGCTCAGTCATCAATTCGGACGTCTGGGAGGCCATCACCTTGAATCCCGGCTCCAGCGTGTCTGTAGCAGATGGGATTGCGTTGCTGACAGATCGCGGGCGGTTGTCGCCCAAGGGCGAATTTGATGCTGTCGAAATTCGAGGCCGCGCCAAGTTCACCCAATCACCGTCCGACGTGTTTAAAATTACCCTCAGGACTGACGGCAGTCTCATTAACAACCAGTATCTTGAGTCCGCGAACGGTATCGTTGTCGGAATCACTTCGAGTTCTAACTGGGACAGTGACGCGAGCCGTAACGTCACGGTCGATGAGCCTGGAAGAGCACAGAATGTCGGAGGTGTTCAACTGCCAATGGGAGTGTTCTTCGACTTCCGAATTGTCGATTCAGGAGGACAGATCAATGTGTATGTTGGCGACCTCTCGAATCCACTTGTGACCTGGAGCAGCCAATCACGCTGGGGTAACCGCATCACCTTCTATAACCGGGAACGCATCGGCGGCATCCACCACGGCACGGCCTTTGACTACATCGAGGTCAGTTCAATTTCGCCTCGCATCGTCCAGCAGCCGAAGCCTGTCGAAGTTCCGCTTGGAGGCTCGGCCGAGTTTGAAGTGAACGCAGAAGGCGTAGGCCAGTTGCGATACCAATGGCGTTTCAACGGCGCGCGAATCATTGGAGCGACCAACGCCACCCTGCCAATCGGCGGAATCTCCGCTCTAGATGAAGGCGAATACACCGTCCAAGTCACTGATGACGACGGCTCAGTGGTCAGCGAGCCAGCGCGTCTGATTCTACTCAAGGACACCGATAGCGACGGCCTTAGCGACAACTACGAGCGAGGAGCCGGACGCTACGAAATCGTAACTGGAAATTTCAGTTGGCAGGAGGCCAAGGCAGATGCAAAGGGCAAAGGTGGACATCTTGCCACCATAACAAGTCCAGAAGAGTGGTCCTACCTGACTGGACAATTCGGAAATTCTCTCCTCCGTCTGTATTTGGGGGCGAGCGATCAAGCATCCGAGGGTGTTTGGGAGTGGGTCACTGGCGAACCATTTCGCTATACCCGGTGGGGCTCCGGTCAGCCAGATAATGCAGGTGGTCTCCAACACTACCTTTGGCTACATCCCGATGGCTCGGGTTGGGATGATTTTGCTTCTGTGCCTGGAGGCGATGCGGCGGTCATGGGCTATTTACTTGAACGTGGTTTTTTCACTGACCCTAACAACCCCGATTCCGATGGCGATGGCTTCAATGATGGCGTCGAAGTTTCGGCTGGAAGCATCCCGACCGATGCGACCAGTAAGCCTTTGCCCAAGTTTATCGCCCTGCCAGCCAACCAAACGGTGACCAACGGTGCCGCAGTGACGTTTTCAGTCGGAGCATCCGGCTTTGGGCCGATCAGCTTTAAGTGGCAGCACAACGGAGTTGAACTTGCGACAGAGACCAACTCGACCCTGACACTGCCCGAAATTATCCGAGAAGATGCCGGGGCCTACACGGTCACCGCGAGTAATCCGGCCGGCTCCGTGACTAGTCCGGCGGCTCACCTTGTCGTCACGCCGTTGACGGAACTGGAACTTTTGGCGGGGGATTTCGTGCTCGTGCGTATCCATGACATCCGTTCCGGTCCGTGGCGGGTGGAGCGTTCGGAGGATTTGCTGACGTGGGAGTCAATCGGCACCGCTACCTTCGGCAACGGCGTGAGTGCTCTGCTCGACACGGCCAGCCAAGGTGTCGGGCGGAAGTTTTACCGAGCGGTATCGCCGTGATAAAAGCGATGTAGCCTTCGCTTACGTCCTCGAACCGAATCTCGCCACCGCCGTATTCCTGAGTAAGCTCCCGCCGTGAGCCGTTCCGCCAGTCCGCTTCAACGAACGATCAAGGCCGTGGTCCGCCCCGGCAACGAGTCGGGCTACGTCGCCGAGTGTGTGGAGATCGCCGTGGTCACGCAGGGGGAAACGCTGGACGCGGTCACCGCCAACCTGCGCTAGGCGGTGAGCCTGCATCTCGACGGGGAGGATCTCGCCGCGCTCGGGCTGGCTTCGAATCCCACCCTACTCGACACGCTGGAGCTTGAACCGGCGTATGCCTAAGCTCCGCCGCCTGTCCGGCCCATGAAGGTGTTTGGTCCTGTTCCCGCTCAATACCACCGCAGCCGGAACCACGGGAGCAGCACCTCGCTCAACGTGACCGCGAGGAACACGCAACTGACCACCCCGTTGAGCTTGAAGAAGGCCACGTTGATCGCCACCGGATCACGGCGGCGGCGGGCGATGACGTGTTCCAGCAGCAGCAGGCCTAGGATCAGCGTCAGGCCAATCCAGTAGGCGAGGCGGAACGCGCACAGCGCCCCGAACAGCACCAGCGCGGCCCACATGAACAGGTGCGCCAGGAAGGCGACGCCCAGCGCGTTCATCGGACCCCAACGGACCACCAGCGAACGCAGCCCGTGCTGGCGGTCGAACTCGTAGTCCTGAGTCGCGTAGATGATGTCGAAGCCGATCAGCCAGAGCAGGACCGCCACCGCCAGGGTCAGCGGCACGAAGGCGCCGAAGCGCAGTGCCTTGATCCCGGTGCTGCCCGCGACCTCCGGCAGCCAGTTAAACTGTCCCTCCACCGCCAGCCACGCGCCGATCGGTGCGAGCGCCAGCGCGATTCCCAGCCACACGTGGGTGAAGTCGGTGAAGCGTTTCGTGAGCGAATAGAAGCACACGAAGAACAACGCCACGGGCGAAAGTTTGAAGCACAACGGATTCAAACCCCAGGCGGCAGCGACGAAGCCCAGCGCGCTCAACCCACAAAGGACAACCGCGCTCGCGAGGCTCACCTCACCCGTAACCAGATGCCGGCCCTTGGTGCGCGGATTCAGGGCGTCGAACTTGCGGTCCACGATCCGGTTGAACGCCATCGCACACGTGCGCGCACAGACCATCGCGGCCAGAACCAGCAGGAAGACGCGCCAACCGGGCCAGCCGTTGTTTTCCCGGGCAGCCACGATCATCGCGGCCAGCGCGAACGGGAGCGCGAACACGGTGTGGCTCAGCTTAACGAAGCTGCCCCACTTGAAGAGAGTCGAGACCATGGGTGTGTAGTGACCGAAACCTGCGCCAGCAGCTTCGGGAGTTCCGGCGGCTGTGTTCAAGGTCCGAAGTTTTCACCTTCTTCACTCCGGCTCCTCGCACCAGCGATGAGTGAGGCTGTGCGCCACTCCGAGATGGTCCAACACCCGAGACACGACGGTGTCGGCCACCGCTTCGACCGTGACGGGACGATGGTAGAACGAGGGGTTGGCCGGCAGGATCATCGCGCCGGCTTGGAGCAGCAGTTCGAAGTTCTTCACGTGAACGAGCGACAGCGGGGTCTCCCGCGGCACCAGGATGAGCTTGCGCCGTTCCTTCAGCATCACGTCGGCGCAGCGCAGCAGGGAATCGGAACTCACGCCGTGCGCGATGCGGCCCAGGGTGCCCATGCTGCACGGGATCACCACCATCACGTCCGGCGGATTCGAGCCGCTGGCGAACGGCAGGTTCATCGAGCGATGGCTGTGCTGCCGCACACCGTCGCGCAGACGCAAGCCATCCGGCAATTCGGTCGCCAGCACCTGCGGCGCGTATTGGCTCAGCATCACGTGCACCTCGTGAACCGCCGGATCGAGCTGGTCCAGCAGCCGCTGTGCGTAGAGCGAGCCGCTGGCGCCCGTGATGGCGACGAGTAAACGCATGGGCCGACTATGGACCGGACCCGTTGGAAAGCCAGCGACCACGCCGACCAGCACAGTCCTGCTTGGAATTTGGAAATCAGGAATGTGGGTATGCACGTTACTCAAGTTGCCCCCACCGGCGGTGGTTTGGCGGGCGGAGCGCCGCGCAACACCCGGGATTGCTCAATAGGTATTGATAAGTGCGGTGGGCTTGGCAGGCTTGGGGCATGAAGTGTCAGCATTGTGGCAGTGCAGCGGTGGTGAAGAACG
>JAYUSF010000298.1:0-35888 GCA_043755815.1 Verrucomicrobiota bacterium
TGTTCGCGCCGAACCACGGCTCCCGCTTCCCCGGCCGGAGGTTCCAGCGCGCCCAGTTCCTTGAGCAGTCGGGCGGCGTTGCCGCGGCGCAGCCGTTTGCGCCGCGGGACCACCCACGCGCTCGTGGCGGCCGTGCCTTCGCCGTGCAGGGCCGCGCCCAGCCCGTGGAGATGCTGGCGGGCGTGGTAGAAGTCGAGCACCGCTTCAGCCTGCGGCCAGCGATCCCCGACCCGATTCCAGATCCACGGCGCGCCGTCGTTGACGCTGCGCATGCGCACGGCCCGGCCCAGCCCGTCGGCTTGCGCCTCCCAGTGCAGGCGGCGGCCCAGCTCCGCCGCCCCGCCCCGCCAGCTCACCAGGCGTTTGCCGCTCAGGAGCCCGCGCCCGCCGGCGGTTTGCGCCGCCTGTTCCTCCCGGTAACACACGCCCAGCTTGAGTTCGTGCCATTCCACGCGGGGTTCCTGTGGGTGGGCCTTTCCCCAGCCGGGGCCGCGGTAGCGGAGCTGGCAGCCGTCGATCATCAGCACGGCCAGCCCGCTGGGGGCGCGCGCGGGTTCGCGTTCGGGAGCCGGCGTTTCCAGCCGCCGGGCGGTTTGCTCCTCGGCTCGCGCGCCGGCGCTTTGCACCAGCGCGTGCAGGGTGGCCTCGGCCACCGGCACGCCCCATTCGGCGGCCACTTCGGCGGCTTCGGCGTAGGTGCCGCTGGCACTCACCGTGAAGGCCAGCCGCTGGCGCGCCGCCGGGGTGAACTCCTGGTGCGGCCCCACGCCCCAGGCTTCCAGCAGCGGACAGCACCACCGCCCGTCGCGCGGATCACGGCCGCAGCGCAGGGTCAGCGCCAGCTCGCCACTCAGGCCCCGCAAGGTGCGCGGGCGGCGTTCGGGCTGGCGCAGCCGCCGGCCGTCCTGAGGGGAAAAAGGCGCCGTGGGTGTCGGCGAGCTGCTGGAGGCGCTCCTGCAGGCGGCGGCGGGTCCACCCGCGCCCTTCGGCCTCGACTTCCAGTTCGATCGTTTCGAGCGAGGGGACCCGCCCAGTCTCCGGTGTGTGTTTGCTCATGGCTTAAGGCCGGCCGGCTCACTGGGCGGGACGCCCGGCTCGCCCCCAACCCTACCCCCTCCCAGCCACGATGAAAAGATGCGCCCGGTCACGGGCATCGGCAGCACGTTGGCAGCCTCCGCGGCGGGCATGAGGGCGAACCATTCGCGGCCCTGGGCTTCGGTCACGAGCGCCTTGTAGTGGCGGTGAATCATTGAAGGACTGTTGCCGGCTTCGGTGGCGACGCGGGCGGGGTCGTGCGTGACGGCGAGGCGGTAGCTGACAAAGGAGTGCCGCAGGCCGTTCTTGACCCAAGCAACCCCGGCCGGCCGGGCGGCGCCACGCATAAGCTGGTGGTTCATGCCCCGGTCATCGGTGGAGGGATTTACGGGGCCGAAGGAGCGGACGTGCGGCGCGAGCCACGCCGCGAGGTTGTCGGAGATCGGCACCAAGCGGCGTTGGGCGGTCTTGGCCTTCTCGGCGCCAACGACGATCACGCCTTCGCCGAGTTTAATTTCGCTCCAATCGAGCCGCGAGAGTTCCGCGGTGCGAAGGCCGGCAAAGGCGCCAATGGCCAAGGCGGGCAGGATGTCGGGAGCGGCGGCGGCCAGCAGGGCGCGCATCTGTGCCGGGGTGAAGACGCCAATCTCGACGTGGCCGGGCTTGGGCAGGTCAATCTCGGCGATTTCGTCCACCAAGTCGCGGGGAACGTAACGGCGCTTGCGGGCGAAGTGAAACAGGCCGCAGATGCACCGGAGGAAATTGAGGCGCGTGCGGGGCGCCACCGGGCTGCCGTCGGGCTTGTGGAGGGCGGCGAGGTAGGAGCGGACAAGTTCGGCCGTGACGCTGCCAATGGGCATCTGGAACGCTTTGGCAAAGGGGTGAGCCGCTTGCGAAGGTCGCGGAGGTGTTCGTCGCTCAGGTTGGCGGATTCCTTCTCGGCAATCAGTTCGGCCAAGACTTCGGCCACGCTCTTCCGGGGCATGTTGGACGGATGCCGCTTGGTGTAGTCGGTGACAGCTTCCAACAGCGAAACGCCGGCCGGAACTTTGGCGAGTGCGGCAACGTATTCCGAGACGGCCCCGTTTAGGGACAGTCCCGTTGGACGGAGCAGGTCAAGGCATTGGACGTGAACTGCGCGGTCGGTGGGGGAGAGCTTCAACGCCTCGTGGTCGGCGTTGGTGAGCTTGATCGCGGCGGCGTGGGCTTCGGTCTTGGCCCGGTCGAGATCGGAGAAGCGTTGCCGGACGCGCTTGCTGCCAAAGTAATAGCTGACGGTGAACTGCTCGTAGGAGGTTCCGCCCACGGTCACGGGCGTGGCGTAGATTTTGACCTCCGCGCTCCCTTGCCGGATGGAAATGGGGAACTTGTCAGCCCTGCGTGAAGAATCGGACAGCTTCGCTTTCATGCGCGATAATGTCCTTAAACTGTCCCTAAGAATGAACAGAATCCTAAAAGACCAACGAAAAGAAGTGGAGGCGGGGGGAGTTGAACCCCCGTCCTTGAGCCGCCAACCGACAACGAACTACATGCTTAGTCAGCCCAAGATTTTCTACGGAACCGTCACCGGCTGACATGGAGGGGTTTCGCCTAGCTCGCATGAATTTTCTCGGTCGCCGGCGCGCGAACTCCGCCGTCAACCATGCCTGCTAATGGCGTTCACATCCCGTAGCAGGTATTCGGGTGCAAACGTCGTGGCTAATTAGGCCGCGAGAGCCAACTCTTCGTTAGCAATTACAGTTTTGGTCCGGCGTTTTACGAGGCCAACGAACCATCCTCGGCATGCCGTCGTAGGCAGGTTTCCCAAGTCGAAACCAGTGCGCCCCCAACAACCGGCTTACGTTCGCGGCTCAGGTGGGCCAGTCAAGGAGAGGTTGTTGCCGGAAAGAGGGACGCGAACGGCGCCGCTGGTTCCTGGGAAGCAGCCTTGCACCACGGGGAGTTTGCGGTCCAGTTTGGCAACCATGAGACCCGCCGGGATACCCAGTCTTCTACCGATATTCGCCTTCTGCCTCTACGCGGATAGCCCCAGCGTGCCACCTGCGGCCAGCTTGCCACCCGGTTACCAACTCGTTTACGAGCAGCATTTCGACTCGGCCGAGAGCTTGCGCGAATTCTCCTTCAGCGATCCCGCCGCGTGGAAGTGGGCGGCGGACGGGCAGAGCCAGGCGCTCGAACTGGCACAGCAAAGCCGTTACCAACCGAAGGTCCGTTCGCCGGTCAACCTCGCGCTGATTGCCGACCGGGTTTTCGGTGATTTCGTGCTCGAGGCGGACCTGATCCAGACCGGCAAGGAATACGGCCACCGCGACATGTGTCTGTTCTACGGGGTGCAGGACGCGACTCATTTTTACTACACCCACATCGCGACGGCGGCGGACCCCAACGCGCACAACACCTTCATCGTGAATGACGCACCCAGAAGGAATTTCGCGAAGGAGACCACAGCCGGCGTGCAGTGGGGGCCGGGCGTCTGGCATCATGTTCGGCTGGAGCGGCGGGTCGCCGAGGGGACCATCCGCGTGTTCTTCGACGACATGACAAAACCGATCATGCTCGCCGAAGACCGGACGTTCGGCACAGGGTGGATCGGCTTCGGTTCGTTTGATGACACCGGCAAAGTGGACAACGTCCGCATCTGGTCGCCGGCAGTTCCCGAGACGAAGACCGCCCGATTTTTTGCCCGCCCTGAATGAAACCGAATCGTTCCAGCCGACCTGACCGCTCGCAGCGACCATCACCCGCCCGGCCCGCACGAGCCGGGGTGGTTCACCTTGATAAAGGCAGGCCCGCTGCGCGCCCGCCGCGGCCTGGGAACGCCCACCTTTCCCTTCCGCCGGCCGGTCCCTCCGGTCGGGGTGTCCCGGCGTTTCGGCCGTCGATGTTTCCAGCTTCACAACGGTCGGCGGCTCCAAAGGTTGAACCAAAGGGTGCCGTTCACGGACTGGCCCGCATGCTGTCCAAATTGGGATTCTGTTCCCGCTCGGAGGCCACCCGGATCATCCAGGCCGGGCGGGTTACCCTAAACGAACGGGTGTGTCGAAATCCGGACCAACCGACCAACCTCGACCGGGACCGCATCGAGGTGGACACGATGCCGATCACCGCGCAGCCGAAAGTCTACGTGATGCTGAACAAACCCCGCGGTCAGTTGACCACGACCGAGGACGAGCTAGGGCGCCCCGCAGTGTCCATTTGCCTGTCTTCCAACCGTGCGGCGGAATCAAAGGCCGGTGAACTCGATCAACCGCTGTTTGGGAAGCGGCAGAAACCGCCCGCGAAGATAACCCTGCCGGAAAACCTGTCACCGGTAGGGCGTATGGATCCGGCCAGCGAAGGAATGCTGCTGTTCACCAACGACACAGAATGGGCGGATCGGGTGACAAATCCGGCCAATCACCTGGAAAGAACCTACCAGGTCCAGATCAACCGCGTGGCGGATGAGGCGCTCTGCCGGCAACTGAAATCCGGTGTCGAAGTGGACGGGGCAACTGTCGCCGTGAAGCGAGTGGAGATCCTCCGGGGCGGCGACAACCATTCATGGCTCGGAATCACCCTCGACGAAGGCCGGAACCGGCAGATTCGGCGGGTGCTTGGCACATGCGGCATCGACGCATTGCAACTGATCCGGGTAGCCGTGGGTCCGCTCAAACTGGGACCGTTGGCCAAGGGGCAGTGGCGTCATCTCACCGTGCGCGAGGTCGCCGAATTGCGGGGAGATCGACCGGAAGCACCGGGGCCCGAAGGTGGCCAACCGGCCGAAAGCGCATCGAACGGGGGCGCGTTCAACCGCCGACCGAACGAAAAACGCCGCCCTCAGTTTCCCCAAGGGCGACCCGCCCCCAAGCCGAAGGCAGCGCCAGGTGGCAATGGCCCCCGTTCGGCGGCGTAGTTCCCGCGGCCGGCCGGAACAAAAAAAGGCGCGCCCGGACGGGCGCGCCTTCGAAGTCTTGGGCCGGGAAGCGGCTTACTTGTTGAACTTGTCTTCGAGCGCGGCAAACGCGTGCTCGAGGGCCACGAGGTCCTCGCCGGGCTTGAGCTGGTCGAGGAGCTTCTGCTCTTCCTTGAGCTGTTCCGGGCTGTAGTTGGCAGCCTTGATCGACAGGCCGATCCGCCGTTCGGCGCGGTCGATCTTGATCACGCGCGCCGTCACGTCGTCACCGACCTTGAGCACGTTCTTGATCTTGTCCACACGCTCCTCGCTGACTTGCGAGATGTGCACGAGGCCGTCGATGTCGTGTTCGAGTCCGACGAACGCGCCGAAGCTGGCGAGCTTGGAGACCTTGCCCTGGACGAGGTCGCCCACCTTGAAGAACTTCTCGATGCCGTCCCAAGGATCGGTCGAAAGCTGCTTCAGGCCGAGCGAGATGCGCTGGTTGGCCTTGTCCACTTCGAGCACGACCGCCTCGACGACGTCGCCCTTCTTCACGCTTTCGCTCGGGTGGTTGATCTTGCGGGTCCACGACATGTCGGAGACGTGGATCATGCCGTCGAGGCCTTCCTCGAGCTCGAGGAACGCGCCGTAGCTCGTCAGGTTGCGGATCGCTCCGGAAACCTTGGTGCCCGGCGGATACTTCTCGTGGGCTACGTCCCACGGGTTGGTCTCGAGCTGGCGGATGCCGAGGCTGATCTTCTGCTCCTCACGGTTGATGCCGAGCACGACTGCGTCGAGTTCTTGGCCGACCTTGAGGACGTCCGAAGGCTTGGCGATGCGCTTGGTCCAACTGAGTTCGGTGACGTGCACGAGGCCTTCGACCCCGGGCTCGATCTCGACGAACGCGCCGTAGGGCACGAGGTTGACGACCTTGCCCTTGACCTTGGCGCCGAGGGGATACTTGGCCTCGATGTTGTCCCACGGATTGGCATCCTTCTGCTTGAGGCCCAGGGAGACGCGTTCCTTCTCGCGGTTGATGTCGAGGATGACGACGTCGAGTTCCTGGCCGATGCGAAGCAGGTCGGTCGGGTGGCTGAGCCGACCCCAGGACATGTCGGTGATGTGGAGGAGACCGTCGAGGCCGTTGAGGTCGATGAATGCGCCGAAGTCGGTGATGTTCTTGACCACGCCCTTGCGGATGTCGCCCGGAACGAGTTCGGCCAGCAGCGTGGACCGGCGCGAAGTGCGTTCGGCCTCGACCAGTTCCCGGCGGCTCAGCACGACGTTCTGCCGGTCCGGATTCAGCTTCACGACCTTGAACTCGTAGGTGTTGCCCACGTAGGCCATCAGGTTCTTCGGGGGGACGATGTCCACCTGCGACGACGGGCAGAACGCCTCGACGCCGATGTTGATGACGAGGCCGCCCTTGACGACCGCCTTGACCTTGCCCTGCACGGTCCCGCCCTCGTTGCAGATGCTCTGGATGCGATCCCAGTTCTGCTGGAACTCGGCCTTTTCCTTGGACAGGTGGACGTTGCCTTCCTTGTCTTCGGCGCGCTCGATGAGCACGTCGAACTGGTCGCCGACCTTGACCGACGCGAAGTCGGCAAATTCGCCACCGGAAACCACCCCTTCGGATTTGCCGCCAATGTCCACGAGAACTTCCTTCGCGCGGATCTGGATGACGGTGCCCTTGACGATCTGGCCGGTCTGGAGGGACGTATTGAAGCCCTTCAGCATCTCGGCAAACTGCTGCGTAGTAACTGACATAACTCGACAAACCAACGGACCGGAACGGGTGTTTCGGTCATTTACCAACCGACTGTAAAACGGGAGCTTGCCGGACCCAGGTAGATGCGCGGCCCTGCGCGAAGACTCCGTGCCTTACTCCACCGCGTTGCGGGAGGGCAACGGAGGTTAGAAGTGAGGTAGTGCGTTAAACGGTCTTTTCTCAGCCTAAAACGAAGCCGCACTCGCGGCCTCAGGCAGGGGCAAACTAGGGAACCGACCTGCCCCGGCAAGCCCCTTTTTCGAACCCCGGCCTGAGCCGGGGGTTGACCGCGCCCGACGAATGCGGCATTCCCCTTCCAAGTTCCCACAGAAAGCCGTGCCATGACTCTTCTCCACCCATCCTGTTCCCGCTCCGGTCGTCACGCGTTCACCCTCATCGAGCTGCTGGTCGTCATCGCCATCATCGCCATCTTGGCCGGAATGCTCCTGCCCGCATTGGGCCGGGCCAAAGCCAAGGGGTTGACCATCCGCTGCAACAGCAACCAGCGCCAGATGGGGCTTGGCCTGCACATGTATGCCGATGATAACCGGGACAGCTACCCGGTCTATAACAACTGGGGAACCTTGGGCGGGAAAAAGGGCGTCATTGATCTTCACGGTGGGCTGACCGCCGCGACGAACCGCCCGTTGAACCGGTATGTGCCCGCCAACGAGGCGTTCAAATGCCCGGCCGACAAGGGCGACTCGCTCTGGAAGAGCACCTTTCCGAAGGGCACCAAGTCCTGTTACGACGCCTGGGGCAACAGCTATCTGACCGTGTGGGCCGTGGAAACCCTGCGGGTGAAGCACGTCACCGGCGACTCGGCCCGCCCCACCGCTCCGGAGGGCAAGCCGATCAAGACCAGCGAGATTGCCCGCAGCGCGTCGAACAAGCTCGTTCAGGGCGACTGGCCATGGTGGGCAGATCGGGACAAGAACGATGCCGCCAGCCAGTGGCATAATTTTAAGAACCAATACCGCTTCAACGTGCTTTGGGGCGACGGCCACACCGACTTTTTCCGGTTTCCGGCGGAAGCTTCGAAATGGAACTACACCGGACCCGCTCCGGACCCGGGCTTTACCTGGTGGTAGTCCGGAAGTTGTGGACCGTCTGCTTTCCGGGCGCTTGCGGTTCCTGCCAGAGGCCCGAACCTCCCGCGCATCATGAGCTCCGCCCACGATTTGCCCCAGACCCGTCCGCCGATCGACCGGATGATGCAGATCCACAGCGAGCTGGCGGCGGGCAAGTTCCCCAACTGTTCGACCCTCGCCCACCGGATCGAGGTCAGCCCCAAGACCATCCAGCGCGACCTCGAGTTCATGCGCGACCGCATGAGCCTGCCGCTCGTCTGGAATGCCCAGCGCAATGGCTACCACTACACCGAGGAGGTGGACGCCTTTCCCACGCTCCAGATTTCCGAGGGTGAACTCTTCGCGCTGCTGGTCGCCGAAAAGGCGCTCCAACAATACCGCGGCACGCCCTATGAAAAGCGGCTCGTCGGCGCATTGAAGAAGCTGGAGCGGTCCCTGCCCGGCACGGTTTCGCTCAACCTCGCCGAGTGGGAACAGACCGTGTCGTTCCGGACCACCGCCGAACCGGTGGTCAACGTCCCCGTGATGGAGACACTCGCGCAAGCCATGCAGAAGCGGGAGCAGTTGCGGATTCGTTATCGCAAGCCCGGCTCCAAACAGCCCGAGGAGCGCACGGTCGATCCCTACCACCTCGCAAACGTCAACGGCGACTGGTATCTCTTCGCCTTCGACCACCTTCGAAACGACATCCGCACGTTCGTTCCCGGCCGAATCGTGGAGGTGACCAAGACCGGCAAACGCTTCGACCGGCCCGCCAAGTTCACCCTGGAAAAACGCCTGCGCGACAGCTTTGGCATCCACTCCACCGAGGGTGAGTTCGCCGTGGTGCTCCGCTTCGAGGAACGCGTGGCCGACTACATCCGTGAAAAGCGGTGGCACCCGTCGCAGCAGCTCAAGGAACTCCCGGCCGGCAGTGTGGAACTGCGGCTCAAGCTGGGCAGCTTGGTGGAAATCCAGCGTTGGGTATTGGGTTGGGGTGGGGCCGCCAAGGTCATTGCGCCGCCGGAGCTCGTTCAGAGCGTGCGGGCTGCGGCTGAGTCCCTGTTGGCGACGCACGGATCATGAGCCTGCCGACTCCGCTCAAACCGCAGCCGCCCGCTGGGCAACGTCATTTCTTCACCGGCGCGATCATTAAGACCGAGCTGTTGCTGGAGTGGCTCGAACAGCATGGCGTCACCGCTTCGACTGCGGACGCCGAACTGGGCGCTGACCCCGACGACCTCGGACGCGAGATGCATGTCTTCGTCGCCGAGGCTCACTACGACCGCGCCTACCAACTCTTCTTTTCCGAACGGGAGGACGAACTTTGAACCCGACTGAACTGACCGACCGCCTCGACCGCCTCGAAGCCAACATCGCCCACTTGGAACGCCAACTGGACGAGCTAAACGCGGTCGCCGTCGAACAGGGCAAAACCATTTCGCGCCTCCAGAAACGCCTCGAACTCCTCGGCGACACGGTTGAGTCCCAGGAACTGGACCGCGTGCGCAACACGCCACAGCGCCCACCCCACTGGATGCCGTAATCGCAGTCCGGCGTTCGCGGACTTGGCGGCCGGCCGAAGGGGCTTCAATCTCCCGCCATGTTTCTCCCGCTTGGCCGGTTGACCACCCTCACGCTGCTGCTGCTCCTCGCCTCGCCGACCACCGCCGGGGAGCTGCGGGTGATGACCTTCAATCTCTGGCACGGCGGCGACGCAGGCAAACAGCCCCTGGAACAGAGCGCCGCAGTGATCCGCGCGGCGAAGGCGGACCTGGTTGGTTTCCAAGAGAGCCACGGGTTCGAGCGCAACGGCAGTCAGCCGAACAACGCCCGCAAGCTCGCCGAACTGCTGGGCTGGCACTTCTTTGAACAGGGCTCCAGCCCGGGCATCGCCAGCCGGTTTCCCATCGTCACGAACACGCCCGGCCGGCTGGGTGCCATCGTGCGCCTGCCGTCAGGGCGGACCGTCACCCACTTCAACGTCCACCTGATGCATACGCCCTATCAGCCCTACCAGTTGCTGGACATCCCGTATGGCGACGCGCCGTTCATCAAGACTGCGGCCGAAGCCGTCGTCGAAGCCCGAAAGGCCCGGGGCGGTGAAGTGGACCGGTTGCTGGCCGAGCTGAAGCCGGCGCCGGCCCGCGGCGAAACGGTTTTCCTAACCGGCGATTTCAACGAACCGTCGCACCTCGACTGGACCGCCCGTGCCGCGAAGGCCGGCCGCTGCCCCGTTGCGGTGGAATATCCCTCGACGCTCGCCGTCGTGAACGCCGGACTGAAGGACTCGTTCCGCACGCGATTCCCGGACGAAGTCGCAAATCCCGGCGTGACGTGGACTCCAACCACTCAGCCGGACGATCCCAAGGATCATCATGACCGGATCGATTTCGTTTTCTTTGGCGGCCCTTCGGTGACGGTGAAGCAGAGTGCAGTCGTCGGCGAATCGGCGAAGTTCGCGGACCTCGTGGTAACTCCGTGGCCTTCGGACCACCGGGCGGTCGTCTCCACCTTTGAACTGCCGTGAAGCCCCATGGACTGCTCCCGCGCCCGCACCCGTGATCCGCGTGAATGGCTGGAAACCTGTCCCGACTTTTCGTGGTCCTTGGCCGAGCGGGTTCACGAATGGATCCTGACTTGGGAACCGGACCTCACCGAGTCGATCAAGTGGAACATGCTCTGTTTCACCGGCCGCAAGTTGGTGTGCGGCCTCAGCGCGTGCCAGCAGCACCTTGGCATCACCTACTTCCGTGGCACCGAACTGCCCGACCCGGCGCGGCTGTTCGCCGACGGCGGCGAAAGCAACACGAACATCCGCAGCCTGCGCCTGACGACGCTCGACGGTTTCAACCGCGGCGCCTTGTGCGCGCTGCTTCACGCCGCGGTTGCCCTGGACGCCGATTCGACGGTGCCGCCCGTGCCCAAGGCGCAACGCACGCAATGGCCGATGCCCGACTTCTTCCGCGATGCCCTCGTGCAGAAATGCAACCGGGCTGCGGCCCATGGCTTCAGCCGCCTCGCGCCGACCTATCAGCGCGAATACCTGGTCTGGCTGTCCACTGCCAAGCGTCCCGAGACCCGCAAGGAACGCCTCCGTCAGACGCTCGCGGCCCTCGCCGCCGGCTTGAAGTGGGCACAGAGAAAGCAGGCCTGTTCCCGTTCAAAGCGCTCAGCCTCGGCGACTCTTCCTCGGCGACCCTTGGCTGCGCAAACGGGCTAGGGCGCGCGCCGGAACTCGCGCGGCGGCGAAATCAGTTCACCCGGCAACACCCGGCCGAAGAGCGTCGGAACATTGGTCGCGCGCCGGTCGGCATCTGGTGCGAGGTGGTCGAAGAAATCGGCGAATCGCAGGCTGCATTGGAGCCGCCGTTGTTTGGCGTCGATCTTGGGATTCACCTGGATCACGGCGTCCGCAAAGGGCGTCTGGCGTTTCAGGGCCTGGGCCGCCTTGCGTGTGGCCAGCACGTCGCGGGAAGTATCCTTGATCAGCGCGTCGAGCCGTTCGAGGTCCGCCCGCTGAACCGGCCCCCACAGCTTGCGCCATTGTTCCGGCTCCACCCGCACCGCCGGCACGTTCACGAAGCGCTTCACCTCGCCGTCCTGCTTCCAAAATCCGACGATCAGCAGGAACGGCTCGTTGATGTCGAACTGGCGCAAGGCGTCGCCCAAGTCCACCGGCGTGTTGAACTTCGCCGCCTTGGGATTCACCGGGATGCCACCGTGGTTCGTGTTCACCGCCGCCGGAATGTCCCAGCGCTGCGTGTAGTCCGCTGGCTGATAGCCGCCAAAGAAGGATTCGCGAATCCACTGTTCGAACACGACGCCGTGCCGCTGCACCTCCCGCCGCGTTTCCGGCGGCTTGGCCCACAACTCCCCTGAAAGGAAGAACAGCAGGCAAATGCCGGCAAGCAGACCACACAGACGGTTCACGTTTAGAACCGTAACGGTTCCCTGCGAGGGGAGCGATGTCGTTCTCGGCGGCGAAAGGATGATTCCGCTTCCGAACGGAGCGCGCGCCCCGCATTTTCCCGCTGCCGCATGAAAACGCTCCGCCTAGGTCGCAGTTCGCTCGTCGCCTCCCGCCTCGCCTATGGCTGTTGGCGCCTTGCAGGTTCGGAAGGCCAGCCGCCCGAACCGACCAGCGCCGTCGGCATTCGTGCGGTTCACACGGCGGCGGATGCCGGGTTTACCCTGTTCGATCTGGCGGACATCTACGGCGGCGGTCGCTGCGAGGAAATCTTCGGCGAAGCCCTGCGGGAATCACCGGGCCTCCGCAGCCGCGTCCTCATCGCCAGCAAGTGCGGCATCCGTCGCGCCGGTGAACCCATCGGGACGCCCGTGCGCTACGATTTCAGCGCCGAACACATCGTCCACAGCGTGGAAGGGTCACTGCGCCGGCTGGGGGTTGAGAGCCTTGACCTGCTGATGTTGCACCGGCCGGACTACCTCATGGATCCGCACGCGGTGGCCGGCGCGTTCGTGCTCCTGCGCGATGCGGGCAAGGTGCGCGAGTTCGGCGTCAGCAATTTTCGTCCGAGCCAGGTGACGGTTCTTCAGCGGTTGTGCCCGTTGCCCCTGGCGGTGAATCAGGTCGAGCTCAGCCTGCTCCAGATCGCCGCCCTTGAGGACGGCACCCTGGACCAATGCCTCGCCGAAACGATCACGCCGATGGCGTGGAGTCCGCTCGCGGGTGGGCTGCTGGGTTCGCAGGTGCACGGGCTGCTGCCGGGACAGCGCGGATATGACCCGACGCGGGTGAACGCCGTTTTGGATCGGCTGGCGGCAACGCTCGAAGCACGCCGGGAGACGGTGGCCCTTGCGTGGCTTCTGCGGCATCCCGCCGGCATCCAGCCCGTCGTCGGCTCCGTGGACCCAGCACACATTCAAGCGTCAGCCGCCGCCGATGCCCTCACGCTCTCGCACGCGGATTGGTATCATCTGGTGACCGCAGCGCGGACCACGCCGTTGCCGTGACGGCCAACTCCCGGCTTTTCATCGCCCGGCTTCCGCCTAACGTCGCGGCCGTTTAACGCCATGAAATTTCCCGCGCTGCTCCTTTCCTGCGTGCTCAGTCTGCCGACGCTGCTCGCCGAGGCACCCAATGTTTCCCTCCAACTCGTCGCCGACGGCCTCACGTCGCCGCTCACGCTGATCCCCTTCACCGACGGCCAGAAGCTGGTGGTGGACCAGGTCGGCTACGTTCGCCTGCTCGACCGTCAGGACAAGCTGGCCCCGGAACCGCTGCTCAACTGGACCAACCGCCTCGCCAAGATCGCCCTCGGTTCGTTTGACGAGCGCGGCCTGATCGACCTCGTGCTGCATCCGAAGTTTGGGAAGAACCGCCGGGTGTTCATCACCTACTCGGCCCCGCTCCGTGCTGGTGCCCCGGCCGATTGGGACAACACGATGCGCGTCGCCGAATTCACCCTGCCCGCCGGTTCGCCGCCGCGGATCGATCCCGGTTCCGAGAAGGTCCTGCTCGAAATCGACAAGCCCTACAACAACCACAACTCGGGCCGGCTGGCTTTCGGCCCCGACGGGCACCTTTACCTTTCGGTTGGCGACGGCGGCAGTGCCCATGACCAGGGCAAGCGCCCCGAAACCGGCAACGGGCAGAACCTTCAGACCCACCTCGGCAAGATCCTGCGCCTCGACGTGGACCATCCGGCCAAGGGCAAATACTACGGCATCCCGCGCGACAACCCCTTTGCCGATGGCAAGGCGGGGCTGCCAGAGATCTACGCCTACGGCCTGCGCAACATCTGGGGCATGGCGTTCGACCGCGGCGGCAAGCACGAACTCTTCGCCGCCGATGTGGGCCAGGATCTTTACGAAGAGGTGAACATCATCACCAAGGGCGGCAACTACGGCTGGTTCCTGCGCGAAGGCTTCGAGGGTTTTGACCCCAAGGCGCCCAAAAAGGCGCCCGCCAACGCGCCCAAGGTCGGCGCCCGCGGCGAACCGCTGCTCGACCCGATCCTCACCTACAAGCATGTCGTCGGCACCCAGAAGGATCCCGAAGCGCAGGGCATCAGCATCACCGGCGGCTACGTGTATCGCGGCAAGGCGCTCAAGGAACTCACCGGCCAATACCTCTTCGCCGACTGGTCGCGCAACTGGGGCATCCCCCAAGGCGTGTTGCTGACCTCGAAGCGCCCAGCCAAGGCCGGCGAACGTTGGTCCGTGGAGCGCCTCGAGATCGTCGCCGACACGGCCTTTCCCGGCACGACCTTCGGCGGCCAAAAATACCCAGGCTACATCACGGGCATCGGCCAGGATGCCGACGGCGAACTCTACGTGCTGACGAACGGTTCCAACAGCCTCACCACCGGCAAGGGCCGCGTCTGGAAGCTGATTCCGGCCAAGTAGGCGGTTGCGGATTCCCGGCCGCCCTCGTTCCAGTTCAGCCAATCACAAAAAATAGGGGCCGTGCGCGAAGCACGGCCCCTGGCGTATCGTGACCCGACGCGGAACAAGTTCCGCGGCCCCCCGGGTCACGTTTTGGCGGTAACGCCGACCGCATCCCCCCAATTCCGAAATCCGAAGCGACCACCCACACAAGGCTTCCTTCGCCCCGGCCCGGTGCTGGGAGACCACCCGCTGCGTCCCCCCGAACCCGGGTGGCTCCCCGCATCGCTGAAACCGATCTCCGCTTGGCCGGGCTGCCGGCAACCCTCAGAACCCCCATCCTTCCGGTTGCCGACAACCATCGGCTAAAGTGTTTTGATCCGTCTCGCCAAGACTATAGCAGCGGTTTTGGCGGTCTCGTTTTCAGAACCGCGTGGCACGGAGAATTCACGCCGCCCTGACTTCTCGCTCTGGTGACCAGAAACTCAGTTTTCAGGCTGTTTTTTAAAGATATACCGCCTTCATTCAACTCTCACACGGCACCCGATTTCGGGTCATTCGGGCCCCGATAACAGCCAATTTTGAGGGCGCCACCGGGGCGAATTCCGGCTGGTTTTAGCCGGCGAATTCGCGCATTCCGTCGCCATGCACTCCCGGTTCCGCTGGCTGGTCTCGCTCGCCCCGCTGCTTGCCGCTGCTTTTGCCGCGGCTGCCGCCCCCAGCGCGGCCGAATGGCGTCAGGCAATTGAGCAGATCATGGGGCCGTTCCCACCGGAAGAACGCCGCGTCGCCCTCGACGTGCGGATCGACGAGACGGTTCCCGGCGACGGCTACGTGCGGCAATGGCTCAGCTACCAGAGCGAACCCGGCGCCCGCGTGCCCGCCTACCTGCTCCTGCCCACGGCCGCCGTGACCAACCGCAACCGCGCCTTCCCCGCCGTGCTCGGGCTACACCAGACCCACGCCGCCGGCCAGAAAGTCGTCGTGGGACTTGGCAATTCGCCTGACGACGAATACGGCGTCGAACTCGTCCGCCGCGGCTACGTGGTGCTCGCCCCGCCGTATCCGCACCTCGCCAACTACGCGCCCGACCTCAAGGGCTACGCCAGCGGCACCATGAAGGCCATCTGGGACAACTCGCGCGGGCTCGACCTGCTGGCGTCCCTGCCCTGCGTGGCGACCAATCGCGGTTTCGGTTCGGTCGGCCATTCCCTCGGCGGGCACAACGGGCTGTTTACCGCCGCCTTCGATTCGCGCCTGACCGTGGTCGTGACGAGCTGCGGCTTCGACTCGTTCCGCGACTACTACGACGGCCGCGACGACGTGTGGCAGCCCGAACGCGGCTGGTGCGGGACCCGCTACATGCCGCGCCTCGCCGGCTACCGCGGCCGGCTGACAGAAATCCCGTTCGACTTCCCGCAGGTGCTCGCCGCCATCGCCCCGCGCCACGTCTTTGTGAACGCCCCGCTCGGCGACTCCAACTTCCGCTGGCGGAGCGTGGACCGCGTGGTCACCGAAGCGCACGAACTGGCCCGGCAAACCGGCGTGACGGCCAGTATCACCGTCGAACATCCCGACTCGCAGCACCGCTTCCCGCCCGAACAACGCCAGCAAGCCTACCGCGTGCTGGATGAAGTGCTGAAGGCGGCGAAGTAGTGTTTTCCGGATGCGGAAATTCGAACCGCTCGGTCCAATCAATGCCAATGGCAGAAGGCTCTCAACAATTTCCGCCTGCGAATAGTTCTGGGACATGCCAGTCACCAGCGGTTCAGACTTCGACGTGGGCCATTACCGCGCTCGCATTGAGTTTGCTCGCCTGCACCGGCCTTGGCGCCATCGGGGCTTTGATTTGCAGCGGAAAGGCCTGGTCTGAAATCGGAAGCAGTCACGGCAAGCTGAAAGGGCGCCTGCTGGTTCTGATTGCAGTTGGAATCACAGGTTTCGAAATCGCTGGGATGCTGCTACCAGCATTTTCAGCGGTCCGAACCAAGGGCGACGCCGGCAACCGCATGAACTACGCTGTAGTCCATACTCTCGCCGTGATTGAGGCGGCCAAGGCCAACGGCGGACGCTTTCCCGACGCAACGAACTGGGCAGGACAATCCTCGCCATTCCTGATCTGGGGCTTCTGGGATAACCCAATGCCCGCTTCGCTCCTGAATCAGACCAATCGGCTCGGACTCAATTCGGCCATAGCCGGAAAGCGCCTCGACGAGGTAGCCAGCAATGCCGTTCTCGTGTTTGAACTGCAATCGCCGGCTGCAAACGCCAGCGGAGGGCGCGAACTGATGGGCAAACCCAAGGACAGTTACGCCCGAGGCGTCGCGGTCGGCTTCGTTGACGGGCATTCCGAGTTTCGGTCCATGGCCAGCCTGACCAATCTCCGTTGGAACCCCTGACCTCCAGCATCCCCACCGCCCCAGTTTGCCGCCCGCCGTTCCGTGCTACCCTGCCCCGCCGATGCACACCGTAATCCATTGGTTCCGGCGCGACCTGCGCATTTCCGACAACGTGGCGTTGCACGAGGCGTTCACGCGCGGCCAGTGCGTCGTGCCGGTGTTCATCCTCGACGACGCGATCCTCGCCGCCCCCGACAGCGGGGCGGCCCGCGTCGCGTTCCTGCTGTCGACGCTGGAGTCGCTCCGGAAAAACCTCGAAGCGCTCGGCCACCGGCTGATCCTGCTGCACGGCACGCCGCACGAGGAGCTGGTGAAGCTCGCCCGGACCGTGAAGGCCGACGCCGTGTTCACCAACCGCGACTACGAACCCTACGCCATCGCCCGTGACCGCAAGGTGGCCAGCGCGCTCTACGAGGCCGGCGTGTATTTCGAGTCGTTCAAGGACAGCGTGATCTGGGAAGGCCGCGACGTGCTCACGAAGGTCGGCGAACCCTACACCGTCTTCACGCCCTACGCGAAGGCGTGGCGCGCCAAACCCGTCGCCGCGCCCGTCCCGAAACTCGGACACGCGAAGGTGCCCGTGCCCGAGGCGACGCATTCGCTGCCGTTGCCTGGGGACAGTTCGAAGCTCGGCCATCCGTCTACGCAGCAATTGCCCGCCGGCGGCGAACATGCCGGTTTGGAAGCGCTTAAGCAGTTCATCGCCGCCCGCGTTTACGACTACGACACGGCGCGCAACTTCCCGGCCGACGACGCCGGCACGTCGCGGCTGTCACCGCACCTGCGGTTCGGCACGGTGGGCATCCGCACGGTGTTCGCGAAGCTGTTCGCCGCCCGTGAGCAGGCCCCGCCGGGACGCGACACGGCGTGCAACGTCTGGGAAACCGAGCTGATCTGGCGCGAGTTTTACCAGCAGATCCTCGCCAACTTCCCGCATGTCGCCGAGCGCAGCTTCCGGCCCGAATATGACGCCCTGAAATGGTCCGGCACCGACGCGCAGTTCGCCGCCTGGGGCGCCGGCCAGACCGGCTTCCCCATCGTGGATGCCGCCATGCGCTGCCTGAACGCGACCGGCGGGATGCACAATCGCCTGCGCATGATCGTGGCGATGTTCCTGACCAAGGACCTGCTTATCTCATGGCAGCGCGGCGAACGCTACTTCATGCAGCAGCTCGTGGATGGCGAACTCGCCGCGAACAACGGCGGCTGGCAATGGAGCGCCGGCTGCGGCACCGACGCGGCGCCCTACTTCCGCATCTTCAACCCGGTGTCGCAGGGCGAAAAGTTCGATCCGCGGGGTGAGTTCGTGCGGCGGTGGATTCCGGAACTGCGCGATGTGCCGGACGAGCTGGTCCACCAGCCCTGGGAGAATCCGCTGCTGTTGGCCCGCACGAAGTATCCCGCCCCCATCGTGGATCACGCAAAGCAGCGCCTGAAGTGTCTGGCCATGTTCAAGGCGGTGAAGGCGCCCGCGTAGGCCGGGCTTGAAACCGGAAATCTGGAGAGCAGGAAAGCAGGAGTGGAAGAAACGATCTTGTCCTTCCTGTCTTCCTGGATTCCAGAATCCTATCCTCTTCGCCGGAACAGGCCCGAGCGCCATTCTTTGTCCGTCTTGGCCGTGACCAGCTTCAGCCCAGCCCCAGCAAACGCCTTCTCCACCGCCTTGAACTGGGTCGCGAGGATGCCCGCGAGCACCAGCGAACCGGCCGGCGCGAGCCGTGCAAGGATGCGGTCACGTTCGGCGATCAGCAGGTCGTAGATCAGGTTCGCGCAGACGACATCGAACTTCTCCTTGGAGCCGCGGGGCAGCTTGGTCAGGTCGGCCCGGGTAAGGTGGAGGTCGGCCGTGACGCCGTTCAGTTCGGCGTTTTCCGACGCGATGCGCACCGCGTCGGGATCGAAATCAAACGCCTTCACGGGCGTGTAACCCAGCTTCGCCGCCGCGATGGCCAGGATTCCTGAGCCCGTGCCCATATCCAGGAACGACTGCCGCCCGTTCGCCCGGTGCAGCTTCGCCACCTGCGAGAGGCAAAAGTGGGTCGTCGCGTGCTGACCGGTTCCAAAACTCAAACCGGGATCGAGCAACACGAGCTGCTGGCCAGCCTTGGGCGCACGGTTGGACCAGGTCGGCTTGACCAGCAGCGAGCGGCCGATCTCGATGGGCTTGAAGTGGCGCTTCCACGATTCGCTCCAGTCCCGCGCCTTGACCTTGCGGATGGCGATCCGCCCCGGCGCCACATCGAGTCCGTTCTCTTCCTTGTCGGCCAAGCCTTCCCGCAGGGCCGACCGGGTTTCGGTCACGTCGGCGTCGGGTAGGTTCCAGTAGACGCTCACCGTCGTGACCAGGGTGTCCGCGTCGGTGTAGACGGAGGGCGTCTGGCCGAACTCGCGTTCGAGCAGCGCGGCGACGGCGTCCTCGGCGCCGGGGTTCGTCGTGATGGCGATCTGGCGCAGGGGAGCGTCGGGCGTGGGCAACGGATAGGGGTCAGACATGGGAAGGTTCAGGGCAGGTCGCGCCAAGGGGTGAAGTTCAGCAACTGGATTTCGGTCCGCGCCCGGCCGGCCTTCACTTCACCGAGATCCACCCAGGTCGCGCTCGCATAGTCCACCTCGACGTGCTCGAAGAACGACAACGGCTGCTTGAGCAGGATTGAAAGGGCCATGCGGATAACCCCGCCGTGGCAGAAGACAGCGACCGTCTTGCCGACCTGTTCGCGCAGGATGATTTCCAGACACTGCGAAATGCGGTCGTGGTAGTGAGGCATGGCTTCGGCGCCGGCCACGTGGTTGCGCTCGAGCAAATGCAGCCAGTCGAAGGCGGACACGCCAAAGCGCTGCTGAATTTCGTCCCAGCCTAGACCGGTCCAGTCCCCAAAATCCACCTCCCGCAGGCCGGGCAGCACCGTCACCTCGCCGGGGAAATGGCGGCGGAACGGTTCCAGCGTGAGCTGCACCCGCCGCATGGGACTGGCATAGACGGCGTCGAATGGCTGGCGCGCGAGCCAGTTCGCCAGCCGGTCCGCCTGCTGGTGGCCGTGCTCACTGAGTTCCATGTCGATCCGACCGCCAAACACCCGGTGGTAGCGCGTTTCGACTTCGCCGTGGCGGAGGAAGAACAGCCGGGTTTTCACTCGTTGATGGCCAGGCTCTGGAGGACGAGCAATTCCCGGATGCCACCCTTGCCCAACTGCAGCAGATCAGCCAGGTGCCGATCGCCAAAGGTGGCCTCCTCGCCGCTGGCCTGGAGTTCGATGAACTCGCCGGCGCCGTTCATCACCAGGTTCATGTCCACTTCCGCCGCCGCATCCTCGACGTAGTTCAGATCCAGCAGCGGCCTGCCGTCCACGACGCCCACGCTGACCGCAGCGACGGGCGACGTGATGGGGCTTTCCGTCAGCTTGCCCTCGGTTTGGAGCTTCTTGATGGCGAGTCCGAGCGCAACGAAGGCGCCCGTGATGCTGGCCGTGCGGGTGCCGCCGTCGGCCTGGAGCACGTCGCAGTCAATCCACAGCGTCCGCGACCCAACCTTTTTCAGGTCCAGCGCCGCCCGCAGCGAACGGCCGATCAGCCGCTGGATCTCCACCGTGCGGCCGTCGAGCTTCATCTTGGAAATGTCACGGCTCTTCCGGCCAAGCGTCGAATACGGCAGCATGGAATACTCCGCCGTGATCCACCCCCCTTCGACCTTCTGCTCCTTCATCCAGCGCGGCACCGACTCCTCGACAGTGACCGCGCAGATGACGCGGGTGTTGCCCCATTCGATCAGGGTCGAACCTGAAGCATGCGGCGCGATGTGGTTCTGGAACCGGAGTGGCCGAAGCTGGTCGGTAAGGCGGCCGTCGGCGCGGGCCGCGGCGTTGGAAACGGGCGTCTCAATCACGCGGCGGAAGCTACCGGTGGCGAAAGCGGAAGCAACCGCCGCGCAAAACGGATTTGCCGGCGCCAGACGCCGCGGATTCACCTTGAACCAACAAGGACGTTCAGCGCCCTAATTCAGGGAATGAAACACCGCCTGTCCGCCGTCGCCCTGACCGTCTTTTCGTATTGCCACGTGGCCGCCCAAGAGAGCGGCACAGACGGTTTTGTCCCCCTCTTCGACGGCAAGTCGCTCGCCGGCTGGCATGTCAGCGCAAAAACCGGGCACAGCCAGGCGAGCCAGCACCGGAGCGGTGGCCGGTGGGTCGTCGAGGACGGCGCCATCGTGGGTTCGCAGGACCTCAAGGGGAACGGCGGCCTCATCATCACGGACGAGCCGTTCGGTGACTTCGAGGTGAAGCTCGAGATGAAGAATGACTTCGGCCCCGACAGCGGCCTCTTCCTGCGCAGCACGGAGGACGGCAAGGCCTGGCAGGCGATGATCGACTATCACGCCGACGGAAATCTCATGGGCATCTACGGCGAAGGCTTGGGCGGCAAACCCCACGTGCGGAACTTCAGCTTCAAGGACAAGGTCACGGAGATCACCGACCAACCGACCGGCGAGCCGCCCGTGCCCCTGCCCGTCCTGCCGGACGCTTGGCCCCATTTCTGGCGCCATGGCCAATGGAACGAACTGCGGGCCCGGATCGAAAACAACCCGCCGCACATTACCACCTGGATCGACGGCGTGAAGCTCATGGAGTGGCAGGAGAAGGAGGTCCGGCACCAAGCGACGGGCGGCATCGCCCTGCAAGTCCACGGCGGTGGTGATTTCACCCGGCAGTTCGTGCGCTACCGCGCCATCCGGGTGAAGCGCCTCACTCCCAAGAACTGACCTGATTGCGGACAGAATCCCGCGCGCCCGTCCGGAACCCTACCCCCCGGCACGTCGCCCCACCACGCCGGCCGGTTCGCCGCGACAGGGCCGGGGCCCCGGGAAACGCAAAATGGATTTGCCAAGACCGGCTCCCGCGTGAACAAAGCGGGCGCCAGTGCGCCCGTAGCTCAGCTGGATAGAGCATCCGCCTTCTAAATCAAGCAGGCCATTTTCCCATTTGCGCCCAACCGTTCCCACCCCTGCAAACATTGGCTTTTTAGAATGTTATCAAGTGTAATCAATTTCCCATTTGGCCCCACTTTTCCTCAAATGCAGGGCAGCGGTATAGAAAACGGGTTTGAAAATCGAAACCGACGAACGGGCGGATGCCCTATCCCGAATGCCGTAGGCGAACGGTCGCGTTGCCATCGCCGGCTTTCTTTGGCGCGTGCCTCAAGATTTTCGGTGCCGAAGCCGTTGTGCCGGGGGTAGCGTTGCACTCACTCAATGCCATGAAAGCCACACTGGTTTCCTTCCTTCTGCTTGGCACCGCAGCCATCGCGGCCCCGCTGGATTTCTGGAGTGTCCAACTTGCCGTCACGAACACGACATGGAACGACGGAATCTTTGCCAACGGCCGGTTCGTCGTCAGCCTCAACAATCCCAACGCCGCAACCCTCACTTCGGAGGACGGCTTGGTCTGGAAACGAACCCGTGAGGAGGCCATTCGGCAACTTGCCGCCGGCAACGGCTTGTTCGTTGGGGTCGTAGGCTCGGGGGAGCAACAGGCCGTTGTTTCGTCGGGCGACGGAGAAGCGTGGATTGCAAGGCGCTTGCCGTATCAAGGGGAAGTCGTTTCCCTCACCTACGGTCTGGGCAAGTTCTGGATTCACGGCTCGAACTTTGGGCCATTGCAGCCAGAACACGTCATGTTGGCTTCTGCCGATGGCCAGAATTGGGAGGTGGCAACTACCAATGATTGGCCGAGGCTTGTTGGTGATTTGACTGACGGCAACAAGGTGGCGCAGCGGCAGGTTGTTTTCTGCCACGACCGTTTCCTGACACAGTTGGCCACCGGGAACCCTACCGCGGCCGGTGAAGTCCTCCAGTCATTCGACGGAACCCATTTCGAACCGGCTCCGGGGTGGCCTGCCTTTATCTCGATTGCCCACCTGAACGGCAACTGGGTATTGGTCAACAAAACCAATGCCGCAATATCGGTTTCCACCAATGGCGAAGCATGGACCACCTTCTCGCCAAGCCCTTTTTGGCGGAATGGCCAAATCCGATCCGATGGGCAGCGGCTGTTCTCTCACTCCTGGGGGAACTTTTTCTTTGAATCGACGAACGGCCTTACGTGGGTTGACCACCAAGTTGACCTAAACATTCCCGGCGCCCAGTTTAACCTAACAACACCGTTGATTAGCGGTGCCAATCGAACGCTGGCGCTTGGCCGCCGTCTCCTGCCGCCAGTGGGCACGAAGCCGCAGCCCGATACCAATGTCGCCCGCGTCTATGTTTCTCAACCGCTAGCACCGCCCGAACCCGCAACTCTCTTGGCACGACTTCGCCCGGCTCTCACCATTGAAACCGGAACCACCGGAAGCGGCTACCGGATCGAGGCCGCAGACATCCTGACCGGCCCTTGGATTCCTTTGGCGACGGTCTTCCCGACCAATTTCCCCTTTTCGTTTCTCGCGCCTGAATCGGACCAGCAGTTCAGGTTCTACCGGGCCGTGGTGCGCTAGCCGCTCCGTGGGAGCCGCAACCCGTAGCAGACAACAAGCAGAACGGACCCGCATTTCCCCCGGCCCTTCCCCGAGGTTCAAACGCCTCACCTTGCGGTTTTCTTCGCCGCCGAGGATGAAGAGGTGTTCGCCAAGCTGGTCGCTGGGGGTGACAATTCTTTCTAGCGTGCCAGCGGCGACCGCCACACTTTACGATCATGCCGCTCGTCCTATTCCTGCTTTCCAACCTGGCGTTCTTTGGTGGCTTCGTGATTTTCGCCGCTTCCAAGAGCGCCATTCACGAAATTGAGGCATTCATCCTTTTCCTCATCAGCGCCGTGCTTCTTGTCGGATCAACAGCTGTTGAAGCCATCAACCTCGCACGTAAGAAGATTGAGGCTTTGAATCAAACTCCCGCCGAAGGAAAGAAGGCCGCACCGGCAACGCAGCCAGCGCCCGCTCCTCCTCAGGGAGTTGCACCCTCGCCGCCAGTTTCCCGCCCATATTTTTTCTCGATGGATGGCAAGGATTCAGGACCGCACGCCTTGAACGAAATGCGCCGCTTTTACCAATCAGGGAGGCTGACCGATGAGACATTGGTGATTCAACAGGGTAGCCTCGAATGGCAACCTGCTTCGATGTATCCTGAGATTTGTTTTGGAAAATGACACCGTCGCGTTCTCGGAAAACAAACGCGTCCTGATTCCGACGCTCCAAGAGCCTCGCCACGGCGTTTTGATTCGTGGCGAGCGTCAAACGGCGGGCCGCGGGTGGGTGTGGGTTCCGTTCATTGCGCAGCCTCGGCGGCTTCCTCTTTGGCGACCAGCTTGCGGAGCTTGCTGCCGAACCTTTCCGCGGCGGCAACGACGGTGTTGCCGTGCTGCTCGCAGTGGGCCAGAACGTCCGCCTCAAGCGCGGCGATTTCGGCCTGAAGCGGTTGGATCACTCGTTTCTCGAAGGCGTCCGCCGCGACTTCCATCGAAACTGCCCGATTGATAAGCGCAAGGAGCCGTTCGGGTTCAGGCGAATTGATTTCGAGCCGAACTTTGCGCCACGCCAAGGCGGCCTCGTCGCGAAACAGTTTGGCGTTGGCCATCCCGGTCGGAAGCTCGTAGGCGACAACTTGCGCCCGGTAACCAACGGCATCCAATGCCGGCTGGAGGTGCGCTTCCGGCAGCCGCTTGATCCCGTCTGTGGCCAGCCGCTCAAAGTGGGATGACGCCTCCGTTCCGGTGATTTGAAAGGCCAGCGGCGCGTTTTCGTGAAGCCAAAGCCTTCGGTCGGGACGGACGTTTTCAACGTCAGCGGCACGGCACGGGTGAACGTAGGTTTTCATCAGTTGGTGGGTTTTGAAGGGGTGTGGATGCCAAGATCGACCAGCACGGCATGGGCGCCCCCGGTGCGGCCGGCGAGGGTTCCGAGCATGTGGTCAACTACCTTTGCGCGGGCTGCCGTGCCGTGGCTGGCGCCAAGCTTGCGTTCGTAGCTGCCCACGGTGCCGGCCAGGGCCGCGAGCCCTTGGTCGGTGATTTCCAGCCGCGAGAGGTCATCGCAGCCAGCGCCGGCCCGGCGTAGGAGCCCAAGGGCCCGCTGCTCTTGGTGGACGCGCGATGCGGTCTTCTGGGCGCCGCTGTTGGTCGGTGCGGACTTGTCGGCGACTTGGCCACCGGACCGGAGGAAGTCCGTTTTGTCGCGCTTGTTGAGGGCCGAAAAGACGGCCATCGAAATCGTTTTTTTCATTTTAGGAAGGGCCGGAGGAGCACGCACTCGCGCCCCCCCCGGCTTGGTCATGAATCGTCACTATTGGGCTGGTTGGTAACCCCCCCAGTCGCGCGCTGATTTTTCGCTGACTTTTGATCAACGCCGGGTGCGACACGCCGGCCCGGACAGCAGCGTCACGAACGGTTTCGCCACCGCTGCCAAGAATGGCTCGCGACAGGGCGACGCCGGCGGCCGTGCCGTCGAGGGCCCGCACCATGCAGCCGACGAAATCCGCCGCGCGGCCGATGGCAAGGTCGTTGGCGATTTCCTCCAGACGCGCAACGCACGCGGGCACCGCTGCCGGGGGTAGTCCGCCTTCAACAAGGGCGTCTTCGATCTGTTCGGCGGCGGTCAGTTCCTTTGCCGGCGTGGGAACCCAGCTCGTTTTGAAGCGGAGTTCGCAGTCAAAATCATGGTCGGGGGTATCGCTCATGCTCCCACCTTCCCCAGGATGTCGCACACCTCGCGGAGCACCTGCTTGCCCTCGCGCAAGATGCCGCTGGCCGGCTGCCCTGCGCACCGGGCGGGCAATTCGACTTCCAGCTTTTGCTGAAGCACGGCGCGGGCCTTCGCGTTCAGCTCGCGCACTTGCGCGATGACGTCGGCTTTCTCAACCACTGTCTCGCGGTCCTTGGCCAACTGGAGTTCCGCGCGTTCCGCCTGTGCTTTCTTCAGCCGCAACGGCCAGTCAACGCCGCTGTCCTTGTGGTCCCCGGTGAAGAGCCATTCGAGCAAGACCGCGAGGGACACACGGCTGGCCTGAAACGCCGGGCATCCGGCGCGCTTCCACTTGCGCAGAGACGGCACGGGTATCCCCGTTGCCCCGGCGCACGAGGAGATGGAATCGAAAACGGGTAATGAGGTCTGGTTTTTCATGTCGGCGCGTTTTTAACGTTTGGGGCTGGTTATAGGGACGGGGTGCTCTTTCGTTACCAGCCACGGAAAGCGGGGCGTTAACAGGTTTCCTTGAAGTTCTGCGGGGAAGTCTGACCGACCTTCAGGATGGCCCCGCGCCGTTCCTATACGCCTCAAGGTTGCATCCTGATTCGTCGGCAGTGTGACGGCAGCGGATGGTGCCAGCTCGGGTTGGGCGGGTCCGTGTTCAACGGTGAGGCGCCACAATCCGTTGCACTTGTTCACGACTTCCATCGCGCGGACGTAGTGGCCTTGGCTTCAAAGCTCGGCGATGCGCGCTTCGAGTTCGTGGTCTGTGACTGTCAGAGTTGGATTCATGTTGCTTGGTTCAGGTTGGTCTGGTCTGCGGTTTGCGAGCGTATGCGGAGTTTTTCCCGCCCTTCGCCCTGTTCGGTTTCGTGGTTCATCGGTGAAGTGCCACGGCCGCGAACCAAGCAACGAGCCAAAGCGAATCGCACAACGTGGGCAGCCACTTGGCGGCGAACGATTCGAGGAAGGCGACTGAATCTTCTAGTTCAAGTGGAATGCGGTTTCGGTTCATTCTGAGAAAAATACTCGCGAAGCGTGTTGGAGAGCTTTTTTAAGAGGCTTTATGAAACAGGCTTTATGGAAGAGGCTTTATGTTAGCGGTTCCGGTTGTGGTTGTGACTGTGGTTGTGACTGTGGTTGTCGAGTGGCTGTCGAGTGGTTCCCTCACTTGAAGTCCTTTCGGATGGCCAGCACCTTCTTCTGAAACACGTCCCGGCGCTGCTTTGCTGCCAGCCGCTTCGTCAACCAAGCAATGGCCACGTCCTCGGTCGTTTTTGCTGGTCGGAAATAAGCCGTGTCCCTGCGGGATACATGCATTGATTGAATCAGTTGGCGCACCTCCAGGTGCTTCAGATCGTTCCGAAGTTGCTGGGTTGTCGGAACGGCAAGGCTGGCGTTTTTGCTGACCCGCCGAAGTTCGGCCAACTGTTTGGGAAGCGGATTGCCGCCTTCTCCGAAAAAGCCTTTGGAACTTTTGAGCCCGACCGACAGGGCGCGAATCTGGTCCCGGCGCGCGATGACCGGCTCTTCCTTGTCGCCAAGGATGCAGTTCACGGCACCCAGCACCTTGAAGCACCGCTCCGGTAAATCCGTTGCAACGGAGTCCCGCAATGCTCTTATCCGCTCCCACACGAGTTTAGTGTGGATCATGACGGACGACGGCTTGCCATAGGCGGAGGTCATGTGGGCAATGTGTGTTTTCACCTCGTTGTAATCTCGAATGATCTCGGGCACCGCCCCACCATTCATTCCCAACAGTTTCATCCCAACCACAGCCACACGGGCCTCCTCGGTTGCCTCATCGAACGAGGCAGGGGCTCCGGAAGGCCGTTGGTGGAGCTCCATGTCCTCGTAGATGGTCGCCGCCTTGTCTTCATCCTGCTTGCTTAGAAACTCCTTTCCCCGTTCAACGGCACACCACGAGGTAAGGGCTTCGAGTCTGTCCAGTTCAGGACCGGGGGCGCTGAGCACGTAGATGGGAAACAAAAAGGCGCTCATGGGCGCCCTCCTTTTTGCCCTGATTCACCGGCTTTCACTTCGCCCGCCTCCCGTCGGCTTGGGCCTGTCAGCGCGCGGGAGCCAAGCCCCCCACTCGCCGTAATGCCGCAACAGGATGTTGTGGACGATCTCGCGCGGGAGCTTTTCGACTAGGCGCTTGGTGGAAGCGGAGACGCCTTTCACACGGCCTCCTCGCTCAGAAACCGGCGGAGTTCTTCGGCCGGAATCAGTTTGTGGCGGAGGCACCCGACGGCGCGGAGTTTCTTGCGTGCAATGAGTCTGTAAATCGTCACCTCACTGCAACCGATGGAAGTCGCGGACTCCGGCACCGTGTAGGCGAGCCGTGGAATTGTTGGCTTTGGCTGGTCTGCTTTGTCTTCTAGCCTATTCATTTCGCCCAAAGGCTATCAGGCACATCCCAGCTATCCCCACGCCGCCAAGGCTGCTTGCGCGCACGTCCTGCGTGCTTGTCGGCGAAGCCTCCGTGCTAAAAGGAAACCCGCCGTTGCTTGTTGGCACACGGCGGGTTGCTTGATTTCAGTTTTCGCGCTCGTCAGGTCGTCAAGGCCGGTTCTGTCGTTTTCTACTCTCGGCTTCTGCGGCAGCCTTGGCGGCTTCAGCTTTTGCCTTTTTACCATTGGCACCTGCCAGCGCGCGATCAGCACGGGCCGCCTTTGACTTAGTATCCGCCCAGTCCAAGAAATTGCCGGCCGTCATTTCATAGCTGCCACGAGCCAAACCCGGTGTCCGCATTTGTTCCAATCTTTCGTTCACCTGTTCAAGCGTCGCGGGTGTGAACCCAGTTGTTCGCATATCGCCGGCCATCCAAGCCAAATCCCTCGGAAGCCGCTCGTGGATGAACTGACGCAGCTTCTCCATCCGGTCCGTCTCGGTCATTTTCGGCATCATCAGCCGGATGAACTCGTCGAGTTTAACGGGGTAAGATTTGGGCGTTGGGATCGGCTGGTGAAGCTCCCGGTCCCGCTGCTCCCGTTGCGCCTGCTCGTTCGCGAACCGCGCCTTGTGCTCGATGAACTTCCCCGACGCTTCCCACAGGATGTCGGCCTGCGCGATCAATCCTCGTGCGTTGTTGCGGTGGACTTCGCCCCCTTTGTGCAGCGTGGCCGCGAGTTGGCAGAGTTGAAGTCTCGACAGCAGTTTGTCGTTTGTGGCCTTGGGTTTCATAAAGCGAACTCGAAACGGAAAGTTGTGGTCGGTCTGGTCGGCACCGGTTCGCGCTTGATCTTGAGGATGTCGCGAGAACGTCCGGAGACATTGGGCACGCCGGGCCTGCGAGCCATGATGCCCTCGCCGACGGCCGCTTGGATTTCCCGCATGAGTGCAACCGCGTGCTCGTTGGATTCGCAGAGCGTGACGGCGACAACCTCAGCCACAGAGCAACCCGCCAACGCGCGCTTTGCCGCCGCCATACGGTCAAGCCAGTCGCCGGAAGCCTGCGGAGCATCGAAGGCCACGAAGCGAACGGCTGACGTCCAATGGCGGCCACCGAATCGGGCGGCCAGCCTCGCCTTGGTTTCGATAGGTTCCCGGCCGGCCCAGATTTCACCGTCGAGGGGGACGCCCCCGGGAAGCGCCTTGGTGAACTCTGCCGGGGCCGGGATGACGTTGCCGCCACGGGTCCACAGTTGGGAACCGTCCCACCAAGCCCGGATGCCCCGGAACTTCTCCGACAGATACCAGCCCGTCAGGTCTTCGCCCTGCCAGTCCAGCCCGTGCGCCAGCTCGTCGAGGTTCATGCGGTCGCCCCCATCGGTATCACGTCGGCCACGGGCCGGTTGAACGTCACTCGTTGCGCCATCTGCGCGGAATGCTCGTCACGCAGGTGCCCGTAGGTCTTCATCGCCAACGCGCCGCCGTCCTTGTGCCCCAACCAGCGGGCGACGGTGGGGATGTCCACCCCGCTCTCAATGCAGCGGGTGGCGAACAGGTGGCGCAAGTCGTGGTGCGTGATGCGTTTCATCCCGACGATCTTGGCGGCGCGGTCCATCGCCTTCTGTGCCTCGTTCACCTGCATCACCGGACTGGCCGGCTTGTCGTCAGCCCGCTCTGAACTGAGGCGCAGCAACAGGGCTTCCATTTCCGGTATCATCGGCACCCGTCGAACCTCGTCGTTTTTGGTGCCGGTTTCCGGGTCGCCCACGACGCGGATTTTCTTCTGCTCAAAGTCAACGTCCGCCCAAGTCACGTTGGCCGCCTCGGTCTTGCGGAAGCCGCCGTAGGCGAGGAACAGGACCAGGTCGGCACACGGGCGGGACCAACCGCTCCCGCTCGATTCGATGGACGCCACGAAGGCCGCGAACTGGTCCGGCTCCGGCAGGGTCAGTTGCTTCTGAGTCACCTTGGCCCGTTTGACCAGCTTGGCCGGGTTGTCGTATCGGGCGCCCACTTCGACGGCCACCTCGAAGATGTGCCGCAGGAGGGAAACCCCGTGGTTGTAAACCGATGGCGCCGCCACCTTGGCCAGCCGGCCGCCCCACGCGAGGCAGTCCGCCTTGGTGACGTGTCCGCAGTCGGTCTTTTGCCAGCCGGGCCAGTCGTTGACCATGCGCTTCAGGACTTCGGCGTAGTAGGCTTTGGTCCGGGGCTTCAGGTTGGGCTGAGCCTCCATGCGCTCCATGTGGATCTTGGCGGCATCGGCCAGCGTCAGGCGCCCGCCCTGAATCTGGTCCGACTTGGCGACGCGGGAGGCTTCCTGTTTCCGGAGGTCACCCAACCGGAGAACGGCGACGGTCAGGGTCTCGGTCTTTAGGGAACGCCAGACGAGCTTGCCGGCGGATTTGAAGCGGGCATAGTAGGTGCCGTTCGGCACGTAACGAATCAGTCCAGCGTGTGAAGCCTTTTGCCACAACTTGTCCCTCGTTTTCCCATCTGCGCTCATACTCTTTCGAGCAGGATAGAAAACAAGTGGTGAAAGACGGTCAAACGCTAAATTGCAGTCGTTCTAAGTGCCTTTAGTTAAACGGTTTGCGCCCGTAGCTCAGCTGGATAGAGCATCCGCCTTCTAAGCGGATGGTCCCGCGTTCGAATCGCGGCGGGCGCACCACTTTTCCGCCACTGCGTTTCGGGCCGCACGTCTTCCGGCCGTTCATGTTTCCTGATTCCCCCCGTGCCCGGCTCCGCTACGCTGGCCGCCTCATGACTTGGCAAACGGTGGTCTGGATTTACGTCGCGCTGCTCGTCGTCGGTGGGCTCATGGGCTTTCTCAAGGCCGGCAGCAAGGTTTCACTCATCATGTCGGTGGGCTTTGCAATCCCGCTGGCAGCCGTGGCCCTGGGCGCACTCCCGCTCATCGTCGCGAAGGTCGTGCCGGCGCTCGTCGCCGTGGTCATGGGCGTCCGCCTCGCGAAGACCAAGAAGTTCATGCCCGCCGGGATGACCCTGATCGTCAGCGTGCTGACGCTCGTGGCACTGCTCGCGCTGACCCGCGGCGCCTGAGTTCCGCAACCTGACCAGCGCTCCATGGACCCGCGCGAACTGCCGATCTGGCAGCTTCACTTCGACCTGCTCCGCACGCTCCGCGACGGCAATCAGCTCGTGCTGGTCGCCGCCACCGGTTCCGGCAAGACCACGCAGGTGCCCCAGATGCTGCTCGACGCCGGCATCGCCGGGAACAAAAGCATCGTCGTGCTCCAGCCCCGGCGGGTGGCAGCCCGGACCGTTTCCGCCCGCGTGGCCTGGGAGCGCGGCGTGAAACTGGGCGGCGAAGTCGGTTACCAGATCCGCTTTGAGGACCGCACCTCGCTGGGCACCCGCATCTGCTTCGTCACCGAAGGCATCCTCTTGCGCTGGCTGCAGGACGATCCGGAGCTCCGCGACATCGGTGTGCTCATCTTCGACGAGTTCCACGAGCGCAACCTGCTGAGCGACGTCGCGCTCGCGCTCGCCAAGCGGCTCCAAAACACGACGCGGCCCGACCTCAAGCTCGTGGTGATGTCCGCCACCATGGAAGCCGAGCCGGTGGCGAACTATCTCGCCGCCACGCCGCAGACAAAGGACCGGATTCCACCGCCCGCCGCACCCATCCTCGCGTCGGAAGGCCGGGCATTTCCCGTGACCGTCAACTGGGCGGAGTATGGTGACCGGCGCCCGCCCGCGGAACTCGCCGCCGAGGCCGTGGAACGGATCATCAACACCGGCGAGCGGGGCGACATCCTGGTCTTCATGCCGGGCATGGGTGAAATCAGTTCGACCCTAAACACGCTGCGTGCCGCCCGGCTGACCGAACGCTGCGTGTTCCTGGCGCTGCACGGCGACCTCCCGCCGGAGGAACAGGACCGGGCCTTCCAGAGCTTTGAAGGACGCAAGATCGTGGTCGCCACCAACGTCGCCGAGACGAGCGTGACGATCGACGGCGTCTGCCACGTGGTGGACGCCGGACTGGCCCGCGTGGCCCGCTACGATTCCGAGCGGGGCATTCAGACGCTGGGGCTCGAGGAGATCAGCCGGGCCAGTTGCGACCAGCGCGCCGGCCGGGCCGGCCGCACCGCCCCGGGCACCTGCTGGCGCCTGTGGACCGAAAGCGCCCATCTCAACCGGCCGCTGAAGAACACTCCCGAAATCCAGCGGGCCGACCTCTCGGAAGTCGTGTTGCTGCTCCATTCGCTCGGCATCCGTCACGCCGCCACGTTCGACTGGCTCGATCAGCCCGATGCCACCGCCGTCGAGCGCGCCGAGAAACTCCTCGTGATGCTGGGAGCGCTGCGGCCGCCAGAAGAGGTGACCGATCGGAGCGCGGACGGCCACGTCCGCCTGAACACCTCGGCCGATCCTGGTGAGCCGAATTCCAAGGCCGAATTCGGAAACTCATCGGGGAATTCCGACGCCCACCCTGTTCGGGCGGACGTGGCCGTGCGGGTTCCGCTCAATGCGCACACCGACCTCACCCCGGTCGGGCGCCAGATGCTGCGGTTGCCCATGCATCCGCGGTATTCCCGCATGCTGATCGAGGCGTCCAAGCGGGGCTGTGTGCCCGGCGCCGCGCTGTGTGCGGCGCTCACCAGCGGACGGGACCTGCTGGTGCGGGCTGGCCGCGACGATGCCCACGTGAAGGAAGCGCGTGAACTCTTTGAAGGCAGCACAACGAGCGACTTCCACACGCTGATGCGGGCCTTCCAGTTCGCAAAGAATGCCGGCTTCGACCTCGACCAATGCCGTCGCCACGGCATCCACGCCCAGAGCGCCCGCGCCATCGACGATACCTACCGGCAGCTGCTCCAGATTGCCGAGCGCGAACGCCTGCTGGACCAGGGCGCCGGATCAACTCCCCTGCCCCTGGCTGCACCGGGCCAACCCGGCGCCCGAAACCCCAAAACCGAAACCGCACCCGAGCCGCTCCTCCTCTGCCTCGCCGCCGGGTTCATTGACCAGCTTGCACAGCGAAAGAGCGAGGGTTCGCTGGACTGCCTCCTGAGCGAAGGCCGCACGGGCACGCTCGTGCGCGAAAGCGTCGTGCAGTCGCCGCTCTTTGTGGCCGGCAACATCCGCGAGGTGGACAGCCGCGGCAACCGGCTCACGCTGCTCATGCTCGCCACGGAGGTGCGCCGCGAATGGCTGGAGCAGCTCTATCCGCAGCATTTCCACGCCACGGTTGAGCATGTCTTCGACCGCGGCCAGAAGGCGGTCGCCGCCATCAAACGGGTCCGGTTCTTTGACCTCGTGCTCGGGCAGGAACATCAGCGCACCGTCGAGCCGCTCGCCTCCGCCCGATCGCTGGCGGAGGCGTTTGCCCGCGGCTGGTTCGAGCTGCCGCAGTTTGATCACGCCCTCAAGCAGTTCATCGCCCGGGTTAACCTGCTCGCCCTCGCGGCCCCCGACCTGGAGTTCCCGCTCTTTCGCGGCCCGGCCCTGCTGGAGTCGCTGATCCGCGCGTTTCACGGTCTCGCGCTGGTGAAGCAGGCTCAGGCCGCCGATCTGAAGTCGGCGTTCCACGCGCACCTGCAACCGGCCCAAATCGAATGGCTGAACGAACTCGCGCCGCTGCAGGTTCCCGGCCCCGGCGAGAAGCCGTTGAAGCTGCTCTATCCCGAGATCGGTGACGATGCGGCCGTGGATGAACTCGCGCCGGAAACGGTCCTGAAGCTAAACGACGCCTTCACGCTGAAGGAGCACCCGCGGATTCTCGAAGGCCGCGTTCCGGTAAAGCTGTGGCTCGCCGCACCCGACGGCAAAAGGCTCGCCAGCACCACGAACTTTGCCGACTGGAAGGCCCGCGGCTATCCGGCGCTGCGTGCGCAAATCAAGGCGAAGTATCCCGGCTTTGCCTGGCCGTAGCCGTCCGCGCCAGCAGGACTCCGGACAGCAGGAACGCGGTCCACGCCAGGGCTGGAATGTAGAGCGCAAACTCGGTGAATCCCTGCGCGAACCAACCAAGCAGCCCGAGGAAGAGAGCGAAGTTCAGCGGGTCCGTGCCCACCACCCACACCCGTCGGCCCAGGGTAACCAACAGCAGCGTCACCCAGGCGAGAAACAACCCGCCACCCGGGGCGCCGGAGTCGGAGAACTGCTCCAGGTAGTCGTTGTGCGTGAGCCGGGCCATCTCGCTCTCCGGCGCCTTCAGCCGGGCATAGGGCCGCTGAAAGGTTCCTGGCCCGGTGCCAAAGACCGGGTTTGCCGCCGTCGTCTGCCCCGCCGCGCGCCAGTAGTCGAAGCGGGCGCCGACACTCGTGGCCCCGGCCGCGAAGTAGGTTCGAAACCGGACCCCGAACACCACCAGACCACCGACGAGCACGACCGTGACGGCGATGGTCTTCAACCGCGGCAACCACGGCAGCCGCAGCAGCCACAGCCCGCCAACGCCGAGTCCAATGAGCCAGCCCGACTTGGAGCCGGTCCAAAACAAACCCACGCCGATCAAAAACACCGTGATGCCGACCACGCACCACCGCGTCACCGGCCGCAACGAACCGGTCTCCCGCACAGCCAGCACGAGCGCCACCGGCCCCAGCAACAGGAGGATTCCCGCGAGCGCATTGGGATACACCAGCGTGCCGTGGACCCGTCCCTTGGTGAGCTTGGCCACGATGATTGGGTTGGCGATATCCACGCCGTTGGTCGTGAGCACGAGCGATTCGGCCTTCATCTGGAGCAGCACTTCGGGCGGGAAATTGGTCCAGCCGGTGCGCTCACCCTCGACGAGCGTGAGCCGGTCCTGCGGAAACTCGACGAGCCGCTGGTTCACCGCCCGCACGAGGCAGAAGGCCAGCGCCGCCAGCAGGCCCACCAGCAGCAACGACAACCCGCGTTTCGGCGGCACGACCCACGCCCCCAGGAAAAACCCGGCCACCACGGTGACGAAATGCTGCAACGTCGTGGCGGTCAGTTCGCCGTCCACGGTCTGGGTGGCGCTGACGCATTGCCACGCAAACCAACCCAGCGGCAGCAGGGTCAGCCCGCGTCCCAGCGCGCCGCGATTTCGCTGCATGATGCCGATGACCGCGCCCACGGCCGCCAGCGCGAGCATCAGCCAGTTGCCCCAACGCGTCGGCCACGGCTGCGTGACCGAGAGCGCCTCCAGTAGCGACGTCGGCGGAATGATGCGCCCATCGAGGATCACCGGATTGCCGAACTTGAGCAGCGCCAGCCCGAGGAAAAGCCCGAGCACCAGCGCGAAGTGGTCGCGCCCGGTCAACGGGGCATGGCGGAAACTTGGAGTCACGGAATCTCGGTTCGCCAAACCTGCCCGACGAAGTCGGCCGAAGGCCAGCCCCGTCATTCGGACGATCCGCCGGGCGCCTCGCCGCCTTCCGGCCCGTAGAACGCCACCCAGACGGCGAAGTCGGCGGAGAACTCCTCGAACCGATGCACCGCTCAGGCCGACACGAACAGGAAGTCACCCGGCCCCACTGGCCGGCGGTCGGTGCCGTTGAAGAATTGGCCATTGCCGCGGGCCACGAAGTAGATCTCGTCCCGCGTGTGCGGCCTCTGCAGGTCCACCCCGACGGGTGTGTAGAGCTCCACCGCCAGCGTGCCGTGGGCGAAGACGGGCACGGCGAGTTTGCCCGCGGGTGGCGGACCAAATTTGAGCGCGTCAGCGAGAGGGACGTGGACATTCATAAACGTTTCCGGACTGCGGCGCTCAGTCGTGGAGCGGTTGCAGTGGGATCAGCTTGGGGTTGAAATCCGGCTCCCAAGGGAAGCGGTCCTGCATGTCAGGCCATACACACTGAACAACCGGGAACTCGTCACCGCCATGAAACCAGCGGGCGTAGCCCAACAACTCCCGATAGTGCGGGGCCTTGACGAGCCTGAACTCGCAATCAAATCCGTCGACGATATCGGGGTAGCGATTGCCGACAATGAAGTGCCGACCGTTGCGGATTTCCGCCGGGAGGCCGTTGATTATGCTTTGCATGAGCGGGTGAGCGAGACCGAAAACCATGATCTCCGGATGACCGAAGTTTCGGAATAACCCGATCGAGTAACTATACGCGGGCCCCTGTTTATCGGCCAAGACGCCGACCACATGGCAGCCATGACGGGCCACATCATCCAAAACCCGATGATCAGATTGGTCACGGGAGATGGGAGGATTGGTATGCACTCGGAACCTTGAAATGCCCCAACCAATGGGGCCAAGCCATTCACAGTTTCAACCGCAGCAAACCCACCTCCAGCACCAGGGCTTCCTGCGCGTTGGTGTGCAGCATCCGCTGGGTCTTTTCCCATGACTCGAGGTTCTCACGGGCCTCGTTGGCCTGGAGCCG
>JAYUSF010000299.1:0-11442 GCA_043755815.1 Verrucomicrobiota bacterium
CCCGGCTACGGCGAACTGGTTCTGCAGGACGACGCCGTGATGACGGTGAATTCCGATCCCGCCAGCGGCCCGACCAAGGGGCTTGGCATCAGCGCCCCGCGCGATGCCGGCAATGCCGCGGGCACCGCCAAGCTGATTATCCGCGACCGCGCCTCGTTCCGCGTCGAGCAGAACCTCGAAGTCGGCACCGGCGCGGCCGACAGTTCGGAGGGGACGCTCACCGTCATGGGCCCCAACGCCAAGGTCTCCATCGGTGGCGATCTCAAGCTGGCAGTCGATCCCGAGGGCGCGGCGACACCCGGAAAGGGAATCCTCAATCCCGTCATCACCGCGGCCAGCCATGCGACGGTCAATGTCGCCGGGATGGCGAAACTCGCCAACGGAACCCTGAAGGTGAAGCTCGCCGGTTACGCTCCGCTGGGCGGCGAGAGTTACACCCTCGTCAAGGGTGGCACGGTCGAAGGCACGTTCTTCACCACCGACTTCAGCGAAGCCGTTTTGGGTGCGGGGCTGACCTGGAAGGTCGAATACGCGGCGGACGCGGTCCGGCTCAAAGTTGAAGGTGGCGCCACGGCGCAAACCAAGCCCGGCCTGCCCGAGGCAAACGGACTCACGCCCTCGGGCGGGACCGTGTATGTCAACCCCCCGGCCAGCACCCAGAACAACGGCAAGGTGGAAAGCCTCGGTGTGGGTGTCATCGCCAACGGCAACGTCGTGGTGGGCTGGGAAGACGACGGTGACGGCCTGACCGACCAGGAAGCGGTCTGGACCGTGTATAGCCCGGCGGGCGTGCCGCTGACCCCGGTCACGACGCTGACCACGATTGACCCCGACTATGCGGGCCAAACGCATCAGTCCCGGTTCCTCGCCTACTTCCGCGCCGACGGCTCGGCGGTGTCGGGCCGGCCGGCCTGGGGCCCGAAGATCAAGGTGAACCCATTCGGTGACGGCTTCGGCATGGGCGGCACCGCGTTCGACCTCGGCAAAGAAGTGGTTGCCCTCGCGTCGATCAACAACAACGCCGCGGGCGAAAACGCCGGCGACTTCCCGGCGGTCCAATTGCTGAACAACTCCGGCGCCCCGCTCGGCATCGTCTCCGGCCTCAGCGAAGCCTATGCCGAACGCGACGGCGATGTGCGTATCGGCGACTGGGAATACCTGGCCAACGGCAACCTCGTGATCGTCGGCGAAAGCCGCCAGCGAGCCGACCTCGTCGCGATCTACGGCGGCGCGGAAGAGAAGACCCACGGCATCATTCGCGTGGTCAAGGCGGACGGCACGGTCGTGAAGGCGGAACAACTGCTCGGCAAGGACCCGATCGAAGTGCAGATCTGGCACGGCTCGGCGGTGACCGCCAACGGCTTCGCGGTCCGCTATTCGGCCAACCCCGGCGGCGCCAAACTGCAGCGCTTCGACAACAATGGGAACAAGGTCGGGGATGAGATTGACCTCGCGACGGCGACCGGCAGCCCGATCTCGGCGGGCGGCGGCCGCGGTGAAGGCATCGGTTTCCACGGCAACGGCAAGGACGCCTACGTCCTCGCCACAGCCGGCTCCGACACGGAAGGCAAGGCGCAGATCTGGGTCGCCGTCCTGAATGCCGACGGCACCAAGCGCTGGGCCCGCAACCTCGGCGACCCAACCACCCTGCCGCACGTGGCCATCGGCCGCGTGGACGCGGCGATCGACGCATCCGGCCGCGTGGCGGTCGTTTATTCGGACAAGGCCGGAACGGCTGCGGCCGGGGGCACAACCTCCCTGGTGCTCGGGCGTCTCTTCGACGCGCAGGGCAACCCCCTCGGTGGTGTCTTCCATGTCAGCGAAAAGGAACTCCCCGTGGCCGAGACCTTCGACGCAACCGACCCGCGCATTGATTGGCGCGACAACACCCTCACGGTTGCTTGGGAATCCAAGAACCAGATCTTGGACAACCCCGACGCGAAATCGGTCGTCGCCCTCCGGACGTTCAGCGTGCCGGGCGGCGTGGTAACCGCGCCAACCCTCTCGGTGGCGCGCAATCCCAACGGCACCATCACGATCAGCTACACCGGCATGTTGCTCAGCTCCGACACCCTGAACGGCACCTATGCGCCCGTCGTTGGGGCGGCCAATCCGTTTACCTTCGCCCTGCCCGCCGTCGCGGTCTCGAAGTTCTACCGCAGCCAGAACTAGGTTGGCGTCCAATGATCATTGCGAGGCCGGAGGCATTGTCCTCCGGCCTTTTTGTTTCGGAGAATCAGTCTAGAATCTTGTCGTCGGCCTCGGCCTCGGACAACCTCAGTCCCGTCCACCCCGAAAGTTTCCGCATATGCGCCCCACCTTTTCCAAGACGTATTCCCGCCGTGACTTCCTTGGCACCGCCACCGCCGCGGCGTTTGCCTTCACCCTGCTGCCCCAGCGCGCCTTCGGCGCCAACGACCGCCTGCGGATCGGCGGCATCGGCGTGGGCGGCAAAGGCTCGGGCGACATCGATCAGGCCGGAACGCTTGGCGATGTCGTGGCCCTCTGCGACTGCGATGACAATCCGCTCCAGGCGAAGCTGAAGAAGTTCCCCGGCGCGCGGACGTTTTACGACTTCCGCGAATTCTTCGACCAGATGGAGGGCAAGGTGGATGCCGTCACCATCAGCACGCCGGACAACACGCACGCCCTGGCCGCCGCGCTGGCGATGAAGCGCGGCATCCACGTCTACGTGCAGAAGCCGCTGACCCACGACGTCTGGGAGGCACGCTGGCTCCGTGATCTCGCCCGCAAGCACAAGGTCGTCACCCAGATGGGCAATCAGGGCACGGCGGCGGATGGCCTGCGGCGCGGCGTGGAAGTCATCCGCGCGGGTGCCATTGGCAAGGTGAGCGAAGTGCACGTGTGGACCAACCGGCCGGTTTGGCCGCAGTCCCCCGGCATCGTCGCCCGGCCGCCGGGACTGATGCCGATTCCGCCCAACGTGCACTGGGAACAGTTCATCGGGCCGGCCCCGTATCGACCGTATCACTCCGCCTATCATCCGTTTGCCTGGCGCGGTTGGTGGGACTTCGGCACCGGCGCCCTCGGCGACATGGGCTGCCACACGGCCAACATGGCCTTCATGGCTTTGGAGCTGGATTACCCGACGAACATCCGCGCCGAAAGCGAGGCGCCGAATCCGGAAACCTATCCGGCGTGGGCCACGGTCCACTACGACTTCCCGGCCCGCGGCACCCGGGCGCCGGTGAAGCTGAACTGGTATGAAGGGAAGCTGCCCAGTGGCCAGAAAAACCTGCCGCCAATGGACCTGTTCCACGGCGAAAAGCCGGCGGACAGCGGCTTGTTGGTCGTGGGTGACAAGGGCATTCTCTATTCCCCTTCCGACTACGGTTCCGACTGGAAGCTGCTCCCCGGAAACGCCTTCGCCGGCTATCAGGGTTCCGCGCCGACCCTCGCCCGGAACAACAAGGCCGACCAGGGCATGAAAGACGAATGGGTCGCCGGCATCCGGGGCGGACCCAAGCCGTTCTCCAACTTCGACTATGCCTCCCTGCTCACCGAAACCCTGCTGCTCGGCAACATCGCCGTGAAGGCCCAGATGCCGCTCGTATGGGATGGCCCGGGCTTCCGGTTCACCAGCGGACGTGCCGCCAACAAGTTCCTGCGCCGCGAATACCGCAAGGGCTGGCGCGCGTAAGGCGGTCGGAAAGCACTGTGGGCGGGTTGCCCTGCAACCCGCCGCTGTTTCCCCGGGAGATGGCGCCCACGGCCCCGCCCGGTTGCGGTTGGGAAACGGTTTCAGCCCGTCACGCCGCGAGGCCCGCCACCACCGCCATGCAGGCGGCGCCCAGTTCGTTGACGCGGGCTTCCGACGCGGCCTCGTTGTAGCAGCGGAACTCCGGTGCGTTGCCGGACGGCCGCAGGTGCACGATCTCGCCGTTGGCAAACGTGACGCGCACGCCGTCGGTTCGGTCGATGGTTATGACCTCGCCCAGACTGGTAAAGTCGGTCGCCAAGGCGGAACGGTCGGCCGCGTCATTTCCCGTGGAATAGCGGCTGAGAATGGCCCGGCTCCGTTCCACCGGGCAGTTTTTCAGCAGGCCGCTGGCCGTGTAGCGGGCCGGCAGCGTGCCCACCAATTGCGACAGGGTCCGGCCTTCGCTCCGGGCGAGCAGCAGCAGGCTGAGGATCGGCAAGACGGCGTCGCGGGTGGGCAGGGCGCGCAACGTGCGACCATGGCGGACCACCGGTGAATTGAGCAGGAACCCACCGTTGGCCTCGTAGCCGACCACGCAGCCCAGACCGCGCGCCGAGGCTTCGAGCATCGAGGACACAACGAACGGCGAACCGATCATCGTCCGCTTCACTTCGCGGAACCAGCCGCTCAGGTCCACCGCGCTGTTGCAGCTCACGGGCGTGCTCACCGAATCCGCGCCGAGATAACGCGCACACAGGATTCCCGCCACGTCGCCGCGAATCCATTGGCCACGTTCGTCGCTGATCAGCGGCCGGTCGCTGTCGCCGTCGGCGGAAACGAGGGCGTCGAAGCGCTGTTCCGTAGCCCATTGTCGGGCCAGCGCGACGTCTTCGGGACGGATCGCCTCGGTGTCCACCGGGATGAACGTCTCCGACCTGCCGAGCGGAATCACTTCGGCCCCCAAGCCGCTTAAGATTTCCACCAGCACGTCCCGGCCCACCGCGGAATGCTGGTAAACCCCAAGGCGCAGACCGCTCAGGCAATTCGCCGGGAAGAACTCCAGATAGCGGGCCACGTAGCGCCGGCCGGCGGCGGAATCTTCCGGCCAGGCGGCGGGGTTGATCCCGGAGGTGAAGTTGCCCGCGGCGTCGAATCGTTCGTCGGGCAGGGCCACCTGCTGGCCGCAGATGCCGGCCTCGTCGCTCTTGAGCACCTCACCGGAGCACTTGTTGAACTTGATGCCGTTGCGGTCCGCCGGAATGTGGCTGCCCGTCACCATCACGGTCGGAAATCCGCCTTCGAGTCCGGCCAGTGCCAGCGCCGGCGAGGGAATGCGCCCGCAATTCAGCGGCCGGTAACCGAGATCGGCGGCGGCCTGCATCGCCGCCGTCATGATGCGGCCGGTGCTGGGGCGAAAATCGCCGGCCACGGCCACCGGAACGCCCTTGGCCGGGAGTTCGCCGCAGCATTCGAGGTATTGGAGGAAACCCTGCGTGTAGGCGTAAGCGACCCGATCGGTGAGCTGCGCCGCGAGGCCGCGCGCGCCGCTGGTGCCGAAACGGACGCCGGTCTGCTGCATGAGTTCGTGAATGGCCGCGGTCATGGGCGGCGAGGAAACCGGTTTCCTAAGCCTGGCGTCAATGCCGGGAACGACCGGTGGAACCCTTTCCCAAAGCCATCCGACGAAGACGGTGGGCGGGTTGCCCCGCAACCCGCGGGGCGTCTTGGGCGGAGCCCCGCTACAACAATGAACCCGCCGTCGTGCGAAACTGACAGGGCTGGCACCGCTCCCGATTCCTACCCACATTCGTGCAACCGAATGACAATGCGATGGGCGCGCCCCGCCAGCCGCGGCGCGGCGCCAGACCGTAGCCCACCGCGTGAGCCATTGATATCTACCCAAGTCAGAAAACAGCTGATTCCATTGAAGATTTCTCCCTCTCCTCCTGACGAAGGAAGGAGGAGAGGGCCGGGGGAGAGGAGGTGCCTCCATTGGGTTTTCCCTCTCTCCAGCACTCTCCCCACTCGTTCCTCGCGGGGAGAGAGGGGACTTGTGTAGATACCAATGGCGTGAGCTGTGGGTGCTGGACGAGCGGGGATCAGGCCCCGGCAGGGGCGAAAGAACCTCCGGAACCGGGCCGAACCACCCGCTCTGGCGCCCCGCTGGGGCTCAGCCGGTTGGGCTTGGAAACCCCGGGCTGACGCCCGGGGCTACGTTCTGCCGCGCCTCCGGCGCAAAAGCACGAATCCAGGTCCGACACCGGTTCGGTGTCATTCCATTGCCCGAGTATCTGTAAGGCCCATGGGCAGGACCGGTTCGAAAGGTCGCCATGGCTGACGATTTGCGTTCCGAAACGGCCCCGATTTCCACCCCTCGCCCCCCGCCAAGCCACCCCTCAACCCGGAAAAACCCGCTTTGGGACCGTTGGGACCGAAAAAATCTGCCAAATGCTCAGCATAGATAACTGATCGGGCTGGACGAGGCCGGTCCCGCCCATGGTATATCTTATCTGCATCCACGAAACTGCGGCCCACCTGACCGCCCATTTCACCAGCCATGAACGATTCTGTCCCATGCCTGAAAAGGTTGACCGCCGAACCCCGGTTTTTGGCCGCTGTTCGCGGGTCGTTGATGAATGGGTTCGGTTCCGGAACCGGCTGGCTGCGATCTCTACGGGGTTTCCTCGCGGTCCCTGATATTTCCGCGCCCCTCGTGCCCGCACCCACCGTCCTAGGCCGGCCCTTCCCGCGACCTTGGCTCCCGATCCTGAAGTGCGAGAACACCAAACCCGCGACCTCGGCGGAGGCGCCGCCAACGTGTGATCGAGTCGAGGTTATTCCTTCAACTGAATCCCAATAATCCCCCCATGCTAAAGCCTACATTTGTTCGTTGCGGTCGGGCTGGCCGTCAGGTCGCCAGTGCTGTCCTGTTGTTCGTCGGCACGGTTACCGGTTTCGCCACTGACGCCGCGACCTTTTACATTGCACCGGCCGCGTTGGGCACCGGCAGTGGCTTTGATGACGAAAATCCCAAGGGCATGAGCGAAGTCAACACGCTCATCAGGGACAACCAAGACATAATCTTGCAGTTCGCCCCGGGCACCTATGAGCTGACCGCGCAAGTGCAACGTTTGGCATCTGGCGGGACCCCGGGGAATTATACGTATATAAACCGAAAGATCGCCCTAATTGGCAAGAATCCCTGCCGCCACGATTTTCCCACGGTTTTCAAATGGAAGGACAATGTTCACACTGATCCCGGGAACGATGACGGGTGGCGGGAAGTGCAGATGGTTTCCCTCAACGGACAAAACCAAGATCCCGCGATGGAGCGAATCGTGATCGAAAACATCATCTTCGACGGCAACTTTGACAAGCAGACGCAGGTTGTGGGTCCGCATTTCCGGGAAGGTTACAAATCCTTGGCGGTCGTGGCCGCGGCCAAATCGGGCCGGATCCGAAACTGCATGATCCGCGATTTCGGTTCGCAGGGCTTCATGCCGGGCGGCTTGGGGGCTCCTGCCGGCGTCGAGAGTTTTCAATTGCTGATCACGGCGACCGACCCTGTGCCGGCCACTACTGGTGAGAATTGGCCGAACATCACAGGCAACGACTCGCGTGACTCCCACAACTGGATCATTGAGGACAACGAGATCAGCAACCTGCACTTTGCTTACGGGGGCTATGCGACGGCCATTGTGCTGAATGCCCCGGGAACGGGTGATTGGAACCCTCTGCCGGCCGCCGATACCGTCCACCGCGTCGGCATCGTCCGACGCAACGTCGTCCGCGGCCGGTCCGGTGACCGGCTCCCGATCGGGCTTGGTGCGGCCAGCTTTGGCAACGGCTGGGCCGGCCGGGTGACCTTCGCGGACAACGTCGTTCTCAATGCCGAGCTGGCCTTCAACACCGACACCGGCGTCCTGCGTGATTTGGATTTCGTGCACAACATGTTTCTGGATGTGGGTGGGATCGGAAATATCGGTGTCGCCGCAACCTCGGCACCCTATCATTCGTATTACACGGTCAAAGAAAACTGCGTTCGCCTGCGTGGCCGGACCGGCCAGAAATACTACAACGACTACCGGAACAACATCGGAAGCAGCGCTTTGGATTCGGACCCAAGTCTTGACCTGTGGCGGCCGCTTCGTTCGCCTGCGACGGGCCTCACGATTCAGGGGCGATGTGACGGTTTAGTGTTCCGCGACAACCGGTTTGCGACCTGGCCCAGTCCAGTCATAACGGGGACGACAGGGATTCCGCCCACGGTGGTGGTCGGGCCGGACAATTTTCTTTCGGTCCCCTTTCCGTTGGCTGCTGCCGGAACCGGCGGCGACGGCTGGTGGGTTCCCAGAGCCAGTTGGGAGTCCGTGACCTTGGGCGCCAACTGGTGGAGTTTCTTGGTGCCATACGCGGCCAATACCGACTACACTGAGCAACACTATTGGCGGTTCCGCTACCCGGCCGTTAACGTAACCCTCGCGAACAATTCTGCGTCCAGCGTGCCGTTCTACTTCACGACGGGCACGCCCTACACTGACACTGACCCCAACAATGGTGGGGCCATCATCGCCAGCCTGCCACAGGGTGTCAGCGAAACTACTTCGCTGGCGCACACTAAGATGAGGCAGCCACTTGCCGCCACCGCCACCCAGTTTCAGCCCATCGGCTTCATCGGACGGGCGGCTCCCGTCTTTGAAGATGACCCCGGCCATCCGGGCGACGCTCAATACAAAAAACTGAGCGGCGTCGCCGAGGTGGCCATTGATAAGATCGAATACCATCCCCCAATCAACAACGAGCAGGCCTATGTTGTGATTCGCGCGCGGGTGGCAGAGCATCGTTGCGTCGGCCCTGGAAGCCCCACCTATGTCTGGAAATCGGGCTACGTATTTCTGCAACTGCTCGGTGACCAGACCGTTCCTGGCGCCTATCCTTATGGCGTTGCGGCAAGCGAGCCGGTGCGATTGGCATTGGATGCGAACGGCTTGGCGACCTTCAAAATCGCAAACATGGCCCTGCTTCCAAATTGGAGGATGATCATTGCGCCGCGGGTATGGATCGAAGGCATCCCCGCTACCGGTGGAGCTATGCTGACGGAAAACAGGTATCAGCAGGGTGATTTGGTGCCGGCCATGCCCGCTCTGGGGAGTGGGGAAGTGGGCGATACCGTTCCTCCCGAAGATAACATCAAGTGGGATGAAAACCGCGACGCCTGGGCTGAAGCCCGCCTGGTGGTGACTACCGGGCCGGGAGCCTGTGCAGTGAGCGTGTTTACACAGCCCGACGTCGCCAACGAGAAATCGGGCAAACGGGCCAAGCTAATCTTTACCCGCACCGGGAGCAAAGTTGCCCCCCTGGCCGTAAGGGTCAGCATACCGGTCAGCACACTGGCCGGAACCCCGTTCATTCGCCGGGGCTCCTATGGCGCCAGCGGCGCGGCCGACTATTATTTCGACTGGAGTTCGGCCACCTATCTGGCTTCGGTTCCGGATGCGCTCAATCGGCCCGTAACGGGAAGCACGGGGATGGTCAGCATTCTCCCCACCGAACCGACGGCCGGCCAGCCGACGGATGGCTATGTGGTTTTCCCCGCCAACAGCGAGCGGGTCATTGTCGATGTCGTGGCCCGGGCCGACGAGGTCTTTGAGCGGGAAACGGCCTACGTGCGGATCGAGGCTTCACCCGTTTCATTTTATTCGGGCGGTTCTCAGTATGGATCGCAGCCCTACCTTGTGGTCGAACCCAAGGAAGTCGCCGTGATACTATACGACGGGCCGACTTGGTCGCTCATTGAGCTGAGTTCCGTGGTCTACGACGCCAGTTACCCCGGTGGTTACCGCCCCGCGACCGCATCGTTGGCGTGGGCCCTCAACCAAGAAGCAAATGCCAAGACGGCTGGCTGGGTCAGCTTGCCGGCGGTCCAAGGGGGCTCCACGGCCTACAACCGGATGGGTTGGTGGGCCAACCCCGTTAGCATTCCTGGCAACGAGCTTTACGCCGCCTCGCCGCTGAACAACGGCCTGCCGGTGGAACGGTGGTATGGCTTGAGCACCACCACGCCCACGCTGGTGGGCACCCGGGGCGACCGGGCCTACAAGTGGCAGATCGGTGGCAGTGGAAGCTATCCGAACGTTCAGCCACCCATTCCAACCCCTCCGGGACCACCGCCGGTTTATTTCCTGACCACTAGTGGGAGCGCCATTTACGGAGTGAGCCCGAACAACACCTACATGGCCGGCAAGGCGACCCCGACAACCTCGGGGGCATTCGCTCGGCCGATGCGTTGGGAAAATGGCAATCCGATTGACCTCGTGGGCAGCAGTCCGAGCTTTACCAGCGGTGAAGCCCGGGGGGTGGACGACAGCGGGACCACCGTTGGCCATGTAAATCTCAACTATTCCAAACGGGCGTTTCGGGTTGCAAACGGAGCAATCGATCCGGCCGCCATCTTGAACAAATACCGGTATCCCTGTCTGACTGGGAATTGTTCAGCGACCGAACCTTTGTGGGATAGCCAGGCCTTTGGCATCGCGCCCAAGGTCAACGGAACTTCTGCCAAGGCCAACTATACCGTTGGGTCCTCTACAACTCTCCTACTCGACACCAAGAATACTCCGGAGACCGCTGACGACACGTGGATACCATATCACGAAGAAGCAGCAGTCAGTTGGGATGGCAACGGCTCACCGATCCTGATCGGCGGGAACTATCTGCCGTCAACTCGGTCAAGAGCACTGGCAATCAATGACCTTGGGGAAATTGTGGGCTGGTCAGGGACTCCGCAGGGCAATGCCGAATGGACTGGTAATGGGACTGTGACTTCATCCGCGTTTGTCTGCCGGGGAGTGGGCGTCTATTCACCGGTTACTTTGAACGATAAACACTTCGTCCATGGATTGACCGGGTGGAATCTGGCCGTGGCTTCCGGGATCAACAACCAGGGGTGGATCGTTGGTATTGGCACCAAAAGCGGCCAAACGCGCGGTTTTCTTCTGCGCAAACTCTCCAATTGATTGGGCCATCACTTATGAAAAGCATATTTTGCTCCCTGCTCACAATTTGTAGCCTTTGGGGCGCATGCGCGCAGTGCTACAAGCAATCGGTGACCTTTGCCACACTTGACGTTGATCATGACGGACAACCGGAAGTGTCGGCTTTGATTCGGGTTCTTCGGTCCACGCTTCCCCCGGATCCGTTCACCGAATATTTTACCGTTAGGTCGTTGCTGGATGTAAGGCTCACCGGTGCAGTCCTTAAAGCTAGGTCTACAAGAATCGATTTTGTCGAGGGCGAGGTTATATCAAAGGAAAAGGAAACCTATCGAAGCTCTGAGAACCGGCCTGAGCTAATGTTGGTTGAGTATGTTTGCACCGATTTTTCCGAGCCAACCGAATGGTCGGGTGAATTTCGGGCTGCGACTTTGGCCATTGTTGGTGCCAAATCGGCTAACCCCGACACGGGCGACGTGACGGTGGGCTGGTTCAGGTTCAGCCGGCCGAGCACGGCGCCGGGCACGGCGTTCGCGCTGGAGTCGTGGGCGTTCAACCCCATTCCCAACGAACCCATCCGTGCCGGCTTTCCGCCGGACTTGCCGGCACCCCAGGTCACCTTCAGTGGAGAGAACCGGGAAACACTCGACGTGTCGTGGCCGGCCAAAGCCGCCATGCTGCGTCTGGAAAACACCGACAGTCTCACCCCACCGGTGCAATGGAAGCCGGTCGAGACCGGGGGTGCCACCGCGGTCACGCTGCCCGCCGGCGAAGCGCAGGGAACGTTCT
>JAYUSF010000300.1:0-11421 GCA_043755815.1 Verrucomicrobiota bacterium
CACTTCTTCGATCTCTACTACCGCCACCCCCATCACGCCCTGCGGCTCATCCTCAAGGCCAGCCCCGTTCTATGAGCCGGCCAGCCAAACGCCCTGGGAACTCCCGTGCGGACTCATGGATGAAGGTTCCCGGAACCTGACAGCCGTCGTGCCTTGCCGCGGCAAAAACCCGTTGACCCTGCCGGCCGCTCCTTTAGCGTCCGCGCCCGATGATTCCGGCAGACATTCTCGTAGGCCCCGTAGCCCCGCCCGTGCGGGACTGACGTGGCCTCCGGGTGGTCTGACTGGCTTCCGGATCGCCCGCGGTCCCAACCGCGGGCTTTTGATTTTCCGGGAGCAGCAAGCGAAGCGTGAGACGGGGTTCCGGAAGATCCAACGAGATCAACTCCACCGTCTCACGCGCCAGAAAAAGAACATGCGCCACACCATCTCGGTCCTGGTCGAAAACAAGTTCGGCGTGCTCACGCGCGTCGCCGGCCTGTTTTCCGGCCGCGGCTACAACATCGACTCGCTCAACGTCGCCCCCACCCACGACGCCACGCTCTCGCGGATGACCATCGTCACCCGCGGCGACGAGGCCACGGTCGAACAGATCGTCAAGCAGCTCGACAAGCTGGTGGATACCGTGAAGGTCGTTGATTACCGGCAGGGCGATTACATCGACCGCGAGCTGGTGCTGCTGAAGGTGAAGGCCGAGCCGCAGAACCGCGCCGAGATCTGCCAGATGGCGGAACTCTTCCGCGCCAAGGTCGTGGACGTGCAGCCGGAAAGCCTGACCATCGAGATCACGGGAGCCGAGGGGAAGCTGGAGAAGTTCATCACGCTGATGAAGGACTTCGGCATCCTCGACCTGACCCGGACGGGCGTGGTGGCGCTGCCAAGGGCGTGAAAGTCGTGCAAACACCCGACAGCGACCACGTCGCGGCCGCATGCGGGATTGGAATTATCTTGTCGGCGGCGGGTTGGCTCGGGGCCGTTGGCATTACCCTTGAGAGTTTGGCGCGTCCGAGGCTGGTCTGGTGGGCAAAGTGTTTTTCCATCGCTTTGCTCTTCGTCAGCGGCGTTGCCACAGGCTCGGTAGCGTTGTTCGCGGCATGGGGAACGGGCAGTGGTCTCTTCCTTGTTCCTTTAGCCTTGGTCCCCGGAATCGTCGGGACTTTCGTCTTGCGGCGAAACCGAAAGCACCGAGCTGCCTCTGGCCATTCCTTTACGCCGTGAGGCTGTGGAGCGAAGAGTTACTCAGTGACCTCCGTTGTCTCCCGCAATGGCCAAGTCACGATCCCTAAGTCCCAGCGTGGCTCGTTGCCGACCCAGTGCTCGACTTCGCACCGCAAGGATTCGACACGGTGGTCAAGGTGATCAAACCCGTCGGACGTTCCCAAGCCCGCCTGGTGAAGACCCGCAAGGGCCTCCGCGGCGTGACCCCCGAGCCGTTGGACGAAGCGGCGATTGAGAAGGAGCTGGCCAGCTTCCCGTGAGGCGTCTCCGCCATTGAAGCATTGCCTTGAAACACCCCGTTGCCCAAGCACACTAGTCCAATGAAGAAGCCCCGTGAGTTTACCGTGGTGGTTGAGCGTGACGAAGACGGCTGGTTGGTGGGCCGGGTTCCCGAACTGCGGGGCTGCCACACGCAGGCCAAGTCGTTGGACAAACTGATGGTGCGGGTTCGTGAGGCCATCAAGCTGTGCCTCGATGTCGAGGCGGAACCGCCGGCCCGGATGGAGTTCGTCGGCCTTCAGCGCATCACCGTGTAAACCATGCCGCGTCTGCCCAGGCCGCGCTCACGCGCAGTCGTCACGGCGCTCAAACGCGCCGGCTTCACCGTCATTCGCATCCGCGGCAGTCACCACATGATGCAACATCCCGACGGACCTCGGACGGTGGTTCCCGTTCACGCTGGCGAAGTGATTCGCCCTGGCACGTTGCTCTCGATTTTGGAAGACACGGGGCTTTCGGTGGAAGAGTTCATCGACCTGATCTGAGTTGACGGCTTTTTGCAGGGCCAGTCCGCCGTTCACCGGGCGCTTGCTTCTCTTTCCCAAAGTCTGAAATCCTCTCCCCTTCGAATATGGCAAAAGTCTATACCGACAAGGACGCCGACCTGAGCGTCTTCAAAGGCAAAACCCTCGCGGTCCTCGGCTTCGGCTCGCAGGGCCACGCCCACGCGCTGAACCTCAAGGAGTCCGGCGCCAACGTCATCATCGGCCTCTACGAAGGCTCGAAGTCCATCGCGGTCGCCCGCGAGAAGGGCTTTGAGGTCGTGCCCACCGCCGAGGCCGTGAAGCGCGCCGACGTGATCTTCGTGGCGTTGCCCGACACCAAGCAGCCCGCCTGCTACGAGCAGGACATCGCGCCCAACCTGACCAAGGGCAAGACCCTCCTGTTCAGCCACGGCTTCGCGATCCACTACAAGACCATCGTCCCGCCCAAGGACGTGGACGTGATCCTCGTCGCCCCCAAGGGCCCGGGCCACATCGTCCGCCGCCAGTTCACCGAGGGCAAAGGTGTGCCCGCGCTCATCGCGATCTACCAGAACGCCTCCAAGAAGGCCAAGAAGACGGCCCTTGCCTGGGCCAAGGGCGTCGGCGGCACCCGTGCGGGCGTCATCGAGACCAGCTTCAAGGAAGAGACCGAAACCGACCTCTTCGGCGAGCAGACCGTCCTCTGCGGCGGCGCGAGCGCGCTGGTGCAGGCTGGCTTCGAGGTGCTGGTCGAGGCGGGTTACTCGCCCGAGATGGCCTACTTCGAGTGCCTCCACGAACTGAAGCTGATCGTGGACCTCATGAACGAGGCCGGCATCGCGGGCATGCGCTTCTCGATCTCCGAGACCGCCAAATGGGGCGACGTGAGCGTCGGCCCGAAGATCATCGACGCCTCGGTGAAGAAGCGCATGAAGGCCGCGCTGAAGGACATCCAGTCCGGCAAGTTCGCCAAGGAGTGGGTCGCCGAATACAAGGGCGGCTACAAGAAATACAACGCGCTCCTCAAGAAGGGCGAGCAGCACCCGATCGAGAAGACCGGCGCCAAGCTCCGCGCGCTGATGCCGTGGATGCAGAAGCGCGCGATCAAGGGCGCCCAGGCGGCCTACTGATCCGGCCGACTTCACGGCTTTGAGTTCAACCGCCGGGGCATTGGCTCCGGCGGTTTTGCGTTTCTTGGGCTGGAATGCGAGTTGAAACTTCCACGCACTACGGATGGTAATCCCGGGTGAACATCGCGCCGTCAGAATCATGAACCCACAACCTGCCTCCAACACCGCCAGCGAATTCTACACGCCCCGCGTGGCGATCCTCGCCCTCTATTTCGGCATCTTCGGCGTCCACCGGTTTTACACCCGGCGCCCAGTGCTGGGCATCCTGCAACTGATCACCCTGGGCGGTTTCGGCCTGTGGGCGCTGATCGACCTGATCCTGATCCTGGTCGGTTCCTGCCGCGACGACCGGGGCCTGCCGATCAACCGTTGGAACTACGAACCGTCGGCCAGCGACAAACGGTTGTTGCCCGCATTTCTGCTGAACAGCCTCGTCGGCATCTTCGGGGTGCACCGCTTCTATGTCGGCAAGATCGGCACCGGCCTGTTGCAGTTGTTCACGTTCGGCGGCTTTGGCCTGTGGGCGATCGTCGACCACTTCATGCTCGCGTGGGGCTGCTTCACCGACAAGGCGGGCAACCGGGTCACGCAGTGGACGTGACAAAACCCTTCCGTCCGTGGTCTAACCGGCCATGCGTCGCCGTTGTTCCAGGCTGGTTCTGTTCGGATGCGGTCCCGGTTCTGCGCTGGCCGGAATGCCCAGCTTCGATCTTAGCGATGTCGCGCGGCTGCGGCTGGAGGAGATTTCCTTCTTCGGGGTGCTGATCCTTGGCTGCGCGCTCGGTGTGCGGCTGCTGTGGAACAGCCTGGCCAAAGATTTTCCGAAGCTTCCCCGGCTCAGCTATCTCCGGTCGCTGGCGCTCACGACGTTGCTCGGCCTGCTGCTCCTGCTCGTGCTGACCATGATCTCGGGCGCGCGCGAACTGCTGACTCCGGGTGCCTGGCGCAAGCAGGGCGCGACCTATCGCCTGAATGACGCCGCGGGCGAACCGTTGCGTCGCGCCGCGGTGGAATCGCTCCGCGCCGCCCTGTTCGACTACGCACAGAAGCACGGCGGCCAGTTCCCGCCCCATGACTTTGCCCCCGAGATCCCCGAGCGGCTCTGGCAGGCACCAAACCGGGACGGCACACGGTTTGTCTATGTCGCCGGCCTGGACGCCGGGGCAAAGACCAACCTGCTGGCCTGCGAACCACCTGAACTGGGCGAGGAACGCTTTGCACTGTTTGCCAGCGGCGAAATCCGCAAGCTGCCGACTGCGGGCATCCATGCCGCCCTCGGCATCCAGGAGAAACGCCGATGAACCGGGTGCTCAAAGTTGTGGGCTGGTCGGTGGTCGGCTTTCTGTTGCTCATGTTCGGGCCATTCCTCGCCCCGGTGTTCGTGCTCGCGTTCACCCTTGCCTGTGGGTGGTTCGGCTTCCTGCGCCGTGTGCTGCCGGAGCTCTCGTGGAATCCGGCCGCCATCGGAATGTTTGCCCTGTGTTCGGCCGTAACGCTCGCTGGGATCCAATCGTTTGGCCGCTGGCTGCGGGGCGGCGCTGGCTGGCGCTGGAGGTGGACGCTGGGCCTCTATGCCAGCCTGTGGCTGCTTTTTCTGACCGTGATGGGAGCCTCCGGCGTGGTGCATCAGGCCGGCTGGCTGATCGCGTCGAAGGAGCCGTGGTTTGGAATGCGCAATCAGGTTCGATTCTCAGGCATGATCGCCAAGAACGACATGAAGAACCTCGCTCTCCTCGCAGGCAGCAGTGGCCGGGAGCAAGGTTGGCAATGGGGAGCAACGCAGGCCGGATTCTGGACGGAAGCATCCGCGATTGGCACCCGGCCACCGCCGCAGGAAAAATTCCGGACCGTGTTCCTGTCAGACGGCAGCAACCGGGTGGCGGCCGTCCTATTTGTTCCCCGCAGCCGTGAACTGCAAACCCTTGCCGGCCTGATCTTGGTGACCCCGGACATGCAAAATCAGCAGGAAAAAACACCAACCGCGTTCCAGTGGTTTCCCATCGAAGGACTGCCCAGGCTCCTTCAGCAATACGGCGGAATCACAAACTCTCCGGCGGCGCTGCCGTAACGAGACGGCGAAATCCGTGCGCCCGCGAACGGGCGCGGGGCTCAGCCGTTGGGTCGCGAACTTACGCCCCTACTGTGCCGCCCTTTCAGGGCTGAATCGCTCTTCCCACCGTTACCCAGGGCGTTGCCCTGGGCTGTAATGTATCGCCCACTTTGGGGCTTGGTGTTCGGTGTTGTGACACAACGCAACTCGGTTGCTTGGCTTCCCTCATCTGCGCAATCCGCGCAATCTGCGGATGTTTCCGGCCTACTTCTTCTTCGCCTCGTTGGTCTTGAAGGCGGAGCGAAACAGCCAGTGTTTGCGCAGCAGGGTCTCGATGCTGCCGGCGAGGGAACCGACGTCGCGGGTCAGCTTGTTGGCATCAGCCAGCAGATTGGTGTTCTGACTGAGCTGCCGGTTCACGTTGGTCAGTGTCAGCCCGATGTCGCCCAGCCGCTGATTGACGTTGCTCAGCGTGTTGGCCAGGGGGCCGCTGCCCGGATTCAGGTTGGAGACCAGCAGGGTCATCTGGGCGTTGAGGTTGGTCGGCAGAATCAGCTCGCCGAGGCCGCCCGGTTTCTGGAGGGCGGGACGCAGGTCGCCGATCAGCGAACGCGCGTCGGCGATCGCGCCGTCGACCTTGGGCATGACGCCTGCGAGCTGGGCGGTGATGTTGGTCAGGTTCCCGAGCGCGATGTTCACCTGGTTGGTCATGGCAAACACACCCGGCAGCGCATCATTGACCTGATTGGCAATTTCGGTGAGCCGGACCGGCAGGGGCTTCTCTTCGTCAGCCCGCAGGTAGTAACCCTTGGGTGCTTCCGGCTCGGTCAGGTAGGCCAGATTCGTCTCCCGCGGTTTCCAGGCGTAGGCCTCGGAAAGGATTCGTGCCGACTGGCCGCCTTTCGCCACGACCGTGACCATCCCGGTGCTGCCGCGAACCACTTCCAGGGACCGCGCCCCAAGGAAATCACCGGCCCCCAGTTTGACCCGCGAGTCGGTCAGCACATAGCCGTGATAGGGATGTCGGATCACGAACCCGACGAAGACGTTGAAATTGTTCTCCCGGTTCCAATCGGTGAAGTCGGTCGTTTCGACCTTCGTGATTTCGCCCACGTTGAAGCCCATCATCACCACCGAGGAACCCACGCGCAGGCCGGTCGCATCGGCGATCATGGTATAGTAGGGCACCTTGAGCGTAAACCAGCCGCGCTGCTTCGCCGTGTGACGGATGAAGAAGGCCAGCGCAACGAGGAGCACGACGAGGGTGCCGAGGAGGAACAGCCCCACGAGCCGTTCGACGCGGCCAAGCCGCGTGCGCAATTGGGGGGTGAGATCTTGGAGCGCCATCGCCACCGGGATTACCGGGTCAAACCCGCGCGACACGCAAGACCAGAGCCGAGGGACGGCCGGACGCCCGGGAGTCGGGAAGCGGCGGCAACTCCTCCTTGTCGCGATCCCCCGGCGTCGGATAGTTCGCCGGACATGAACTCCTCCCAAGGCGGCTCCAGTTCGACGGGATTCCCGATGACCACCGCCCGTTCAACCTCCCGGCCGTCGTCTCAGCCTTCCGCCCCAACCGCGCATGTTCCTGTTGCTTAGCGCCTCAGGCGACGATGCCGGTTTGGCGGACGAACTGAAACGCCATGGCCTGAGCGCCCACCTCCAATTCCCCGGCTTGCTGGCTCTTGAAGGACTCGCCGATTCCGAATGGCCGGTCCTGGCGCTGGCCCGTCAGGCTTTTCCCGACGCCGTCGCCGCAGACGCCCCGTCCGTCAACGCCTGGGCCCGGATCCTGTTCGATTCGGTCAGCAACGGGTTACCGGACAGCCAACCCTGGCACCTTCACGTCGGGTCCCACTACGGCGTCCAACGGGAGGAACGGATCGGCGCCCGGGCATGGCACAGCGTGACCCGCCACGGGGAATCGGCGCGCTCCGCTCTCGCCGGGAAACCCTTTCTCACGGCCCCTGCCCCCGCCGCCGGCGTGCACCGCTGCGGGCTGATCCGAACCGCCTTGCTCGGCCTGCTGAAGGAAAAGCGGCGGCATCTCTTGAGGCAACTGCGGGCCGACGCCGTTCCGTTCACCTCGGACGACAGCCTCGTCCAATTGCTGCTGACTTCCCCGGACCACGGCTGGTTGTCCGTTTCGCGAGCTCCGCAGCCTCACACCTTGCGCCGGCTGATCTCCCCGTTTCCCAAGGGCGAGATTCCCGTCGCCTCCGACAAGGCGGCGCCCAGCCGCGCCTTCGCCAAGCTCGTCGAGGCCGAACTCCGGTTCGGTCGCCGGCTCGTCCCGAATGAAACGTGCGTGGACCTCGGTGCCTCGCCCGGAGGCTGGTCCTACGTGGCCCGCCAACGCGGCGCCAACGTCATCGCCGTCGACCGCTCGCCGCTGCGCGACGACCTCATGGCCGATCCCGGCGTGACGTTTGTGCGCGGTGACGCCTTCGCCTACGAACCGGAACGAACGGTGGACTGGCTGGTGTGCGATGTGATCGCCGCGCCGGAGCGCACCGTGGAACTCGTCCTCGAATGGGCCAGGCGTCGCTGGGCGCGCCACCTCGTCGTCACGATCAAGCTACGCGGCGGCGACCACGCCAAACTCGACCGCCTCAAGGACGAACTGCCGGCCCTCATGGACGAATGGTTCCTCACCCACCTGTGCGCCAACAAACACGAGGCGTGTGTGTTTGGCACGGTTCGGGACTCCGGTCTCTGAACTTGGCCAACCCGCAGCCGACCCTTCGGCCGGTGGCACTCAGCCCTCCCGCCAACGTTGGGCGATCGGGAAACGCCGGCCCACGCCGAACGCCTTCGTCGTCACCTTCAGTCCCGGCGCGGCCTGCCGCCGTTTGTATTCCGCGCCGTCGATCAGCTTCACAACCCGCTTCACCGCGGCTTCCGGATGGCCTTCGGCGATCAGCGCCGTCACGGACTTCGCCTCCACCACGTAGCCTTCCAGAATCGCATCGAGCACCTCGTAAGGGGGTAGGCTGTCCTGATCCGTCTGGTTCGGCCTCAGCTCCGCGCTGGGCGGTTTGGTGATGCTCGGTTCGGGAATCAGGTCGTGGCCCAGGCGTTTCCGGGCGTCCGCGTTGATCCAATTGGCGACGCGGTAAACCATCGTCTTCGGCACGTCGCTGATCACCGCCAATCCGCCGCACATGTCGCCGTAGAGCGTGCAGTAACCGACCGCGAGCTCGGACTTATTGCCGGTGGTCAGCAGCAGCGAGCCGAACTTGTTCGACATCGCCATCAGGGTCACGCCGCGCAGGCGGGCCTGGATGTTTTCCTCGGTCACGTCTTCCGCACGCCCGGCAAACACGTCGCGCAACTGACCCTTCACCGCGGCGAACGGCGGCTGGATCGGCACCACGTCGAATGCGATGCCGAGGTTCTCCGCCAGCGCCTGTGCGTCATCCAGCGAACCCTGTGAGCTGAATTCCGACGGCAGCGCCAAGCCGCGGACGTTTTCTTTTCCCAGCGCCGCCACGGCCAGCGCCGCGACGACCGCGGAGTCGATCCCGCCGCTCAGCCCGAGCACCGCCGACTTGAATCCGCACTTGTGCAGGTAATCCCGCGTGCCCAAAACCAGCGCGTCGTGGATGGCCTGCTCGACGTCCAGCGTGCGGAAGGTCGCCCCGCCCGACACGTCGGTCTCGATGACCCGGAAGTCTTCGCGGAACGCCTCAGCCTGCGCCACGAGCCCGCCCGCGGCGTTGAACGCCAGGCTTTGCCCATCGAAGACGAGTTCGTCGTTGCCACCGACCAAGTTGCAGTAAACCACCGGCCGGCCGGTCTTCACCGCCAAGCTGGCCAGCATCGCGTGTCGCGTCCGGTCCTTGCCGACGTGCCACGGCGAGGCGGACAGATTGAGCAGGATGTCCGCTCCCGCGGCGGCCAGGTCCACCGCCGGATTGGGCCGGTAACGGCGTTCCGGCCAGAAGTCCTCGTCGTTCCAGACGTCCTCGCAGATCGTGATCCCGAGCTTCCGCCCGCGAAACTCGACCGGCGCATTCTCCGTCGCCGGCTCGAAGTAACGGTCTTCGTCGAAGACATCGTAAGTCGGCAGCAGCGTCTTGCTGCGGATCGCGACCAACTTTCCGTCGGCGAGCAGGGCGGCGGAGTTCGTCAGTGCCCGGCCCGGTCGCCGCGGGTTTTCGCCGACGAAGCCGACGAGCAAACCCACTTCGCCCGTCGCCGCGGCCAGCCGCCGCAACGCCTCCAGGTTCGCCTCGACAAAGGCACGTTTGGTCAGCAAGTCGCGCGGCGGGTAGCCGGTCAGCGCGAGTTCCGGAACCATGACCAGTTCGGCCGCGGCTTCGACCCCGCGCCGGTAGGCGGCAAGGATCTTGGCCTCGTTGCCGGCAATGTCGCCGACGGTGGTGTTGAGCTGCGCGACGGCAATTCGCATCGGCGGTGATCAGTGAAAGGTGAACGCCTCTTTCAAAGGCCCCTGCGGCGTGCGGATCTCGGCGCCCACGCCCACGCCCTTGCGTTGAAACCAGTCCGGCGCCACCTCGAACACGAACTGGATGTTCGTCGCCTTCGACGGCCGGGGCGTTTCGTCCTGCCTGTTCAGCGTGATGATTTCCCGGATGACGCCTTCGGCATCAACGTAGGCGACCCCGAGGTCGAACTGGACGTTGCGGTTGTAGAACGAGGCCTGCATCGGCCGCGGCAGCGGAAAGAGCATCGCCTCCTCCGGATCGATCTTCGCGCGGTGCATCATGCCCGTCGCCATCTCCACGCTGCTCATTGCGAGCTGCGTCTTCACCTCGTGCGGCCCAATCCAGAGCTTGAGCGTCTGAAGGTTCGTGAGGGGCTTGTCCGAGTAGGCCGGCGGGGCCTCGCTCACCCGCACGTAGCTGGTCGCCTTGGCCAGTCCGGCCGTCGTCGTCGCGGCCGGCGGGGCGGCCGGCGCCGACAGCGTGGAAGCGGTCGAAGGACTCCGCTCGCAGCCCACAGCCAGCAGCGCGGCAGCGACGCCACTCAAACCACTCAGAAGAAATCGCATGGGCAGAGCTTGGTGGCGGCGCGCCGGCATTTCAACTGGCGCGATGAACGGCGCGGGGATCACCGGCCGGCGTCATTCCAGCGGACCCGCGATCGTGGCCCGGAAATAGACGGTGCCAATGGCGATCACCACCAGCGCCGCCGTGACGAAGGTCAGTTTCGGAATGAGTTTCGGCTGGCGGAAGCCGAGGCCGCTGACCGACGCCAGGCCGAACCAGCAGACCAGCTTCACGATGATCCACCATGGAAAGCCGACCTTCATCACCGCCAGGAGCCCAAACCCGCCCACCAGCATGGTCAGCGCGAGGATTCCCGCCAGCGCCTGCGTGCGCCGGCGCAGCTTGGGATCGGGATTGGCGAATCCCTGGAAAACGACGGCGGTGAGCAGCACCATCGAGGCGACATGCAGGACCTGGTAAATCGGCAGCTTCATCGCGCCGAAGGGAGTCCGTGAACCCACCGCGGTCAATCCCGATTCCCCGTCGTCGCGGCCGCGCCCGGGTCATTGGCGACCGCTACGCCCAGCCTTAGCCGGAACGATGCAGTCGGAGCGCGGACGGTCTTCGTCCGCGAGTGGCGAGAACCCTATCGGGATGGCGTCTGAGCAGGGGCCGATTGAGCACACTGAACCGTGCCCCTACCAAACTGTTCTGCGCTGGGGATTGCTTCCGACACAGTCTCGCGGACGTGACCGTCTGCGCTCCTTTCAACGGCATCGTTCCGGCTTAGCCACCAGCGTGCGCCCACCACAGCAGGCGCAACCCCTCCAGCGTCAGGTTCGGCCGCACCGCGTCGATCTCGGGCAGGCGGGCGGCGATGAGTTTCGCGTAGCCGCCGGTCGCGACCACCGGCAGGCGCCGGGCGCCGAGTTCGCGCTTCAGCTCGGCGATCAGTTCCCGCACCAGACCGCGGTAACCGTGGACCGCGCCCACCAACATGGCGTGTTCCGTGTTCTTGCCGATCACGCCGCGCGGCTCGCGAATCTTGATGCGCGGGAGCAACGCCGTCTTCTCGTGCAGGTAGTCCGTCATCGCCGCCAGTCCGGGCGCGATGATGCCGCCCACGTAGAATCCGCGCCGGTCCACCACGTCAAAGGTCACCGCCGTGCCGAAATCCACCACCACCACCGGCGAGCCGAAGTGATGCTTCGCCGCCAGCGCGTTCGCCAGCCGGTCCGGTCCGATGCTTTGGGGCTTTGGATAATCAATGCCCACGCCCCGCAGCGTCTCAGGGCCCAGGGCCAGCGCGCGGAAGCCGAACAATC
>JAYUSF010000301.1:0-3647 GCA_043755815.1 Verrucomicrobiota bacterium
GGATTGGGAAACCGGGAAAATCTACCTCAGCCTCGTCCCCAAAACCCCACTCACCAACTGATGCTCACCGAATTTACAGAAAGAGCATTGCGCGGCCCACGACTGTGGCCGATGAGGTGAATCGGCAACTCTGCCAATGCATGCCCTTTCAACTCAGGGATTGTATCATCTGCGGTCAGCACCGGCGTGAACCACGCCGCGATGTCGGCAGTTGAAGTCGAAAGGTTGAAGGCACCTGCAAAGTCCGACCAATCTAGTTTGATCACGACTTCCCCATAGTTCGACGCGAGGAAATCTGGCCCACCTAGTCTCTTCCGTGTCAGGAAGTAGTTTCCTTGGGCATTCTTGTTGATGCGGATTTCGTAACAGACGGCTTCTCCAGCTAGGATTGTTTGGGCCATCGGCACCACCCAACCTTCGATTTCACCTTCCAAACCGTGGGTTATTATCGTTACACCGGCCCCAAGCAGGTCCGTGGAACTCGCGCATAAGCACGACAGCAGAGCAACTCGCCGGATGGTGTTTTTCATCAGCTACCTCGGCGCAGAGAATAGGCAAGGCTACTCCGCGACGTAAATGTTCTTCCATCCGTTGCAGCTCCGATGACTAACATCCGTAGACCGCTGCCGAGGCCACTCTGCGCCTCGCGGATACGTGTGGTGCGCAGTTCGGCACCACACCAAAGAAATAGGCCCGCCATGACAGCGAGCCCGAGCGAGGAAACCGGGGCTCAGAACTTCACCGTTTCGAGGAACTTCAGGGTCTGTGGAATCTGTTCGGCCGCGTTGGCCGATTCGTCCTCGATGAAGTAATACTTCACGCCGGACTGCTTCGCGGCGGCAAGAATCTTGGGCCAGTTCATCTGGCCGGTGCCGAGCACGACGTCGTTGTTCGGATCGGTGCCGCCGTTGTGGAAGCCGGTCTTCACGCCCTTCTTGAGGTCCTTCAGGTGCAGCGACACCCAGCGGCCGGGATACTTGGTGAGCCATTCCGCCGCGTCTTCGCCAGGGAAGGTGATCCAGAGGATGTCCATCTGGAAGGCGACGAGCTTGGGATCGGTTTCCGCGAGCAGGATCTCCATCGCCTTGCGGCCGCCGGGAATCACCCCGGGCTGAAACTCGAAGCCGTGGCAGTGGTAATAGACCTTGAGCCCGTGTTTCGCGAAGACCTCGCCGGCGCGGTTGAGGGCGGCGGCGGCGGCCTTGGCCTGGGGCTCGTCAAAGGCGCCCTGATGCGGAATCCAGGCGGAACCGGCATACTTGAGCCCGAGCGCCTTGGCTTCCTTGGCCACGGATTCCGGATCGTCACGCAGCTTGTCGAAGGAGAAGTGGCCGGCAACCGGGTTCAAGCCGCGCTCGTCCAGCATCGCCTTCAACTTTTCTGGCGGCATCCCGTAGGTGCCGGCCAGTTCAACGTCCCGGATGCCATAGCTCTTGGTCAGGTCGAGACCTTGCGGGACGCTCTTGGTGAACAGGCCACGCAGGCTGTAGAGCTGAAGGCCAACAGGGCCCTTGAACGATGAACCAGTGCCGACGGACGACGAGGTCGAGCAACCGGAGGCGAAGAGGACGGCCGCGCCCAACGCGGCCACAAACGAACGACGGGAAGGTTTCATGCGATGCCCAAGTCACGCAGGCAGGCCCGCGTGGTGGCAATGAAAAATCCCGGGAGTTAAGGCTGGGTGCCCGGATTTGGTTCCGGACGGTCCCCGCGCGCCCCTTGCTCCTGCGAGGCGCGCGTCCACACTCCGCCCCGTTCCATGCCCTACTCGCATCCCCAACCGCTCGACCGGGCCCAGGCGCACCGGCGGATTCGCCACCTGTTTCCGGGAGCGTTGGCGCTTTGCGCCGTCGCGGGTTTCATCAACTCGACGGCGCTCGGCTTCTTTCACACACCGGTCAGCCACATGACCGGCGCCGTCTCAAGGCTGGGAATCGATCTGCATGACGGCCACCGGGAAGACGCCCTGGCCTCGCTGGGAATCATCCTCGGCTTTCTCGCCGGCGCGATGCTGGCCGGATTGATGGTGGGCGCCTGGAAGCTGATTCCCAGCCGACGCTACGGAGTGGCGCTCATGGTGGAAGGTGGGCTGCTCAGCCTCGCCACTGGCCTGCTGATCGCCCGCACCGGCTCGGCCTGCCGGCCGTCGCCATGGCGTGCGGGTTGCAGAACGCGATGGCGAGCAGCTACTGCGGGCTGATGATCCGCACGACCCATGTCACGGGCATGGTCACCGACATCGGCGTGATGCTGGGCCACTGGCTGCGCCACCGGCAGGTCGAGTTCTGGAAGCTGCGCTTCCTCACCAGCCTCTTCGCCGCCTTCGGCATCGGCGGCTGGCTCGGCGTCGTAGCCGACACCAAATTCGGTCCAGCCGCACTTGGCGTGCCGGCGGCGGGCTGCACCCTTGCGGGCGCCATCTTCTGGTTCGTGACGCATCGCGGGTTGGTGGACCTGATGCAGGACGCCGCGCCCCAGCCGCCGCGCACCGGCAGTTTTCCGGAGCGTTGAACCAGGCGTCCAATCGGAGTGACATGGGCGCGGATCAGCTCCAAGCCGACCCCTGCCATCTTCCGGCCACGGCTGCTTGCTTGCCTCCGCGGTAACACCCGCTCCGACCTTGCCCCGGGACTGACCCTAGGCGTCATCGCGCTGTCACTGAGCATGGCGCTCGGAATCGCTTCGGGCGCGACCCCGGCAATGGGGATCGTATCCGGATTCCTGATCTCCGCGCTGGGCGGCTCGCGGGTCAGCATCGGTGGGCCGACGGCGGCGTTCATCCCGGTGGTCGTTGCGGTCGCGCAGGCACATGGCGCGGACAACCTCATCATCTGCACCGCGCTCGCCGGCCTCATGCTGATGGCGCTCGGGTTTGCCCGCATGGGCACGATGTTCAAATACATCCCCATGCCCGTGATCGCGGGGTTCACCGCGGGCATCTCCGTCTACATCCTCAGCACCCAGTTGCGCGACTTCCTCGGTCTCCGCCTCGCCCCAGCGGAAACGGTTCCGGCCGATTTCATTCACCAGCGCGGGTTCATCGCCCGCCATCTGGGCGACATCCATTGGCCCGCCGCGATCATGGCCCTCCTGTCGGCCGAGTCGGTGAAGTTTTGGCCGGCCTCGCGGTCGCATTGGGTGCCGCCTTCGCTGGCGGCCGTCTTGCTCGGCACCGTCATCGCGGCGTTGCTCCCGCTCTGGGTCGAAACCATCGGCACCCGTTTTGGGCCCGACGCCATTCCGCAATCCCTGTCGCGCCCGCACCGGCCGGTCTTCATCCGCCGCGTGTCGGAAACCACCCAGATCACCAGCGTGGACGAGCGGGCGCTCGACCTCGCCCCGGAAGATTCATTGCACGGCAAGGCAGTGCCCCAGGGCGTGCTGGTGTATCAGGTCGCCGGCGCGTTCCTTTTCGGCACGCCCCACAAGCTGGAAACCGCCCTGCGCGGCGCCGACCGCCAGCCCGAGGTGCTGATCCTCGGCATGAAACGCGTCATGGCGATGGACGCCACTGGCTGACTACCGGCGCCGAAGGGCGCATCTTTTCACCGTGTGCGCGCTTGGCCGGCCCGCGCTCTGGACTGCGGGGACATGTCCCCGCTTTTCCTGCGCCGTGTCAGTTCCAAAGGCACCGAAGCATTCTCGCC
>JAYUSF010000302.1:0-11347 GCA_043755815.1 Verrucomicrobiota bacterium
GGGCTTCAATCAGTTGCCGACACTTGGCAGGAAGCTGGGTGTCGCGATGGACCCACCAAATCCAGATATGCGTATCGAGCAGGATCACTGGATGGCTTCCCAATCGTCTTCGCCCACCGGATCGAACGGCCGCTCGTAGCGAAGGGGCACCCCCTCAAAGGGCCGTTCCGGATTGGCCGGTTTGCGCTCCGGCTGCGGTAGCACGATCACCTCCACCGCTTCGCCGGCCTGCCACGGCAGCCCGCTGAGCAGGATGGTGCCATCGCTGCCGACCTTGGTTTCCAGACGCATCGCTTGCATGACGAAATATGGAGGTGGAAATCAGGCTTCGGCAAGGGGACCTCGGTCAGCCCGGCCGGCGGTGGAATTGCGGAACTCTTGAGAACAGGTCACGGAAGATTCGGGAACGAAGGGGTTAGGCTAGCAGTTGCCGGAGCAAGGCCGCGGCTTCGGTTTGTCCGCTGAGTTGCCTAGTTTCCTTGTCAAAGAAAGGTTCGTCACCAAACAGATCCCAGCAGCGGGGAGACACGTAGCTACAGGCGGCCCATTCGGCAAGGAAGGCCGAAAAGCTAGACGACAAGATCCAACTCTCGTCTTCGTGACAGAGAAAAAGCACCGGTGGATCTTCAACACCTTGGGACAAATCAATCGCCAAGTAATCGCCGTCGTTGAGGTCGTAGAACGGGAGCGAGTTCAGCCACCTTGCCTGATCAACTGGATCTTCCGCGATTGCCGTCTCAATTGCCCACGATTTGGCATCCGCCCTGAACTCGGCAAAGTCATCTACGCTCAGAAACTCGCCACCACCACGAATGCATTCGGTCAAGCCAGCTTCAGAGAGTTCATCCGATGTTTCGCCGCCCGGCGTCCAAGAATAAGTGGCGGAAATTGCTCGCGCACCGTTTAGGAGAAATTCCCGAACCGATCTGGGCAGCGAAACGCCCAGGTCGTGCTCCAAAGCTAACAAATCAGGCTCGGTGAGAGGGGGCTTGGCCTTTGCGTTGGCTTCAATTGCCCCGGTTACCTTGCCCGGCAAACCATCGACGAAGGCAATCAACTTCGCGGTCCAATCTTTGTAGTCCATAAGCTTGTTGGTCTAGGTGAAGGTAAAGAACCGAAAGCGGGTCAGTCTACGCTCACTCCCAAAATCTCCAGCACCCGGTTCAGCTCGTCATCCGAGTAGAACTTCACCTCCACGGTGCCTTTGCCGGCCTTGTAGTGCAGCGCGACCTTGGTACCGAGCCGCTCGATGAGCTTGTGTTCGAGGTCCGCGACGTGGGGATCGCGCGGGGCGCTGCCCACTTCCGCCTTCCCACTTCCGGCTTCCGACTTGGGCGCCGCAAGCTTGGCGACGAGCTGCTCCGTCTGCCGCACCGTGAGGCCGCCAGCCAACACCCGGGCGGCGGTGCTCTGCTGCAAGGCGGGATCGGTCAACCCCAGGATCACCTTGGCGTGGCCGACGCTCAGCTTGCCCTCGCGCACGGCGGACTGCACCACGGCGGGCAGCTTGAGCAGGCGCAGCGCGTTCGCCACGGCGGCGCGCGACTTGCCGACCTTCTTCGCGATCTCCTCCTGCGTGAGCCGGAACTGTTCGCCCAACTGGCTGTAGCCGACCGCTTCCTCGATGGCGTTTAGGTTCTCGCGCTGAAGGTTCTCGATGAGCGCGAGTTCGAGCACTTCACGGTCAGAAGCGGCGCGCTCGACAATCGGCGCCTCGGTCAGGCCAGCCAACTGCGCGGCGCGCCAGCGGCGTTCCCCGGCGATCAGCTCATAGGTGCCGTTGACCGGGCGGACAATCAGCGGTTGGACGATGCCCTGTTCGCGGATGGAGTCGGCGAGTTCCTGGAGCGCCTCCGGCGTGAAGTCCTTCCGGGGCTGCAGCGGGCTGGGTTTGATCTGCGTCAGCGGCACGCGCCGCACCGAGGCACCTGCCGTAAGAGGAGGTGCCGCGGGAGCGGACGGGGCGGAGGACGGGGCTGGCTTGGCGCCGCCGCCGGACAGCAGCGCGCCAAGACCCCTTCCGAGTGCCGGTTTGGACATGGGCGCGAGAGTAGGAAGGGGCGTCGCGAAGGCAAAAGGCTTTTGGAGTTTCCGGCGGCGGGAACGCTTTCCGGGTGAGTCGTGCCGTCGCCGGCCAAGGCAAACCGACCTGTGGCAGGCAGGTTCGCGCCATCGCGTTGGCGCCCCGCCGCCGGGGAATGCTCGGTCGATTGAAGAATGTGAGGCTGGCCCGCCCTCACCCCGGCCCTCTCCCCCGGGGAGAGGGGGGAAAGCGCTCCGCGCCGGATCAACTCCACAGATCAGACTGCCGAGGACTGTGCCGGATCACGCTGAAGCGGAGACCGGCGCGTGTGGCGTCACCAGGCACCGTTACTTGCTCCCTCTCCGCGGGGGGAGAGGGCCGGGGTGAGGGCGGGCGTGGCCTGGCTTTGAACCATGAACGGCCAACTGCCCGTTGTGGTAGTCTGCGGCCTTCCCTGAGTCCGCGAACACGGGTCAGTTCTTCTTCTTGAACAGGCCGTCCAGTCCCTTGGTGGCGTCCTTGAGTGTGCCGCTGGCCTTGTCCACGGCGCCTTTGGCGGCATCGGTTGCGCCCTTGGTCAGGTTGCCGAGTTGGGCGGTGACGGCGGGAATGACCTTGTTCACGACCTCGTTGAGCACCTGCTTGGTGAGTTCACCGGGAGTGATCCCCTCCGCGCCGGTGCCGAGATTCGTCAGCCGGATTTCCGGCAGCGTGATGGGTGGAATCGCGCCGCCCACGCCGGGAAGGCTCAGCTTCACGTTCACCTTCACGCCGCTGAGGACAAACTCGTCCACCTGCAGCTTCTTCTTCGCACCGGTTTCCTCGGCCGGCTTCGACTTCTCGGACGCCGTGAAGCTGTCCAGATTGGCGAGCAGCTTCTTGAGGTTGTTGTCGGTCAGGCCGCCTTCGAGGGTGATCTCCGGGTTCAGCACGCGAACTGACTTCACGATGATCTTGTCGCCAAGCAGGGAACCGGGGTCCACAGCGAGGCTGGCCCCACCCAGACGGATGGCGAACGGTTCGGTGTAGGGCGCGGGATTGCCGATGACGAGTCCCTTGACCGTGCCGGAGCCCGAGCTGGGGGAAAGCGCCACCGAATCCACGGTGACGGTGGTCTGGGTAAACTTCGGGCCGAACGTCTCAATGCCCGCCTTCACCACCCGGCCGAGGTTGGAGCCGAGCAAAACGACGGCGGCAACCAGCGCGAGCAAGAGGACGACGGCGACGATCAGAATGGTCTTCTTCATGCCGGATAGCCTCGCCCGGCCGGGCAGGCTGGCGCAAGTCGCCGGAATCAGTCGCAGCGTCTCGATTTGAATTTGGAAAGCAGGAAAGCAGGAGGAGATCGGCCTGTTCCTGTCTTCCTGCCTTCCAAATTCACACACTGCTGAATCAATCGCCCAGCCGTCGCGACGATCGAGCGTGGCTGTGAATCTTTTCAACGCTTTACTGCGCCGGACGCGAACGCGGCGGCCGCACGCCGGGCGGGCCGAACGGTTTCGCCGCGTCGTCGAGCACCAGCACCCAGTCCTGGCCGAAACCGCCGCTCGGCGCCTTGAAGATGCGGCTGCCCTTGCGCTCGAAGGTGCCGACGTTGCTCGTTCCCATAGTGGTCGGTGACCACCACGTGCCGCGCGTCTGGGCGCCGCTGAGTTTGCCGAGATCCACCAGAACTTCGCCACCTTGCGGCAGATAAAGCAGTGCCGTGCTGCCGTCCGCAGCGCGCAGGGCGGCAATGCGGTTTGTGCCGGCGGTTTTCGGTTCCAGCACCAGAGCCGGGTCGGGCACGGTGTTGGTCCAGGGCCGCGATTCCGTGAGGCCGCGGAGGAGCCGGAGCTGATTGGCTCCGGAATACGCGAGCGCGTTGGTCCAATGTCCCTGCGCCCCAAGGAACGGCGGCTTGACCTTGGCCGACAGTGGTTCGAGGTCCGGGGCCCAGGTCATCCAGACTTCGTTGGCGCCATAGGTCACCCCGGCGGCCCCGCTGAAGACCGACCAATACCAGTTCCGCCGCACATGGTCGGCGGTGAAGCGCCCGTTCTTCAGGTCAAAGCCGATGGGCAGGCCCTCGTAAGCCGGCTCCGCGTTGATCACGGGCTTGACCGGAGTGCGGCCGGCTTCGGTGAGCACCAGTTCGTGCGCTCCCCCATCAAGCCGGTGGCCGCTTTGCACCGAGTTGAAGCTCAGCCACGGCTCCGCATGGAAGACGCGCCCGGACGCGCCGGGACCGCGCGGATGATACGTCATCAGCGGCGCATTCGTGCCGCTGCCGGCTTTGAGGCCGCGGGCCAACGCGCGCCAGACCGCTTCGTAGCCGTCCGGCTCGCGATCGCCGCCGAGCATCCAGACCACGTTGCGGCGGCGACTGAAGCGGTCACCCAGCCAGCGTCCGTAGGCTTCGGCGTTGGCAGCCGTGAACAACTGCCGGCCGGGAAACAGGCCCTGCTGATCCTTCACCACGTAGCTGCCCCAGGTTGGCAGCAAGGCGACCTGCAGACCCATGTCACCGGCCATGCGCACCGCGTAGTCGGCCAAGTCGAACCAGGCGGGATTCGGCCTCGCCGGGTCGCCGTCGAGGAAGGGCAACTGCCCTTCGCGGCTGGGCTTCGTCAGCCCATCCAGTTCCGGCACGAGGCAGACCTGGATCACGCTGAAGCGCTTGGCGGCGCGGTCGTCGAGGTAGATGCCGATCTCCTCCCGCGTAGCGTGGTGGAGCAGTTCCCAGGCGGTGTCGCCAATCCAGAAGAACGGCCGGCCGTCGCTCCGGGCAAAGTGGTGGCCGTCCGGAGTTACCAGGAGGCGGGCGACTTCCCGGGAAGGCAGGCTCGGGAATGCAGACGCCGTGGCGGCGGGTTCGGCCCCTCGGGCCGGCAGCAGGAGCGGCAACGTCAGCAGACAGGTGAGCAACCGGAAACGCATGCGGCGGAAGCTAGCGGACAAGGCCGGTCGGGTTCACTTCCAAACTGGGCCGCGCCAAATTGGCCGGCGTCGCGGATTGCCACCCACCGGCAGTTCGGCGATAACGCGCCCCGCCGCCCGCCCATGTTTTTCAAGAAGCGCAATCCCGAGGAGCATCGTTACTATCTTCTGCCCGGCCAGGGCCGGAGCAACCGCCGCGTGCGCCGCCAGCAGTTGATCGCATCCATCATTGTCGGCGCCATCGTCTCCGCCGGAATCGGGGTCGCCCTCTGGTTCTGGGGCAAGGTATGAAACCGCTTTCAGGCATGGGGGCGGCCCTTTCGGCCCTGCTGGCCTGCATCAGCCCCGCAGACGCAGCCGACTGGCCCCAATGGCGCGGTCCGCAAGGCGACGGCGTGGCCCCGGCCGGACAGCCCTTCCCGGAAAAAATCGCCGACGAACCGGTCAACGTCTGGCGCATTCCTGCGGGACCGGGACTCAGCTCGCCCGTGGTGGCCGGCGGCAAGGTTCTCGCCTTCGATGCCCAGGACGGACAGGAGACGCTCCGGCTGCTCGACGCGGCCAACGGCAAGGAAGTATGGCGGGCCGCGGTGGACACCCCGTTTTCCGATTCGCAGGGTCCGACCGGGCCACGGGGCACGCCGATGATCGAGGGCGACCGCGTTTACGCCGTCTCGTGCCGGGGCGAACTCCAGTGCCGGCAACTGGCCGACGGCAAACTGAACTGGCGCACCAGCTACACGACCAACTGGGGCGCGACCTTCATCGGCGAAAAGGGCAACACGCCCGGGGCCGCCCGCCACGGCAACAACGCCGCGCCGGTGATCCATGGCGATCTGCTGATCGCCTGCGTCGGCAGCACCAATGGGGCGAGCGTGGTCGCCTTTGACAAGCGGACGGGCGAGCTGCGCTGGAAATCGCAGAACGACATGGCCGCCTACGCCGCGCCGCTGGTGGCGACGGTGGCCGGCACCGAACAGGTCATCGCCTTCACCGCGGATGGCGGACTGGGCTTGGACGTCCGCGACGGACGCTTCCTGTGGCGGTTTCCCGTCAAAACGGCTTTTGCCCGTCATGTGGCGGCCCCCATCGTCCTCGGTGATCAGATCGTGCTCGGTTCGCATCAGAGCGCCCTGTTCGGCCTGACGATTTCCCGCGACGGCGGCCGGCAGGAGGCCCAGCCCGCCTGGTCCAGCAAGGAAGCGGCCCCGAATTTCGCGAGCCCCGTGCGCGTGGGCGGCCAACTCTATGGCCTCGGCCCGGCGAAGGACCTGTTCTGCCTCGAACTGGCCGACGGCACGGTTCGCTGGAAGCAGACCGGGATGGTCACCACGTCAGCGGACAAGGCATGGGTTTCCCTGCTCGTGCTCGGCAGCCGCATCCTGCTGCTCACCGACACGGGCACGCTCGTGCTGTTCGCCGCCAAGCCCGACGGCTACGAGGAACTCGGCCGCCAGCAGGTGTGCGGCACCAACTGGTGCAATCCGGCCTACGCCGACGGCCGCCTCTATCTGCGCGACGCCAAGCAATGGCTCTGCCTCGAATTGGCAAAGCGTTGAAGCAAATCGGCTGCGAACGGGCCGATCCGCGCTAGGTCACCCGTCCGACGCCGTGGCGGACGAGCAGGAGGCTGAAGGCCAGAAGCACGCCCGACACCACCGCCGCCGGCCACAGGCCCGCGATCAGTTGCCGGCCGATCAACCAGCCGAGGATTGCAACCCAGACCGCGAGCGGATGCAGGTCCGTCGGCTGTTTCACCGGCTTCTTGTTCAGCAGCCACGGCGTCAGGAACGCCAGCAGCAGCAGCGAAGTGACACCCCACGCCGGGAGCGTGAGCCACGGATGCCGATACCAACCCGCGCTCCACCAGCGGTCGGTCACCTCGGCCCGCCACCAGCCGGCGGCCGGCGCCACCGGCGCCACGGCCAATACGGCGAACACCACCAGCAACGCCGTGAGGCCCATCACCCAGAAGCCGTAGAACTGCAGCTTGCGATGCGGTTTCAGCGCCAGCCGGGCGATTCCGCGGGCGGCCAGCAGCAGGGTAAGCCAAAGCCACGGGGCGAACCACGGCATCCGCCACAGCGCGCCCCCGGCACCCGCTTCGACCCGCCGCAGGCCCAGCGGCAGTCCGGTGCGGGCATTCAGCAACTCAACCGCCGCGGCGAGGACCAGCACCCCGGCCCCGGCAAACAGCACGTTCTGCAGCGGCAACCGGCGGGCCAGCCCAACCAGCAGGCTCAGCGCGGCGGCCAGCCACGGGGCCGTGCCGAGCCAGATCCAGTCGCGGGTCCAGTCGAGGCCCAGCGCAGCGCGGACGAGATCTGCGGCCACGCACACGAGCAGGACGCCAAACACCGGCTTGTGCAGGTGGGCGGGGAGCGGATGGTTCCAGCCGGGCGTTTGGCCCGTGTGCATCTCGGCGGACACCGGCCCAACGAACCATGAAGCCGGGCTCAAAGTCACGGAGCTTGCGCAACGACTCCGCAGCGAAGACTGGCACTCGCGGTTTCACTTCCACACTTCGGGCACACACCCAGGGCTCCATTCCTCCGCGGCGCCGACTCTCGGCGTCATGGGGTGGGTCAGCCAACCGGATCGGCGCAGGTGAAACTACGGAATGACCAGCACGTTGGTGCCCATTGCTGGGAAGGCATCGCGGAACTGCGCGCTCAGCCAACCCGCAGTGAACTGCTGCACGCTGCCGTCGCCGAGCAGGACATTTCCCGCGAATTTGTGGATGCGGCGATCCCAGGCCAAATTGGCATTGGTGCGAAAGCGGACGAACGAGTTGGTCAGAGGCGTTCCGTCGAGCAGCAGGTTGCGGTCGCTGGAGAGGATGGACTGCGGCTGCTCCTCCGACGCCGAAAGCCCGAGGGTGTAGCTGAGGAAGCGGTTGTTGGTGAACTCGGAGAAGCGTCGGGCCGCAGTCCGTTCCTTGTCGTTCGGACAACGGAGGATGAGCGGCGTGCTCAGCTCATTTGAGATCGCCGCGAAGTGACGCCAAGCGCTGGCGGCGTCTTGGGCAAACTCCCGCGTTCCACCCGATTCGCTGACGGGCGGGTGATTCGTGGCCACGGTCTCATTGGTCGAGATCTGGAACGGGAAAAGGCCGTCGTTGTCGGTCGCGAAGATGCGAAACGCCAAGCCGATGTTGGCCAGATGGCTGACGCAAGAGATGCGGTTGGCCTTGGCCTTGGCACTGATCACCGCGGGGATGCCCAGCATTAAGATGAGCAGGAAAAGAATCGTCAGCACTGCGAGCAACTCGACCTTGGTGAAGGCCCGACGACACGGAACACGGTTGGTCTTCATGGCGGCTGGCGTCAGGGAATGACCAGCACGTTGGTGCCCATGGCCAGGAAGGCATCGCGGAACTGGTCGCGGAGCCGGCTGGAGGTGACCTGCTGCACGCTGCCGTCTCCGAGGAGCAGGTTGCCAACGACATGGATACGCCGGTCGAAGGTTACGTTGGCATTGCTGCGGAACGAAACCACGACGTTCGAGAGCGGCGCGCCGTCGAGCAGCAGATTGCGGTCACCGGATAGGATGGACTGCGGATGTTCCTCACGGCCGGACAGCCCAAGCGTGTAGCTCAGGAAGCCGTTGTTGGTAAACTGGGTAAAGTTACGCGCAACAGTGCGCTCCTTGTCGGCCGGGCAAATCAGGATCTTCGGCGTGCTCAGCTCGTTCGACAGCAGCGCCCAGTGACGCCATGCGCTGGCCGGATCGCGGGCATACTCCATCGTGCCCCTCCCGATCGAAGGGTTTCGACTGGTTCCAGCGATGCCATTGGTTGAAATCTGAAAGGGCAACAGTCCCTGAATGTCCGTGGCGAAGATTCGGTGGGCGAGCCCAAGACACTTCAAGTTGCTTACACACGAAATCCGATTGGCCTTCGCCTTGGCTTTCGCGAGCGCTGGGATCAGGAGCATGACCAGCAGGGCGAGGACCGCCAACACGACGAGAACCTCGATCAGGGTGAACGCCCGGCGCGCTGCGCTGCGCTTGGTCGGATCAATACTGAAGCCACCGCCTGCCGGGCCACGGCGGTCGCGAGCGTTCCTGCAATCGGGGCGAAGAGGATCGGAACTTGGCCGCAAACTTGGCCGGCGATTTCCTGCTGCACGCGTTGCCCCCTCACCCTGTCCCTCTCCCTCGGGGAGAGGGGAAGGCGCACCGGAGTGTGGTGGCCGATCGCGCACGGCTGACGAGGACCACACAGCCTTTGACCGAACCGGAGCTGGCCGCGTGGGGAGTCGCAGCGCGGCGCCACATTCTCCCTCTCCCCGGGGGAGAGGGCCGGGGTGAGGGGGAAGCGCGCCGGGCGAAACACCGCCGCGCGACTTTGCAGACCCGCACGACGACACCGGCCGGCTTGGCGGGATGCCCGCCAAGCCGGTCATTCCCGGCAGACTGGCAGCCTGCCCTACGTTGTCAGCCCTGGGCGGCATAGTAGGCGTCCACCTTGGCCATCACGTCGCGGTAGCCCACGTCCTGTTCGTAGATGAGCTTGAACTGCTCGATGGCTTCCTCGGCCTTGCCCATCTTTTCCAGCACGCAGCCGAGCTGGTAGCGGAGCTCCTTGGCCTCGTCGTCGAAGACCTGCTTCTCCTTGAGCGCCTCCTGGAACTTCCGCGCGGCGAGGTCGTTCATGTTCCGCTTCGCGAAGCACTGCGCGAGCAGGTTCATCGCGGCGATGCGGCGGTTGGGGTTGTTCTGCCCCTTCTGCAGCTCCGCGATCGCCTCGCCGAGTTTGCCGGCCTGAAAGTAGAGTTCGCCCAGCTCGAAACGGATGCCGAGGTCGGACGGGTTCAGTTCGGCCCGGCGTTTCACGTCGTTGAGCTGCCACTCGGCGCGTTCCGCGCGGACGACGGCAAGCCGGGCGGCGTAATCCGGCGCGGCGGGATCAAGGGACTTCGCCTGGTGGTCGAACTTGGCGAGGCGCGTGTCCCGGAGGAGCTGCAGGATCATCGGATCGTTGATGCCGCTCACGTCGAGGCTGCGCTGGTAGCATTCGGCGGCCCGGTCGAACCGGTCCTGCTTCCGGTAAAGGTCGCCGAGGTCCCGCATGAGGCGGAGGTTGCCGGGTTCCTGCGCCAGTTGGGCCTCATAGGTGGCGATGAGGTTGGTGGCCACGTCGTCATCCTTCACGGTGCGGCCGGCCTGCTCCAGGGCCACCGCCTCCGGCTTGTCCCGGATGAGGTCACGGTAGCTGCCCTGGCCTGACTCGGCCTGGTCGTAGCCCTGCTCGCGCATGGTGCGGTCGGCGAGCACGTTCTTGAGCCGCTCGTTCAGGGCCGGGTCATTGGGCTCGGCGCGGAGCAGGTCTTCCAGGATCCGTTGGGCGCGGGAACGGTTGCCCAACTGGGCGTGGGCGGTGGCGAGGTTGACCGCCAGCTTGCGGTCGTTGGGCTTGGTCTTGAAGGCGACCTCAAGGGAGAGGAGGGCGGTCTTCGGAAAGCCGGCGGCGATCGCGGCCTCGGCGAGGAGTTCGTGGGCGGAGACGCTGCCGGGATCGTCGTTCAGCACCTCCTCGACGATGACCAGGGCCTCCAGCGGGTTCGCCCGGAGCGCGAGCTGGCCGCGGGTGATCGTGCTGGCCGAACCGACGAACCGGCGGAAGAAGCTGGTCTTGCCGACGGCGCGCTGGTGCTGCGAGGCGCGGAGGGCTTCCCGGGCCTCGTAGAACGCGGGCTCGAGCTTCAGAACCTGCATGAACAGCGTGACCGCGTAGTCCAGGTTGTGCTTCTGCACGGCCGCCAGCCCCTTGTCGTAAAGCTCCCGGGTCGCAAACGGAATCTGGCTGATCGGCTTCTCTGGCATGGCCGTAGTCTAGGAATTGGACCGGGCGTTGCCAATCACGTTTTGTTTACAGATGAAATGTTTAATCCGCTTCCGCCTTTGACGACCGGGGTCCGGCCCCGCAGCTTAACGCCATCACTCTCCGCCATTGCAACGCACTCCGCGACACCCGGTGGACCTTCGCCCTGACCGGCCTCGTCATGATGAGTCTCTCCGGCTGCCTGCAGGCGACCCCACCCGCCGTCATCACCCATCGCGGCATGGCCAACGCCTCCGCGGTCGTCGCGGTTGATGGGGACCGCTTCCTCGCCGCCAGCGACGAGGACAACACGTTGCGCCTCTACCACACCCGGGCCGACGCGGAGCCCGATGCGGCCTTTGATGCGGGCCCCTGGCTCCGGCTGCACGGCCGGTCAGAGGAGGCGGACTTCGAAGGCGCCGCCCGGATCGGCGACACAGTTTACTGGATCGGTTCGCACGGCCGGAACCGGGACGGGAAAATCCGGCCCAACCGGCAACGCCTGCTCACCACGCAACTCGTCGTGACGAACGGCACCGTGCACCTGACGCCCGTCGGAGCGGCATATGCCTCGCTGATCC
>JAYUSF010000303.1:0-35302 GCA_043755815.1 Verrucomicrobiota bacterium
GGCCCGACGATGTTCTTCGACGTGGCGAGCCGGCAGACCTGCACGGTGAAGACGCCGCGCACCAACGTGCCACTGCATGCGCTGCTCACGCTGAACGACCCCGCTTACGTCGAGGCGGCGCGGGCGCTCGCCGAACGGGTGCTGCGCGGGGCCGCGAACGACGCCGACCGCCTCACGTTGGCCTATCAACGCGTGCTGGGCCGTCTGCCGAAGCCCGAGGAGGTGAAGATTGCCCTCCGCGGACTGGAACGGCATCGACGCGACTACGCGGCGGATCCTGCTGCGGCGAACAAGCTGTTGGCCGTGGGCGAAGGGGTCCGCGATGCTAAACTCGATCCTGTGGAATACGCAGCGTGGACCGTTGTGTGCAGCACGCTGTTGAACCTCGACGAGGCGCTGACGAAGGAATGAACCGCAACAACACAACCGAGTTGGCCGCAAAGAGGCGCAGAGGGCGCAAAGAGGGGAGTTGTCTCGACGGCCTCCGCCGGGCCGAAGGGATGACTTTCGACTCGCCCAAACCTACGGCTGGAAAGCCGCCGCTTCGACCGTTTCAACACAGGTCCGGAGGACCGGCAGAAAGTAGCCCCGGCCGTGAGGCCGGGGGATGTTGCCGCAGTGTTTCCAAGCCCCAGCGGGGCGGCAGAGCTTTCTGCCGCCCCTGCCGGGGCTGGTATCGCCTTCTTCCACGAACCCCGGCCTCACGGCCGGGGCTACTCTCTTTCGCACCTCTGGTGCTTCGGGCAAATCGCCCACTCCACGCGTTTGCTTTATGAACCCCCTTCACGAGCGAGCCCTTCAACTCACCCGGCGCGAGTTCCTCGGACGCTCAGGCACAGGCCTGGGGCTGGCCGCGCTCGCCGGCTTGCTGGGTCGCGGAGGGCTGCTGGCCGCGCCGGCGACGACGGACGGACAGCCGCGTTTGCCCGGCCTGCCGCACGTCGCGTCCAAGGCGAAGCGCGTGATCTACCTGTTCCAGAACGGGGCGCCGACCCATGTGGACTTGTTCGACTACAAGCCCAAGCTGCAGGAACTGCATGGCAAGCCGGTCCCGGACAGTTACATCGGAAACAAGCGCTTCAGCACCATGACCGGCAAGGCCGACGGCAAGCTGCTGCTCGCGCCGGTCGAGCCGTTCCATCAGCGCGGCCAGAGCGGCGCGTGGGTGAGCGAGTTCCTGCCGCACACGGCGCAGATTGTGGACGACCTATGCTTCGTGAAGAGCCTGCACACCGACGCCGTGAACCACGCCCCGGGCATCTCGCTGATGCTGAGCGGCGCGCAGATCCCCGGGCGGCCAACGCTGGGTGCGTGGCTCACCTACGGCCTCGGCAGCGACACGGAGAACCTGCCCGCCTTCGTGGTGATGACCTCCGTGAGCAAGGGCACGAGCTGCGGCCAGATCTTCTACGACTTCTACTGGGGCTCGGGCTTTCTTCCCTCGCGTTACCAGGGCGTGAAGTTCCGCGGCAGCGGCGAGCCGGTGCTGTATCTCGGCGACCCGGACGGCCTCAGCCGATCTACCCGGCGCGCGATGCTGGACGACCTGGCGGCACTCAACGAACTCAAGCTGCGCGAGCACGGCGACCCCGAGATCGCCACGCGCATCGCCCAATACGAAATGGCGTTTCGGATGCAGACCAGCGTGCCGGAACTCGCCGACGTTTCGCGCGAACCGCAGTCGGTGCTCGACCTCTATGGCCCGAGCGTGAAGGAGCAGGGCACCTTTGCTTACAACTGTCTTATGGCCCGCCGGCTCATCGAACGCGGCGTTCGTTGCGTGCAGGTGATGCACGCCGGCTGGGACCAGCACAACAGCCTCACCACCGAGCTCTACAACCAGTGCCGCGACACCGACCAACCGAGCGCCGGGCTCGTCGCCGACCTCAAGCAGCGCGGCCTGCTGGATGACACGCTGGTGATCTGGGGCGGCGAGTTTGGCCGCACGCCGTTCATCCAGGGCAACCTCGACGACCGCAAGCGCTGGGGCCGCGACCATCATCCTTACGCTTTCACGAGCTGGCTCGCCGGCGGCGGCGTGAAGCCCGGCCTGACCTACGGCGAAACCGACGACCTCGGCATGAACGTCCTGCGTGACCCGGTCCACGTGCACGATTTCCAGGCCACGATCCTCCACCAGCTCGGCATTGATCACGAACGCCTCACCTACCGGTTTCAGGGGCGCGATTTCCGGCTAACCGATGTGCATGGAAACGTGGTGAAAGGGATTCTCGCGTGACTCGGTCAGACTGGTTGCGATCGCCTTTGACTTCATGAAATCCCAAACTCGGTTTGCTCTCATGAAGATCGGCATCCTCCTGCTATTGGCACTTGGGTTGGCGGTGACGGCTGCGGAACCGGCCCCGAACGCCACGTTGCCGTCGGACCACGCCTTGCGCCTGACCCGAGGACTTGAGCTCTTCCGGAACCAGGTTCGCGGCGTCCTGAGCGAGCACTGCGTAAAGTGCCACGGTGGGGAGAAGACGAAAGGCGGACTCGACCTGACCACGAGGGAAGGCCTGCTCCGGGGCGGAGCGGAGGGCCCGGCGGTGACGCTATATGACGCGAAGGGCAGCCGGCTCTATCAGCTCATCACGCACACCAAGGATCCGCACATGCCGTCGAAGGGGGAGCGGCTTCCGGACGCGACCCTCGCGATGCTGGCCCGCTGGATCAACGATGGTGCGCCTTACGACGGACCGCTGGTTACCGGCAAGACTGCGACTCCGAAGGAGCGCGGAACCGTCACAGAAAGCGACCGGCAGTGGTGGGCCTTTCAACCGCTTCGGCGCGTCGAACCGCAGAAGGTGAAAGGTGCGAAGGCAACGACGGCACCAATCGACCGGTTCATCCTCGCGCGGCTCGCGGAGCAGCGGCTCAAAATCGGCCCGGCCGCTGACCGGCGCACGCTGCTGCGGCGCGCCTCGTTTGATCTGCTCGGCCTGCCGCCGACGCCGGAGGAGTTGGACGCGTTTGAAAGTGACCAGTCACCCGATGCGTGGCCCAAGGTGGTCGCGCGACTGCTCGACAGTCCCCGCCACGGCGAACGCTGGGCCCGCCATTGGCTCGACGTGGCGCGGTTCGCGGAGAGTTCCGGCTTCGAGCACGACTACGATCGGCCGAGCGCCTACCACTACCGCGACTTCGTCATCAAGGCGCTGAATTCCGACATGCCGTTTGATCAGTTCGTGCGCTGGCAGCTCGCAGGCGACGAGTTCGAGCCGGACAACCCGCTGGCACTGATGGCGACCGGTTTCCTCGGCGCAGGCGTCTTCCCGACGCAAATCACCGCCAACGAGGTCGAGCGCGTCCGCTACGACGCGCTGGACGACATGCTAGCCACGACCGGCACCGCGATGCTCGGGCTGACCGTCGGCTGCGCCCGGTGCCACGACCACAAGTTCGATCCGATCCCGACCCAAGACTATTATCGGATGCTCGCCACGTTCACGACCACGGTCCGCAGTGATGTCGAACTGGACTTGCAGCCCGACGAAAATCGGCGCGCGCGGGAACTCTTCGACCGCGAGCACGCGCCCCTGGTGACCGCGCTGAGGTCCTATGAGGAACGGGAGTTGCCGGCCAAGTTCACTGCCTGGCTTGCCGCCGGCGCCGTCCTCCCCTCGCCTCCGAGCTGGGAATTGCTGGAACCGACTGACCTGAACTCCAAATCCGGAGCGACCTTCCGGAAACTCGGGGACGGCTCCTTCCTCGCTGAGGGAAAGAACGCCGACTTTGACGCCTACACCTTCATCGCCGCCACGCCGACCGAAGGGCTCCGGGCATTGCGGCTGGAAGCGCTGGCACATCCGAGCCTGATCAAAAGCGGACCTGGCCGGGCGGACAACGGCAACATCGGACTCAGCCGCATCCGGGTCTTTGCGTCTCCTTTGGGCGGAGGCGGGACCAACGAGGTGAAGCTGGCAAACGCCCGCGCCACCTTTGAGCAGAACACCAACAGCCTGTCCGTTGCCGCCGCCTTGGATGACAATCCGAAGACCGGTTGGGCGGTGGATCCGCAGTTCGGCACGAACCACGCCGCCATCTTTGAGTTCGCGCAGCCGGTCGGTTTCGCCGGCGGCACCCGGCTGGAGGTCAGACTCGAGTTCGACCTGAACAACCGCCACAATCTAGGGCGACCCCGCCTCGCCGTGACAACGGAGGAAAAGCCGGGCTTCGGTCCGGAGTCCTTGCCGGCCGCCCTCACCCTCACCCTGGCGAAACTCCGCGCCCCTGGGGCGACGCCGGTTTCGCTTTCGGCCGGGGAGCGGGGTGCGCTCCTGGGCTGGTGGAGGAATTCCGAACCGGCGTGGCGGGCCCTGCGGGACAAAGTTGAAACCCATGCCCGCGAGGCCCCCAAACCCAAGCTCACGAAGGTGCTCATCTGCGGCGAAGGTTATCCGGCCTTGCGCATGAACACGCAGGGCGCGGACTTCTTTCCGGAGACGCATGTGCTCCAGCGCGGCAGCACTGAACTGAAGCGAGGCGTCGCCACCCCGGGCTTCCTCCAGGTTTTGATGCCCAACCCGGGAGTGGACGCGCGCTGGAAGTGGCTGCCGCCCGCCGGGGCGAAGTTCTCCGGCCGCCGGCGCTCGCTGGCCAACTGGATGACCGATTCCGAACAGGGCGCCGGGCACCTGCTTGCCCGCGTCATTGTGAACCGGCTTTGGCAGCATCATTTCGGTCAGGGGCTGGTTGCCACACCGAATGATTTTGGCGCCCAGGGAGCTAAGCCCGCGCACCCCGAGTTGCTCGACTGGCTCGCGTCCGAACTCGTCCGCGGCGGCTGGCGGCTCAAGCCGATCCACCAACTGATCCTGACCAGTGCGGCGTATCAGCAGGCTTCCGGGGGCGTGCGGCCAGTTACCGCCAAGAGGAAAGCCGGCGTGTCCGCGCCCGGCGCCAAGATTGAGGGCACACACATTCCCGATTGTTTCATGCCTCAACCGCGCCGGCTCGAAGCCGAGGCCATCCGTGATTCGCTCCTCTTCGTCTCTGGCGTGCTCGAAACAAACCTGTTCGGGCCGGGCACGCTCGACGAGGCCAGCCGGCGGCGCAGCATCTACTTCACCGTGAAGCGCAGCCATCTGGTCGGCGCGATGCAGGCGTTCGACGCCCCGGAACCGCTGGTGAGCCAGGGGTCGCGTCCGACCACGACCGTCGCGCCCCAGGCGCTTTGGCTGATGAACAGCCCGCACGTGCGATCGTGGGCCCGCGCCTTCTCGGAACGCTTCTCCCCGACGGCCGGCCAACCGCTGACCGCGGCGGTCGAGCGAGCCTATGCCCTCGCACTGAACCGGGCTCCGTCGAAGGACGAACGGGCCGATGCCCTGGCCTTCATCGGACAGCAGATGGACCGCTACGAGGCCGAACCGAAGACGGGCGCCCGCGAACTGGCCTTGGCTGACTTCGCCCAGGTGGTCCTGAGCCTCAATGAATTCATCTATGCGAACTGACCCTGCTCTCCTGAATCGCCGCGAAATGCTCCGACGCGCCGGCGGTGGCGCCGGGTTGCTGGCGCTCGCCGGCCTCCTGCAGGATTCGGGACTGCTCCTGCCGTCCGGCTTCGCGGCGGCAGATCCGCTGGCGCCGCACCCCGCGAATTTTTCCGCCAAGGCCAAGTCCGTGATCTGGCTGTTCATGAACGGCGGACCAAGCCAGGTGGACACGTGGGATTACAAGCCGGAGCTCGCGCGCAGCGACGGGAAGGAGCTCCCCGGCTTCGACAAGCAGACCGGGTTCTTCACCGACTCGGTGGGGCCGCTGATGAAATCGCCGTTTGCCTGGGCGCAACACGGCCAGAGCGGGACCTGGGTCAGCGCCCTGTTCCCCCACCTTTCGCGGCACGTGGACAAGATGGCGTTCCTGCACTCGTGCCACACGGAGTCGAACAACCACAGCCCGGCGCTGTTCATGATCAACACCGGCTCGACCCGCATGGGCTTCCCCTGTGTCGGGTCGTGGGCGACGTATGGACTGGGCAGCGAGAGCCGCAATCTGCCGGCGTTTGTCGTGCTGAGTGACCCGCTCGACCGGGGCCTGCCCAAAGGCCAGGCCAGCAACTGGGGCGCGGGCTTCCTCCCGAGCGTCTATCAGGGCACGTGGCTGCGGCCGAAGGGTGAGCCGATCGACAATCTCAAGCCGGCCGCCGGCATGGGTGACCGGGCCCAGCGGGCCCAACTGGACCTGCTCGCCAAGCTGAACCGTCACCACCTCGGCCCGGTGGAGGGCGCAAACGAACTCAGCGCCCGCATCGAGAGCTTCGAGCTCGCCTACCGGATGCAGACGGCCGCGCCCGAGGCCTTCGACATCCTGGGCGAGCCGGAAGGCCTCAAGCGGCTCTACGGGCTCGACCAGAAGCACTGCGGCCACTTCGCCGCGCAGTGCCTCATGGCCCGCCGCATGGTCGAGCGCGGGGTCCGGTTCGTGCAGATCTACTCCGGCGGGATGGAAAACCAGCGGAGCTGGGATGGCCACGAGGACATCGTCGGCAATCACCGCGGGTTTGCCCAGGAGACCGATCAGCCCATTGCCGGACTGCTTGCCGACCTAGAGCAGCGCGGTCTGCTGGACGAGACCCTGGTCATCTGGGGCGGTGAATTTGGCCGCCTGCCGGTTTCCCAGAAGGGCGGCAAACCGGGTCGCGACCACAACCCCCACGCGTTCACCTACTGGATGGCAGGCGGTGGGGCGAAGGGCGGCGTCCATTACGGCGCCACCGACGAACTTGGACACAAGGCCGTCGTGGACAGGGTGAGCGTGAACGACCTCCATGCGACCATCCTCCACCTCCTTGGCTTCGATCACGAACGGCTGACCTTCTTCCACAACGGGCGGAACTTCCGGCTCACCGACGTCGCCGGCGAGGTGGTGAAGGCGATTCTGGCCTGACCTCGGCCGCCGTCGCCGATCACCCTGATGGCCGCGGTGGATTTTGCAGTTGGCCGTCGTCCCCCGCTGGCTAGCGTCCGGCCATGCGCACCGTCATCTATCCGGGCAGCTTCGATCCGTTTACCAACGGCCATCTCGACGTCGTCCGGCGGGCGGCGCGGATCTTCGACCGGGTGGTGGTGGCCGTGGCGCGCAATGAGTCCAAACAGCCGCTGTTCAGCGTCGCCGAACGCAAGGAGCTGGTTCGCCTGGCCTGCGCGGACATCCCGAATGTCGAGGCGGACAGCTTCGACACGCTGCTGGTGAACTACGTCGTCGAGCGGCGCGCGTGCGCGGTGGTCCGGGGTTTGCGCGCGGTGAGCGACTTCGAGTTCGAATTCCAGCTCGCGCTGATGAACCGGGCCCTCAACGAACAGGTCGAGACCCTGTTCCTCACGCCGAAGGACATCTACACGTTCGTCAGTTCAAGGATCGTGAAGGAGATCGCCCGCCTCGGCGGGGACGTCAGCCCGTTCGTGCCGGACAATGTGCGGTCGGCACTGAAGGCGAAGCTGGGACACTAAATGGCGACGCCTCGGATGGTTGTGGCCTTCGTTTGCAGCCTTCAGGATGCGCGCGACGAACCAACCATCACGCCGCCTTTCCGACAAAGGCCGGATCATCCAGGCCCGCCAGTTCGCCGGTGCTGTCGGCGAAGCGGTCCGGTTTCACTCCCATGCGCCGGAGCAGTCCGAGGTGGAGGTTGGCCATGGGGTGATCCTTCCCGTAACTCAGGTGGCGGCCGGGCGCGAGGGTGCCGCCTCCGCGACCCGCGAGGATGAGGGGCAGGTTGTGCGGGCTGTGGGCATTGCCGTCACTCATGCCGGCGCCGAAGAGCACCATGGAATTGTCGAGCACGCTGCCCTCGCCTTCCTGGTAGCCGCGAAGCTTGCCAAGAAAGTGGGCCACCTGCGCGGCGTGCCACCGGTTGATTTTCTGGTAGCGCTGCTTCTTCTCCGCCTTGTTCTCGTGGTGGGAGTTCTCGTGGTGGGAACCCAGGCCGGTTTCCAGGAAGGAGAAATTTCGGCCGCTCACGGAATTGCCGAACATGAACGTGCTCACGCGGGTCGCGTCGCTCCAGAACGCGAGGGCCATGATGTCGAGCATGAGCCGGACCTGTTCGGTGTGGTTGTCGCGGCGTTCGCTCACGCGGGCGGGGTCGCCGTAGAGATCCACCGCCTTGCCGAGCCGGTCGATCTCGGTCCGCACCAGCTTGTCCTCCAGATTTTCGGCGGTCTTGCGCTGGCGGTCGAACTCGATGCGGCGTTCGACCGAGCGGACGCTCTCAAAATACTCGTTCAGCTTCTGCCGGTCGGCGTGGCCGAGCTTCTTCTCCAGCCGCTTCGCGTCGCCGGCCACGAGGTCGAGCACGCTCCGGTCGTTGTCGAGACCGCCGGTGCGGGTGGCTGCGGTGGACCGGAACAGCCGGTCAAAGGCGAGTTTCGGATTGATCTCCTTGGCCAGCGGGCTGGTCGGCGTCGCCCAGGAAATGTGCGCGCCGTAAAGCTGGGTGAAGCCGACGTTGGCATCCACGCCGGTTGAAGGCGGCTCGATGCCCAGCTCGAGCGACGCGAGCGGGGTCAGGTTGCCGACATGCTTCGCCATCATCTGGTCCACGGACGTGTTGCCGGAGCAGATGTTGCTCCCGGTCGTGCGGGTGATGGTTGTGCTGGTCAGCCAGCCGCCGGTCTTCACGTAGTGGCCGTCGCCGGTGTTGGTGGCGGCGTTCCAAAGGTTCGACAGGACGAGCAGGTCGCCCTTGAAGTCCGTCAGCGGCGACAGGGTGGGGGAAAGCTCGAAGTCCCGCCCGACGCCTTTGGGTGTCCAGTCCTGCATGAGCGCGCCATTGGCCATGTAGAGGGCGGCGAAGCGGAGCGGTCGCGGCCCGCCGTGGGTCTCCGCGCCCCGCACGCGCAGCGGCGTCATGGCGTGGAGCCAGGGCAAGGCCATGGTCACGCCCACACCTTTCAGGAGTGTGCGGCGGGAGATCGGGCGGGCGGTCATAGACGTGTTCTGTATACGCCCGCGGATTCAGTCCGCAAGCGGGCTCCTCCGACGAACCGGCCGTGACGTCATTCAGCGGGGTTTGCCTTTTCCCCAAGTTCTGCGGTCGCCCGGACCAGGGTGCTGCGTCACTTGATGCCCGCCAAGCGGTCGCGCCAGATGCGGTAGAGTTCCACGGTCGCGTGGACGTCGCGCAGACAGTATTCTGCGATCTCCCGGTAGCGGCCTTCCGCGAGCAGGTCGTTGACGTCGAGCCCGGTCACGCCCATCGCCTTGGGCGAGGGAATGCCGAACGCCTTGCAGTAGAAATCGAGGTTGAACTTCCGCGCCGCACCCTCGCGTCCGCTGACGTTGTAGAAGGTGAACTGCTCCGCAAGATCGCAGTGCGGATCGGTCTGGTAACGGTAGCCAAGCCAGTCCTTGCGGGTGATCGGAACGTTGAGCAGGGCCGAGCGCAGGTAGAGGAACGGCACGTCAAAGCCCCGGCCGTTGAACGTCACGATGGAGTCGTAACGCTGCGCCGCATCCCAGAACGCGGTGAGCAGCTCCGCCTCATCCACCTGCGGCGCGAACTCGACGACCGCCTCGGGTTCCTCGGCCTCCTCGTCGAAGTCGTCGGCCTGATACAGCACGCGGCCCTTGCCGCTGTCGGCGTTGACCATGGCGATGCAGACGACCTGCGCGGTGAAGGGCCAGAGGTTGAACTGCTGCGAGATTTCGGCCCGGCGTTTCGCGCGTTCCTCTTCCGTCGGCAGGCGGGCGGCGTCGCGGAAGAGGTATTCCTGCTGCGTTTCGTCGTAGGTCTCGAGCGGCAGTGCGGAGGTTTCAATGTCGAAGACGAGGCGGGCCATGCGCGCTGTTTGTAGCTGCCTAGCGCCGTTGAATGAAGCGCGAACCGCCGTCGCGGAGAGGCCCCGCAAAAAGTTGAAGGCGGAAGCTGCTCCGGTCTGACCGGGCGGCTCCCGCCTCAAGTGGAAGTGAGAACTACTTCTTCTTTGCCGCTTTCTTAGCTGCCTTCTTCACCGGCTTTGCTACTGCTGCGACCTTCTTCGCTGCGACTTTCTTTGCTGCGACTTTCTTTGCTGCCATGAATCTCACCTCCGATCCAATTGCCCTGGGTTGGTAAGAACTGTCTCTTTTTACACGGGCGTGTTGTGTTCCTTGTATCGAACAGGTGACACGTGAAGCGAGGAATTTCGCGCGCACACACGCAAAAACATCCACAGGTGGTGTGAGTTTTGCCGCACACCACCTTGCCTAGGTTGTCCTCCTCCGTAGTCTCATCCGCACAATGTCCGCCAGCAGCGAGCCCCAACTCACGCCCATGATGGCGCAGTATCGGCGCATCAAGGGCGAGTTGCCGAAGGACGCGCTGCTCCTGTTCCGGCTCGGCGATTTCTACGAAATGTTCTTCGAGGACGCCGTGCTGTGCTCGCAGCTCATCAGCCTGTCGCTCACCAAGCGCAACGGCATCCCGATGTGCGGCCTGCCCTATCACGCGGCCAACAACTACATCAGCCGCCTGCTCAAGCACGGCCGCAAGGTCGCCATTTGCGACCAGACCGAAGAGGCCAAGCCCGGCAAGCTGGTGCAGCGGGAAGTCACCGCGATCCTCTCGCCCGGCACGCACTTCGACGAACGCCTGCTGCAGGCGGAACGGAACAACTTCCTCGCGTCTGCCTTCGCGCAGGGCAGGACGTTTGGCCTCGCGTGCGTTGACCTCACCACGGGCGACTTTCGCGTCACCGAACTCGAGTCGGAGAAGTCCCTGCTCGCCGAACTGGACCGGCTGCGTCCCGCTGAACTCATCCTGCCGGCCGAAGCCACTCGGCTCGCCGAACTGCTGCACGACGGCAGCGCGCAGTTGGTCCCCTACGACGACTGGACCTTCTTTCCCGAGACGGCGGTCTTCACGCTGCGCGAACACTTCAAGGTCGCCGCCCTTGACGGCTTCGGCCTTAAGGGCCGCGACGCAGCGGTGGGTGCTGCCGGGGCGGTCCTGCACTATCTTTCAAACCACCTTCGGCGGGACGTGGGCCACCTGACGCGGCTCGGCTTCTACCAGGTCGCGGACTTTTTGATCCTTGATGCGACCTCACTGCGGAACCTGGAAATTCTCGAACCGCTGCATCGCGATGCGCCGCGCAACACCACTCTGCTCGGCTCCCTGAATCGCACCGTTACTCCGATGGGCGCCCGCCGGCTGCGCGACTGGCTCACGCAGCCGCTCGCCGCCGTTGAACCGATCCGGCGGCGTCAGGCGGCGGTCGGCGCGTGGCTTGCGAAGGTGGCCGCGCTGGAAACGTTCCGCACCCGGCTTGCGGAGGTGCGCGACTTGGAGCGAACCCTCGCACGGCTCAGCCTAGGTTCGGGCAACGGTCGTGACCTCGCGGCGCTGCGGCTGGCCCTTGAGCAGATCCCGGCCCTCCGCGCCATGGCCGCCGAAGTGAACGCGCCGGCCTTCGCGGCCGGCGAGCCGGGCTTGCTCGCCCCGGTTCCGGTCGCGGCCGAGCCGGAGTCGCCCGCCCTGCTCGCTGAACTCTTCGGTCAACTGGCGGAACTGCCCGAACTTGTCGAACTGCTTGCGCGCGCCATCGCCGAGGAACCGCCGCTCGCGGTGAAGGAGGGCGGCCTAATCCGCGACGGGTTCAGCGCGGAGCTCGACGAGCTCCGCAACGCGGCGCGCGGCGGCAAGGACTGGCTCGCCAAGCTGCAGCAGGACGAGATCGCCCGCACCGGCATTCCGTCGCTTAAGGTCGGGTTCAACTCTGTCTTTGGCTATTACATTGAGGTCACCAAGGCGAACCTGGCCAAGGTGCCACCGGAATACGTCCGCAAGCAGACCATCGCGAACGGCGAACGCTTCATCACGCAGGACCTGAAGGCGATGGAATCGAAGATTCTCGGCGCTGAGGAGCGGGCGACGAAGCTGGAATATGACCTCTTCCTCAAGGTGCGGGAGGAGGTGCTCGCGCAATTGAAACCGATCCAGCAGACCGCCGCCGCCCTGGCGCAGCTCGACGTGCTCGGGGCCTTCGCGGAGACGGCGCGCCTGCGTGAGTGGACCTGCCCCGTCGTCGCCGAGGAGGGTGTCCTGCTGCTGGTTGATGGGCGGCATCCCGTGCTGGAACAGAGGATGACGGATGAACGCTTCGTGCCCAACGACACCCGGCTCGACCTGGTCCACGAACAGATCGCGCTCGTCACCGGTCCCAACATGGCCGGCAAGAGCACCTACATCCGTCAGGTGGCGTTGCTGGCACTGCTCGCGCACACCGGCAGCTACCTCCCGGCGGCGTCCGCCCGGGTTGACCTGCTCGACCGCATCTTCACCCGCATCGGGGCGAGCGACGATCTCGCGCGCGGCCAGAGCACGTTCATGGTCGAGATGAGCGAGACCGCCAACATCCTGAACAACGCCACGCGGCGCAGCCTGGTGATCCTGGACGAGATCGGCCGCGGCACGAGCACGTTCGACGGCCTGAGCCTGGCCTGGAGCATCGTCGAGCACCTGCACCACCAGATCGGCGCGAAGACGCTGTTTGCGACCCATTACCACGAACTCACAGAACTTGGAACGACCCCGGGTGCGGTGGCCGTTGCCGGAGTCGCAGCGCCGGAGGAAGCGCGCCCCGCTTCTTCCGCCACACCGGCGTTGGCACGCGTGCGCAATTACCACGTCGCCGTGCGCGAATGGAACGACCAGCTCATCTTCCTCCGCAAAGTCCATCCGGGGCCGACCGACAAGAGCCACGGTATCCAAGTCGCCCGGCTTGCCGGCGTGCCCAAGCCGGTGATTGACCGGGCGAAGGACATCCTGCGGGTGCTGGAAGAGGCGGAGCTGAATCTGCAACAGGTGTTGGGTGGAGAAGCTGGCAGAGCAGATAGCCCGAGCTCTAAAGCCCAAGGGCGTCGAGACCGCGCTGAGCGCGAGAAGCTCAAGGCGCTCGCGCCGCCGCCGCAGTTGGACCTGTTCTCGTGAGTTCGCCTGCCTCGTCGAAGAGCGGTCATTGCCCGAGGGCACCTGCCGGCAGTTGTTCCGTGCGGGGCGGCGGATCCTTCTTCGCGCCGATGGCTGCCCATGCGGCTGAACCGGCCAGAAACAGCGCGCCCAAGAAGGCGATGACGAGCCCTGTGAGCGGGATCAGGTAGAGCGCCCTCAACCCCGGCGAGTTCCAGCGCCGGGCGAAATGCCGGAGTGCAATCGTGCTCAGGATCAGTCCTGAAAGTGCGAACACCAGTAGGCCGAGGGCAATCAGGGCACCGTCATTCATCGCCATTTGCCGAGCGCTACTTCAATACCGTCGTCCGCTCCTGGATCCACTTCAGGTCGCGGCTCCTCGGGACCATCAAACTGTGGTCGATGCGTTGTCCGAGCGTGGCCTTGCGAAAGGTGCGCGCATCCAGCCAGCGGTGGGCTTCGGCATGGCCGTCGGTGAAGCCGATGACCCCGCCCTGGTTGTGGTGCGTCGCCGGCAGGTGGAAGAACTGGTCGTTTGCATTGCCCGGCATGAGCACGATGAACGCCGGCGTGCAGAGGCTCTGGGGCGTGAGGTCCTGGAACTGAAACGTCTCCGCCGGGGACGGAATCTGACCCAGCTTGCGAAATGCCCGGTAGCGGGCGGACAGGCGGTCCTGCATGTCGGCGTTGGGGCCGAGATAAAGGTTCATCGCGTAGCTCCGCACCTGCGGCACCGGCCGGCCGCGGCTGAGGACGTAGGTGGTCTTGTCGGAAGGGCACTTGTAGCTGTCCTTCGCCTGGATGTAGGCGGCAAAGGCGGCGTAACGCCGGTCCACGAGGTAGCCGACGTTGGTGAACGCGTTCAAAAAGTTGTGGTAGCCCCCCAGCACCCAGAGCTTCGGCCCGTTTCCGGCGGCGGAGTCCACCTCGCCGTTGGTCACCAGTCCGTCCGCCGAGTCGCCCGCGTAGAGCAGCGAGGTGAGGCCGAGCTGCTTCTGGTTGTTCAGGCACTTGATGCGCCGCGCCTGCTGCTTCGCGCCGCCCAGCGCCGGCAGCAGCAAGCCAGCGAGGAGGGCGATGATCGCGATGACAACCAGCAGTTCGATCAACGTAAAGCCGCGCGGGCGGCTGCGTGACATCGTGGGGAACATTCCGGGCCGGAGTCCGACAGGGATTGCCCGGCTTTGCACTTCCGAAAAAGGGTCCCGGCCGTCCCTGCGGGAGGAACGTCCTTCCGCCCGGCGTAAAGGCTCGCTATCCCTTCGCCATGCATCCGGAGTCCGAACTGCTGAAAGGCGTCGTCCTGTTCCAATTCCTTGATGAACGCGAGCGGGCCGACCTCGCGAACGAATTGGAGCTGGTCCAATTTCAGGCGGGCGAACCCGTGTTCCAGATCGGCGAACCCGGGGAGTCGCTCTTCCTGATCCGTTCCGGCGAGGTCGAGGTCTTCTTCAAGAACGACACCGGCGAGCGCATCGTCCTGGAGACGGTGTCGGCGGGCGGATTCGTCGGGGAGATCTCGCTGCTCGACAGCGGCCCCCGCAGCGCGTCGGTCACCGCCACGCAGGCCACCGAGGCCCTCCGGCTCAACCGGGCCAGCCTGGAGAAATTCCTCGCCCTCCGGCCGCAGGCGACGATGGACCTGCTCGCCGCGATGGGCCGGCGGATGCGCTTCAGCTCCGACCGGCTGCGGCACACCGCCACGCGCAACGCCAACGAGGAGGTGGAGGACAACCGCACCGCCGTCCAGAAGGCCGCCGACTGGATCGCGGAATTCGCCGGGAGCATCACGTTCCTCATGCTCCACGTCGTCTGGTTCGGCGTGTGGATCTTCGTCAACGCGGTGAAGCTGCCCGGCATCCCGCAGTTTGACCCGTTTCCGTTCGGCTTTCTGACCCTGACCGTTTCGCTGGAGGCGATCTTCCTCTCGGTGTTCGTGCTCCTGAGCCAGAACCGGCAGGCCGCGAAGGACCATGTGCGCTCCGACGTCGAGTATGACGTGAACCTGAAGGCCGAACTCGAGATCCTGAACCTCCACGAAAAGGTGGACCGGCTGACGTCCGACGTGCTGCTGCGGCTGGAAAAGCTCCACCAGGAAGTCCGCCGACACGCTCCGGTGGCCGGGCCGGAAAAGCCGTAGCCATAGATTGGTTCCGTTTCCCGCCTTCCCGAGGTCCACGCCGGCGGCTTAACTCGCGCCCTCACCATGCCTTGGGCGCAGAATTACGATCCGCTCGGAAACCCGTGGGCCTCGACGTTCGTTGCCGCGTTGCCCGTCGCCGTCCTGCTTGGACTCCTCGCGTGGGGACGCCTGCGAGCCTGGCTGGCGGCCCTCCTGGCGTTGGCCACCGCGCTGGGCGTCGCGTTGGTGGCTTACCGGATGCCGCCGGCGGCCGCCTTGGGCGCAGCCTGTTATGGCGGGGCCTACGGCCTGTTTCCCATCGGCTGGATCGTGCTCAATGTGATGTTCCTCCACGCGCTCACGGTGAAGTCCGGACGCTTCGAGGCGCTCAAGGCCCAGCTGGTCACGCTCGCGCCGGACCCGCGCGTCCAGGTGATCCTGATCGCATTCTGCTTCGGCGCCTTCATCGAGGGCGCGGCCGGCTTCGGCGCCCCGGTGGCCATCACGGCCGCGCTGCTCATGCAGCTCGGCTTCTCGCCGCTGCATGCCAGCGGACTTTCGCTCATCGCCAACACCGCTCCCGTCGCGTTCGGCAGCATTGGCATCCCGATCACCACGCTCGCGCAGGTCACCGACCTCGACGTGCTGAAACTCTCCCAGATGGCCGGCCGGCAGCTGCCCGTGTTTTCGGCGATCATCCCGCTGTGGATCGTCGGCGCCATGGCCGGCTGGAAGGGCATCCGGGCCGTCTGGCCCGTGGCACTCGCGGCCGGTTTCGCCTTTGCGGTCGTGCAATTTGCGGTGAGCAACTACCACGGCCCCTGGCTCGTAGATTCCGTGGCAGCCCTCGCCAGCATCGGGGCGGTGCTGCTCGTGCTGAAGCTGCGGCGTAAACCCGAAGCACCGCGGCCACCCCGGCCGGCCGGTTCCCGATTCGCGCCGTGGATGCCATGGCTCGTCCTCACCGCGTTCATCTTCGCGTGGGGAACCCAACCGGTGAAGCAGGCGCTGGACCGGATCGCCGCGCCCTCGTTCCCCGTGCCGGGGCTCCACGAAAAGATCATGCGTTCGCCGCCGGTGGTGGCGACGCCAAAGCCGGAGAGGGTCGAGTTCAAGCTGAACGTCGTCTCGGCCACCGGCACCGGAATCCTCCTGGCCGGAGTGACGGCCGGCCTGCTCATGGGCCTGTCACTGAAACAGCTCGCCGGCACCTGGTGGGAAACGCTGCTCAAGGTGCGGTGGTCGCTCCTCACCATCGCCGCCATGCTCGCGCTCGGGAACCTGACCAAACATTCCGGCGCCGACGCTACGCTGGGCCTCGCGCTGGCGAAGACGGGCGTCTTCTATCCCTTCTGCGGCACGCTGCTGGGCTGGCTGGGCGTGGCGCTGACCGGTTCGGACACGGCGTCAAACGTCCTGTTTGGTTCGCTCCAGCGGATCACTTCGGAACAGCTCGGGCTGAGTCCCTACCTGATGTGCGCCGCCAATTCGACCGGCGGCGTGATGGGCAAGATGATCGACGCCCAGAGCATCGTCGTGGCGGGCGTCGCGACGAACTATCACGGGCACGAGGGCAAGATCCTGCGCTTCGTCTTCTGGCATTCTCTCGTGCTCGCCGTGCTGATCGGGCTCTGGGTCGCGGCGCAGGCGTATTGGCCGCCGTTGCAGGGAACCGTGGTCCGTTAGGCGGCCGGCCGAAGCCGCGTCCCCCCATCATCACTCGGTCATCGCCGGGTCCACGATCACCTCGAGATCGAGGTGCACGGGCAGGCCGAACTCCACCTTCAGCCGCCGGCGGGAGAACTGCCGGATCTGCCGGATGCGTTGGCCGCCCTGGCCGATGAGCATGGCCTTGTAACGGTCCAGCGACGTGAGGATGGTGGCGTTGACCTCCAGTTCGGGGAGCCCCAGCGGATCCTGGGTGTCCTTGATGGAGTCGAGCACCACCCTCGTGCGGTAGGGAATCTCGTCGTCCATCTGGAGGTAGATCTGTTCGCGCACCAGTTCCGTGATGCGGAACTCGCGGGTCGTGTTGCTGACGTCCGTTTCGGGATAGAGCGGCGGGCCGAACGGCAGCCGCTGCAGGATGCCCTGCACCAGCGGTTCGAGTTCCAGCTTCGCCAGCCCGGAAACTTCGAACACCGCATCGTAGCCGGGGCCCGCTGCCAGCCAGGGCGCCCGGTGCCGCCGGTCCGTTTCGGGCAGATCGGCCTTGTTCAAAACCAGCAGGCGGGGCTGCCCGACCATGGCCAGGACCTCCTTCACCATCTCGTCCTCCTCGCCGATTTCGCGTGACGGATCCACGGCGTGGATCACCAGGTCGATCCCGCTGAGCGCCTTGCGGGCCCGCTGGTGCAACTGGTCCACGAGGCGGCTCTTGTGCGTCTTGAAGAAGCCCGGCGTGTCCACAAACACGATCTGACCCTCCGGCCGGTGCAGCACGCCCTGCACCGGATCGCGCGTCGTCTGCGGCTTGGGCGTGACGATGGACACCTTCCGCCCCACCAGCGCGTTCAGCAGCGTGGACTTGCCCACGTTGGTGCGCCCAACGAGCGCCACCATGCCGGCACGGTAGTCGGGTCGCGGAAGTTGAATCAAAGCTTCAGCCATTTCGGCAGAACCTAGGCAGCCGACGGCCAATGACCAATGACCAATTTCCAGCCGGGCGGGGCCAGTGTTCAGTAATCAGTAACCAGTGAGGCAGTGGGTCCGGGTTCGCTGAATACTGATCACTGGCCACTGATTACCGCTTCCGGAAATTACTGCTTCCGGCAGTTGTCTCCCGCAAAGTTTGAAACCATTCTCCGGTCAAACAGTCCTTCTGTTGCGCATGAAACTCCGCCCCACCCTCGCCCGGATCGCCGGCGTCGCGTTCACCACTGCCATCCTGTTCACCGGCTGTGAATCACGACAGGCTCCCTCCGGTGCGAAATCCCTTGGCGGCGACTGGCCCCAGTGGCGCGGCCCCGACCGCACCGACCGCTCACCGGACAAAGGCCTGCTCAAGGAATGGCCCGCCGGCGGACCCAAACTCGCCTGGCTCTATAAGGACGCCGGCCTCGGTTACGCCGGTTACTCCGTGGTCGGCGACCGGCTGTTCACCCTGGGCCTGCGCCACGGGCAGGAATTTATCCTCGCCGTGGACACCAAGAGCGGAACCGAAGCCTGGAGCGCGCCCGCCGGGCCCAAATATCCCAATGACTGGGGCGACGGCCCGCGCATGACTCCGACCGTCCATGACGGATTCGTTTACGCCATCGGCGGCCAGGGCCTTTTGGTTTGCGTGAACGCCAAGGATGGCAAGCCGATCTGGGAGAAGTCCCTCGTGAAGGATCTCGGCGGCAAACTCCCGGGCTGGGGTTACACTGAATCCCCGCTCATCGTCGGCCACCGGGTCATCGTCACGCCCGGCGGCGCTCAGGGCACCCTGGCCGCACTGGACCGCAAGACCGGCGCCGTCCTCTGGCGCAGCACCGCGCTTAAGGACGACGCCCACTATTCCTCGCCGATCCTCATCAACCACGCGGGCAAACAGCAGATCGTCCAACTGGTGGAGAAGAAGTTCTTCGGCGTTGATCCCGAGTCGGGTGCCGTGCTCTGGCAGGCGGATTTCCCCGGCCGTGTCGCCGTCATCCCGACGCCGATCTACAGCGACGGCATCGTCTACGTGACGGCCGGCTACGGCGTCGGCTGCAAGGCCGTCAAAATAGCCCCGGACGGCAAATCGGCCGAAACGCTCTACGAAAACAACAAGCTCATGAAGAACCACCACGGCGGCGTGGTCCTGGTGGATGGTTACCTCTACGGCCATTCCGACGGTTACGGCTGGATCTGCCAGGAACTCGCCACCGGCAAGGAAGTGTGGGTCCACAAGGGTTTCGGCAAGGGTGCGACCCACTACGCCGACGGCATGCTCTACTGCCTCGACGAAAAGAGCGGTGACGTCGCGCTGGTCGAAGCCTCCACCAAAGGCTGGAACGAGAAGGGCCGCTTCAAGCTCGATCCGTTGTCCACGCAGCGGAACAAACAGGGCGGCATTTGGCCCCACCCGGTCGTCATCGGCGGCAAGCTCTACCTGCGTGATCAGGAATACCTGTTCTGCTTCGACGTGAAGGGGAAGTGAACCGGCCGACTCACCGTTCCCGATCCAGCCGACGGATTCGTCCGTCGGCTTTTTCATTTCTCCGCGGGTGCATCCCGTAGGAGACGAGGTAACGAGGCTCTGTTCCTTCCCCAAGCCGTAACGACGCAGTCGAAGAACGCACTCCGACTCAAACACAGAGCCGCGGAGAACGCTGATGGGAGCCGGTGAAGCACACTGGAAAATGCGCGCCAGTTTGTCGGTCAAACTCCGCGTTCCCCTGCGTTCTCTGTGTCTCCGCGTAAAAGCCCGCCCAGGGGCAACTGCATGGTTCCGGCCGGAGCCTGCTACTGCAACTGCTCCTTAACGTAGCGCTGGGCGTCCGCCAGCGTGCGCTTCAAGTCCGCCTCCACGGCGAACGCCTTGGCGAAGTTCGTTCCGTTGCGGCTGCCGCTCACCCGGACTTCACCGGCCGCCCGGTCATAGACGATCAGGGCACGGTCTTTGGCCGCACCTGCCTGAGTCTGGTTCCACGAAGCCAGTTCCGCCTCGGTCCGGAACTCACTGACGGCCTGTTTGGGCCAGGCCTCACGCAACGCCGTCAGTTCGGGATTGGGACCGCCGCGGGTTGCCCCGACCGGATCGAGCATGGCGACCTGGATCAACGGGGCTTGGGCCGGAAGCAACAGCAGCGCCGCGCAGACGATCACCGCCGCGCCGGTCGCCACGGAAAGCCACCGCCGCCACGCGGTCCAAGCCGACGCCGCCTTGGCCGGCGCGGACACGGACGCCCCATAAGTCTGGCGAACTTTGGCCCGCAGCCGCTCGCGGGCGTAGCCGGGCAGCTCGCCGGTCCGGCTTTCGGTGGCGTTCAACAGCGAAGCCGCCTCGGCCAGGGCTTTGGCTTCCGCCAGCCGTTGTTCGAATGCGCGGCGGCCGGCCGGGTCGCCGGCCTGCAAGGCATCCACCTCCGCCTGCTCGGCGGGCGTCAACTGGCGGGCGGCGGCCTTCATGGCCAGCTCGGCGATCCGTGGTTCATCCGGATGATTCATCGCAAATACGCCTCCAGTTCTTTCAGCAATTCCGGTTGCCAGCCCGCCGCCTGCCGGAGCGCGTCGAGGCCGCGCTTGAGATAGACGCCCACGCTCCCGACCGCGAGGCCGTATTTGGCGGCGATCTCCTCGTAGCTCAGGCGATGCTGGTAGAAGTCGGTGATGATCGCCCGATGCTCCGGCTTCAGCGCCTGCTGCAAGTCGGCCAACAGGGCGGCCAGTTCCGCAGCCTTCAGGTTGTCCAGCGGCGAGGTGGCCGGGTCCACGGGCTCCACGGGGGCTGCATCCTGTTCGCGCAGCGCCTCCAGGCTCGTGGTCTGACCGCTGCCACGCTTCTGGGCGAAATGCTCACGCAGCCGGCTCACCGCCCGGTGATGCGCTATGCTGGCGACCAGCGGCTTGAGTTCCTCAGCTGACTTCGCGTTCCGGGCGGCCCCGACCAGTTCCTCCAGCGCCTCGATGGCCACGTCCTCCACGTCGCCGGGCAGATACGGCTGCAGCTTGGCCTGCGCGGCCGCGAAAGCGACCGGCCAAAGCCCCGCGAAGGCGTCTTCCCACGCCTCGGGATCGCCCCGCAACAATGCGCTCAGTTCCGGTTCCGCCACGGCGCGGAAGCTTGGTGTGAACGACGGCGCGGGCGCAATTCCCCAGCTCGTGAACCCCGTAGGAGCCGACGTGAGGAAGCTCACTCTGTTTTGGCGCGAGAGTTAGAGCCTCCTCACGTCGGCGCCTACGGATCACGGGCACGAGCCACGGCAGTTTCCCCCGCCCATGAACCTGCGGTCGTCCGAGCACCCCTAACCCCGTCCCTCTCCCCAAGGGAGAGGGGATAGCCCGCCCGCGCCGGCTCACTCCACACGCCGGACAGACGAGGGCTGCGGTGGGGTCCGCTGAAGTGAGATTGCGCAGAGCCGGCGAGCAGCGCGTGGAAGGGTTGCTGGATTGGGCTACGTTCTCCCTCGCCTCGGGGGAGGGCCGGGGTGAGGGCGGGCTTTCCCACCGAATGCGGCCGGGAACGCTGGCTGAGGAGTTGATGCGACGCCTTCGGCGAACACCCTGCGCTTTGACTCTTCAGGTGCGGCCCGACATTTTCAGGGTCCGTTCAGAACCAAATGCGCGCCGTGACGTTTAACCGCCCCGTGAACCGTTTTGCCGGTCTGCTACTCATCGCCCTGCTGGTCGCGCCGTTCGGCCGCGCGGCGGACGAACCGACCCTTGCCGGGGACGAGGCGATGTCCGCGACACCTTCGGCCGACATCCGCCGCGACGCCACGGTGCTGGCGGTCGAGCGGGTCATGCCGGCGGTCGTGAACATCGCCACGCGCACCTGGGTGGACCGCGAGAGCGCCTACGAGCGTCGGCTGCGCGAGTTTTACGGCTACCAGCGCCGGCCCGAGGCCAACTACGCCCGCGGTTCCGGCGTGGTCATCGACGAGGACGGTTACGTGCTGACCAATTCCCACGTCGTGGGCGACGCCGACGACATCTGGGTGCAGTTCTTCGACAGTGACGAGGCGATCCCGGCCAAGCGCGTCGAACTGTCGCAGAGCAAGGACGTCGCGTTGCTGAAGCTGAATCCGAAGCAGCACCGCAAGTTCCGGGCGGTGAAGTTCGCCAAGGACGACGACCTGCTGCTCGGCGAAACCGTCATCGCGCTGGGCAATCCATTCGGCCTCGGCGGCTCGATTGCGAAGGGCATTCTCAGTTCCAAATCCCGCCGGCCCTCCACCGCGCTGCCGGCCGGCGAATCGCTGGACATCGCCGACTGGCTGCAGACCGACGCCGCCATCAATCCGGGCAATTCCGGCGGTCCGCTGGTGAACCTGCGCGGGGAACTCATCGGCCTGAACGTGGCGGTCCTCAGTCCCGGCCACAGCCAGGGAATCGGCTTCGCCATCCCCATCCATCGGGTGAACGAGGCGCTGGCCGAGATGTTGAGCGGCGAGACGGTGAGCGGGTATTGGTTTGGCGCCCGGCTCAAGCCGGCTTCGCGTCCTTTGACGGTGCAGGTTGTGCAGCCCGGGAGCCCGGCAGCCCAGGCAGGCATCGAAGCCGGCGACACGATCCTGCAGGTGAACGGCAAGCCACCCGGCAGCCTGATCGAGTTCAACCGCGTTCTCACCACCGCGAAGGACAAACGCGAGATCGAGCTGCTGACCCGCCGCAACGGCGAGAACCGCCAGACCCAGCTCCGCCTGATCGATGAACGCGTTTTCTTCAACAACGCGCTGCTCCGCAAGCGGGCCGGTTTCACGGTTCGGGAGACGCCGAACGGTTTTGCCGTGGACGCCGTGGAGCGGGGCGGGCCCGCGGAACAGGCCCGGTTGCGTCCCGGCATGTTGCTGGCGTCGGTCGAAGAGCAGCCGGTGGATTCGCTGGTGAGCCTGGCCAAGGCTGCCTACAGCCGTGAGGCGGGCGCCTCGCTCAAGCTGGGAGTGGTCTTCCTCGAACGCGCCGGGCTGTTCGTGCGGCGCTACGAGGGGGAACTTGCCGTCAAGCTGCGGTAAACCGGGTGACATGCGTTGAACAGGGGCCGGCGGAGACGAGTCCACGCTCCACACTTTCGGGGAGCCGGCGAATGACAAGCCCCTGTCCGCCCCCTAGTCTGCCCGTCTACATGGAAGCCGTTCCCATGATCGAGGTCCGTGACCTCACCAAGAAGTATCCCGGCCGCACGGCCGTGAACGGCATTACCTTTTCCGTGGGCCGGGGTGAGGTCGTCGGCTTCCTCGGTCCGAACGGCGCGGGCAAGTCCACAACCATGCGGATCCTTTCCGGCTTCCTGCCGGCGACAAGTGGCACGGCGCGCATTGCCGGCTTCGACGTCTTTCACCAGCCGGACGAGGTGCGCCGGCGCATCGGCTACATGCCGGAGAACAACCCGCTCCACCTCGACATGCGGGTCCGCGAATACCTGAAGTTCCGGGGCCGGCTGAAGGGCCTGGGCTGGTCCAAGAGCCGCGAACGGGTGGACACCGTGCTCCGGCAATGCGGTCTGCTCGACGTGCAGCAGCGCATCATCGGCCAGCTTTCCAAGGGTTACCGGCAACGCGTGGGTTTGGCCGACGCGCTCGTCCATGAACCCGACCTCGTCATCCTCGATGAACCGACCATCGGCCTTGACCCGCACCAGATCCGGTCGGTGCGGGCGCTGATCAAGGAGCTTGGAAAGCTGCACACCGTCCTGATTTCGACCCACATCCTGAGCGAGGTGGAAATGACCTGCTCGCGGGTGCTGATCCTGAACCGCGGCGAGATCATCGCTTCGGACGCCACTGCGGACCTCGAGAAGCGGGTGGATCATGACGGCCACGTGGTGGCCGAGATCGCGGCCACGCCGGCCGAGCTGACCGAAGCCTTCCGGGATCTGCCCGAGGTGGAGCGGTTCGACCTCACGCCGGCCGACGGGGATTTTTTCCGACTTTCGCTCACGCCGCGCAACGGCGCCGACCTCCGCCCGCTCGTCTACGAGCAGGCCCGCGCCCACGGGTGGCAGTTGCGCGAACTCACGCGGCGCCGGCATTCGCTCGAGGACATCTTCGTGCACCTGACCCGCAGCCGGAAGGAGGAGCAGACCCGCCGATGAACGTCTTCCTGGCTCTGGTTCGCCGTGAACTCGGCATCGCCTTCAACTCGCTCGCCGGCTACGTGGTCGTGGCGGTGACCTTGCTGCTGACCGGCTTCTCGCTCGTGGACATCTGCACCAAGCTGGCGAACGTGCCGGACGACAAGCCGATCACCGAGACGTTTTACCAGAGCGCCTATTTCTGGGTGATCCTGCTGGTCGTTTCGCCCGTCATCACGATGCGGACGTTCGCCGCCGAAAAATCTTCCGGCACCTATGAGTCCCTGATGACGACGCCGGTCGGCGACACCCAGGTTGTGCTCGCGAAATTCACCGGCTCGCTCCTGTTCTATGGGCTGACGTGGCTGCCGCTGCTGGCGGTGCTGGCGGTGCTCCGGCAGGTCACGGGACAGGCAGCCTTTCTTGAACCCCGGGTGACCGCGGTCGCCTTTGGCGGCGTCATCTTGGTGGGTTCCTTTTTCATGGCGATGGGCTGCTTCGCCTCGTCGCTCACGCGCAGCCAGGTCATTGCGGCGATGATGAGTTTCCTGTTCGGGGTCGGGTTCTGGGTCATCAGCCTGCGGCCCGCGATGCCCAATGCGGCCGAAGGGATCATGGGCCGGGTGTTCGACCACCTGTCGCTGGTCCGGCACATGGAGGACTTTTCCCGGGGCGTGGTGGACTCCCGGCACCTCGTCTTTTACCTCACGGGCACGGCGCTGTTCATCTTCCTGACCCAGCGCGTGGTCGAAAGCCGCCGCTGGAAATGAGTTCAACCCCGGATCAACCCAGCTTTGTGCCGGCGCGGCGTTTCACCACCGCGCTGAGCGTGACCCTGTCGGTGGTCGCCGCGCTCGTGATCGTCGGGGTGCTGAACTATCTCGCGGTGAGCCGCCGGGTCTGGCGGCACGACTTTTCCGGGGCGAGCGCGCGGCCCCTGTCGCCGCTGACCCTGCAGACGCTTGCGGGACTGACCAACGACGTGAAGGTCACGGTGCTGTTTCGCAGCGACTCGGCACTGTTCCCCCACGTGGACCGCCTGCTCCGCGAATACACCGCGCGGCAGGCCCACGTGGTCGTGCAGCACGTCGAATACCTGCGCAGCCCCGGCGCCGCCGAACTGGCCAAGGTGCGCTACAAGCTCGGGACCACCGCGGGCGACCTCGTGGTTTTTGAAAGCGGCGGCCGCCAGTTCGTCGTCACCACCGCCGACCTCACGATATACAACGACGACGACATCAAGGCGCTGATCGGCGGCGAAAAGGTCGAGATCCGTCGCGCGGGTTTCCGGGGCGAAGAACGGTTCACCGCGGCCATCGCGTCGGTTTCCGAAGGAGTCACCTTTCGCGCCGCCTACCTCCAGGGCCACGGCGAACATGCCGGCGACAGCGACGACGCGATCATGGGCTACGCGAAGTTCAACAGCCTGCTCGTCAACGAACGCAACCTCCAGATTCAGCCGCTCAAGCTCGCGGGGACGACGAATGAAATTCCCGCCGACTGCCAGTTGCTGATCATCGCCGGGCCCACGGCACCCTTTGTCCCGTCCGAACTGGTCCAGATCGAGGCCTTTCTGCAGCGCGGCGGCCGCCTGCTGGTGCTGCTCCATCCGCACGCGGTCGCCCGCAGCACCGGTTTGGAGAACCTGCTCGCCCGGTGGGCCATCGTCTGCCCGGCGATGTATGCCGGTGACGAACAGCTCACCAGCTACACCAAACTCGACGTCATCGCGAAGACGTTCGGGGCCCACGCCCTGATGGCGCCGCTCCGGCGCGAAGAGGGCGCCCTCTATTTTCCGCTCCCCCGAGTGGTCGCGCCCATGCCGCCGGACCGGTTGGCCGCGGACGCGCCAAAGGCCGACGTGCTGGTGACCACGGGCGCGCAGGGGCTGACCAAGTCCCGGGTTGGAACCGGCGATGCGGCCTTTGATCCGGCCCGGGACAGGCGGAACATCGTGGTGCCGCTCGCGGTGGCGGCCGAAAAGGGCGGCGTGGCCGGCGTTTCCACGGGCCGCGGCGCCACCCGCCTGGTGGTCATCGGCGACTCGACCATGTTCGGCAACAAGACCCTCGACGACGCCAACAACCGCGACTTCGCCGGTCTGTGCGTGAGCTGGCTGCTCGACCGGCCGCAGGGACTCGCGATCGGCCCCCGACCGGTGAACGAATACCGGCTCAACCTCACCGAAAAACAGCTCCGCGTCCTGCGTTGGACGCTGATTGGCGCGCTGCCCGGTGGCGTGCTGGTGTTGGGTTGGCTGGTCTGGCTCCGGAGGCGTTCATGACTGGTCCGATTTCCATCCCCTTGCGCTTCCGTGCCGCCGTTCCCGTGCGGGCGCCCCAACCTCGATCCGCCCTTCCCGCGCTGTGAACACCCGCCTCACCTGGCTGCTGCTGCTGGTCGCCGTCGCCCTGGGCGGCTATGCGCTCCTCACCGAGCGTCGCCCGGGCGTCATGCCCGGGGGCCTGGGGCGCACCGCGTTCGCCCCGATCGGGGCCGGCTCGGTCACGGCGATTGAGCTGCTCCGCTCCAACACCGTGGTCCGGGTGGAACGCCTGAACGGCCAGTGGACCCTGAAGCTGCCCGTGGCCTATCCGGCTCAGGGTGCCGCCATTGAGTCCTTCCTCGATGCCTTGGGCAAAGTGCGACCCACCCGCTGGCTTTCCGCCGCCGAATTGTCGGCCGGGGGCGTGACCAATTCCCTCGCCGCCTTCGGCCTGGAAACCGGCGCGATCACCGTGAAGCTGGAAACGGATTCCGGGCCGGTCCTGCTCAAGCTCGGGGGCGCGGCGCCCATCGGTGACCAGCAATACCTCCAACGCGTCGGTCTCGACGGCGTGTTTCTCATCGGCGGCTCGCTGCTCGCCAGCCTGCCGCGCTCGGCCGATTACTGGCGCGACCGAAGCCTCTTCGAGCTGCGGGGCGAGACCTATGATCGGCTGGAAGTCCGCGGCAAGACACCCGGGTTTGAAGTCCGCCGGAACGCCGCCGGACAATGGATGCTGACCAAGCCGCTGGCGGCCCGGGCCGACGGCGCCCGCATTGAGTCGCTCATCAACGCCCTCCGGACGGCCCGCGTCGTCGCGTTTCTCAGCGATTCGCCCGGCGTCGACCTGGAGCCCCTCGGCCTGCAGCCGCCGGAAAACGAGTTCATCCTCGCCCGCGGCACGAACGAGCTCGTGCGGCTCCAGATCGGCAACGTTCCGGCCGATGCCACAAACTTCGTCCGCGTGCGGCTGCCGGCGACGACCAACATCGTCCTCGTGCCCGTAGAAGTGGGCCTGCTGGCCCGGCTGCCCCTGCCGAACTTTCGCGACCGCCGGCTGCTGCCGCCGCTGACGGGCGTGAACCGGATCGAGATCCGTGCCGGCACCAACCTGACGACGGTCCAGGCGCGCGGGACGAATTGGCTGGTGACGGCGCCGACCGAATTTCCGGCGGATCCCGACCTCGTCCGCTACTGGCTCGACCAACTGCCGGACCTCACGATCGCCGACTTCGCGAACGACGTGGTGGCCGACTACGCCACCTACGGCCTGGCCCAGCCGGCGCGCGAATACCGCTTCTTCGCGGGCACCAACGTCCTCGCCCAGCTGCAGTTCGGGAAGCAGGACGGAGCGGAACGCATCTTTGCCCGCCGGCTGGATGAACCCGGCGTGTATTCGCTGGCGCTGGGAGCCTTCCTCCAGCAGCCGGAAGCGGCGGGCCAGTTCCGCGACCTGCGCTTCAGCGAATCCAATGTGGTCAGGGTCGCCATCACGCGGCTCGGCAAGACCCGCACGCTCGAACGCACTGCGGCGGGCGAATGGGCGGTGACCGCCGGCGCGCCGGCCGCCGCGTTTACGCCCGCCGTCGAGGAAACGCTGCACCGGCTCGGCGCGTTGCAGGCCGTGCGCTACGCGGTCCCCGACGAGACCCAGTTTACCCGCCTGCCCAGCTACCAGCGCCTGGGACACGAGTTCAGCTTCACTTTTAACCAGGCCTCGGCTCTACGCACGCTGCGGCTCCGCTTGGTCGCCGACCTCGGAGCCATGGCGGTCGCCCTGGTGCAGGTGGACGGGGGCGGCGAGCCGCTGCGGATCGAACTGCCCGGGGCGCTGGCCCAGGACCTCCAGCGGGAGTTCGGGACCGAGTAATCCGCCAAACCTGAATCCGCCGCATGGAGACTGGCCCCAATCCACCTGACGTTCCGTCACCCGCCCCGCGCGGCCGGTGGCGCCGGTGCTGGCGGGCGCTTCGCTGGTGCGGCCACGGGACGGGACTGTTCGTCGTCGTGCTGCTTTACCTGGCAATCCACCTGAACCAGATCGGCGTGCCGGACTTCGTGAAGCGGCCGCTGCTCGAACAGTTGCGCGAACGGGGCGTGGAGCTGGAGTTCAGCCGGATGCGGGTGCGGCTGACCCGCGGGCTCGTCATTGAAAACGCCAACCTTACCCGCGCCCGCGAGTCGGTTGGCGAGGTGATCTTCGCCGGTGAACTCCAGTTGAAACTCGGTTGGCGAGACCTGCTCTCGCTGAAGGCTCCCGGCATCCGATCCGTGACGCTCCGGGACGGCCATGTGGCGCTGCCCCTGAAGGCTGAGACGGACGCGGTCCCGTTCCCGTTCCGGATCGACAACGTGCAGGGCCGGCTGCGGTTCGACGGGACGGAGGCCTGGACTCTGGAGAAACTCGAAGGGACGAGCCATGGCGGCCGGTTCCGCGCGGACGGCACCCTGGCCAACGCCTCCCAGCTCACGCGGCACACCGCCATCGGGCCGAAGCCGGATGAAGCGCGCGCCGGGGCGGTCGCCTTTCGGCGCGAGCTCCTGCGCTACGCCCGGGCGCTGGACCGAATGACCTTTTCGAGCGCGCCGGAACTGACCCTTCAGTTCCACGCGGATGCGGGCAGCCCGGAGCAATCCACGCTGACGGCCAGCCTGAGTGCGGCGGGCGCCGTTTCGGCTGACTTGGGCACGTTCGAGCAGCTCCGGCTCAACCTCGGCGCGCGGCGCGCGACGAACGGCCCGAAGGAGGCGATGCTGGCCACGCTGCACGTGGAATCGGCGGCGGTCCGCACGCGCTGGGGTGGGCTGAAATCGTTGCAGCTCGACTTGAACACCGAGTTCACGCTGACCAACGCCCGTCCCCAGCAGGTCGGGTTGACCTTGGCGACCGAGCAGATCTCCACCCGCTGGGGCCAGCTCGAACACCTGGAACTTTCGACGAGTTCGCGCCCCGAGCCCGCGGACGCCCGCGGAACGATGGCAACCACCGTGAACGTGGCGGCCAAGGGAATCGTCACCGAGTGGGCGCGGCTGACGAACGCGACCTTCAGCGCCGCCGCAACCCATCGGGCGGAGGGCACGCTCACCAACTGGCTGCCGGACCGCGCTGAGATCACGCTCAACGCCGCCGGCATCGGAACGAAATGGGCGCAGGCAGACCATGTCAAGTTGACGGCCAACGGGCGCCCCCGGCCGCCGGAATCGGCGCGCCAACTCGACGCGTGGTGGTCCCAACTGGAACCGTTCGCCGGGGTGGCCACTTTGCAGGTCACCAATTTCAGCATGCCAAAGTTGGCGCTGGACTCGGCGGGACTCACGTTCGGTTGGAGCGAGGGAATCCTGGCGGTGCGCGAACTGGCCGCCCGGATTTACGGCGGGGGGGTCCGGGGCGAGGCCCGGCTGGACGTGGCGTCACGGCTGGCCAGCGCGAAGGTGGCCTCCGACTTTGACCTGCACCGGCTGGAACCGCTGATGACCACGAACGCGGTGAAATGGATCCAGCAGTATGGTTGGCGGCCTGAACAGCCCGCGGTGCTGACCGCCGAAGGCAGCGCGGTGCTGCCGGTGTGGACGAACCGGCAACCCGACTGGCGTGGCGAAGTGCTGCCCACCCTCCGGCTCGCCGGCACGGCGAACGTGACCAACTTTACCTTTCGCGGGCTGCCGGGCGACCGGGGGTTCGTGCCGTTTGCCCACACCAATCTCCTCTGGTCGATCCGGAACGCCCACGCCTGGCGTCCGGAGGGCGAGGTTGAGTTCGATTACGAGGGCCACACGGCCACGCAGGACTACCACTTCCGCGTGCGGAGTTCGGTGGACCCCAAACTGGTGCGTCCGCTGCTGGAAGCCGCTGGGCAACGCACCGTCGACCTCTTCCAGTTCACCCGGCCGCCGCATCTGGAAGGCGATATCTGGGGCCGGTGGTTTGCCCGGGAACGGACCGGTTTTTCCGCCCGCCTGAGCTCGACCAACTTCACGTTTCGCGGGGAGCAGGTGGATGAGTTTCGCGGGGCGGTCGCGTTCACCAACCAGTTCGTGGACATCCGCAATGTGGACCTGAAACGCGGCGCGACCTGGGCCCAGGTGCCCGCGGCCGGCTTCGACGCGGCCACGGGCCGGATCTACCTGACCAACGCCATGGCGACGCTGGACGTGGCTCCGGTCACCCGGGTCATCGGTCCGAAGACGCACGCGCTGATGCAGGCCTATCAGTTCGACCAGCCGTTGCGCGCAGTGGTGAACGGCGTGATCCCCGTGCGCAACACCGACGAGGCCGACGTGAGGTTCGAGGCCAGCCTCGGCGGCTTCCATTGGTGGCGATTCAACACGACCAATGTCTCCGCCCTGGTGCATTGGCAGGGCGACCACCTCAGCGTGTCCAACCTCGACACCGTTTTCCACGGCGGGCGGCTGAGCGGCAACATCTGGGTCAACATGGAGAACAAGGACGACGTCCAATTCGGCTTCGATGCGACGGGCAAGGAGTTGAACCTGTCGAGCCTGCTGCACGATCTGCTGCCCAGCACGAACCGGCTCGAAGGCACCCTGAGCACGCATCTCGTGGTGGACCGGGCTTCGGCACGCGAGGACGGGGCGTGGACCGGACGCGGCGATGCCCGGCTGCTGGACGGTTACCTTTGGGGCCTGCCCGTATTCGGGGTGCTGTCCGGCCCGCTGGAAGCGATCGCGCCGGGGCTTGGCCAGCAGAAGTTCAAGGAGGGCACGGCGACCTTCTCGATCACCAACCGGGTGGTGAAGTCGAAAGATCTCGAGCTGAAATCACCGGTCGTGCGGATGCGCTTCCAGGGCGAGGTCGGCTTTGATGCGCACCTCGACACGCGCATGGAAGCCGAGCTGTTGCGCGACATGCCCGTGCTGGGCGGCCTGGTGAGCCTGGTGCTGAAGCCGTTTACGAAGCTGCTGGAATTCGATGTGCGGGGGCGTCTGGGCAAACCCGAGGCCGACTTCCGGCATGTGCCCTCGTTCATTCTCGCCCCATTGCGGCCCATCCAGACGCTGAAGGCGCTCTTCCCCGATGATCCGGTTGAAACGGCGCCGGGCACGGTTCCACCGCTCCCGAAGCCGGAGCCTGAGCCCGCAAGCCCGCCCCCGCTGACTCCGGCCGCGCAATAGCGGCACCCCACCATCTGTGGCTTGCTGAGGCGCGTTCGTGCCCCACCTTCCCGCCCTGACGCATGGCAGTTAAGATTGATTCCTTCCGGACGGACGCGGAACTCGCCGAACACGCGGCGCGCGGCTGGCTGGCTTGGGCCGTGAAACATGCGACGGCTGGCCGGCGGCCCACCGTCGCGCTGGCGGGTGGGCGGATCACCGGGGCCTTTTACGACGCCCTGAGCGCCTCGGCCTCGGCGGCCGAGAAGGAAGCCGCCCGGAGGGTGGAGTATTTCTGGGGTGACGAGCGCTGCGTGCCGGCCGACAGCGCGGACAGCAACTTCAAGCTCGCGAAGGACCGTTTCTTTGACCCGCTGGGGATTCCCGCCGAACGGCAGCACCGGATCGCCGGTGAACTGCCGCCGGAGCAGGCGGCCCGGCAGGTCGCGGCCGAACTCCGCCAACTCGCCACAATTTCTCCCGCGGGACGCCCGGTCCTTGAGCTCGTGCTGCTCGGCATGGGCGAGGATGGCCACGTCGCCTCGCTGTTTCCCGGGGCTCCCGCTGCCGTGGTGGAGTCCAAGGAAGTTTACCTGCCGGTGATCGGGCCCAAGCCGCCTCCACAGCGGATTTCGCTTAGCTACCCGCAGTTGGCCGTGGCCGCCTCAGTGTGGGTGCTGGTCGCCGGAGCGGGAAAACTGGGGCCGCTGCGCGAGGCCCTGGGCGGCTCGAGTTCGCACGGATTGGGGCGGGTTTTGGCGCAGCGGAATCAGACGCGAATCTTTGAAGCGGTCGGCCACGGTGGCCGCTGAACGGAATCCAGGTTGGCCTGGGGGAAAGCTTTTGAACATTTCACGCACCGCTGAGTCACAATGGGCGTGGTTGATTTGGGTGGCTGCTAAGGGTTGGCAGAGAGGTCGTGCTGGCGGCGGAGTGCAGCCACTGACTCCAGTTGGCTCCGTCGCCGATCTGAGCGTGCGGGTGAGCGCGCTGTGACCTCATCACCAGAGGACCGGTTCATCGCCGGTCCTCTTTTCGTTTCTACCGCTCCTGAACGCGGAAAAACCGGGCGCTGCCGGCCAGGTCCAGAGGCAGGGGGACGCCGCCGGATTTCGCGGTGTTGGTCGAGGCGGCGTTCCAGTTCACCAGATCTTCGGAGGCCTCGACGACCACCTTGGCGCCCACATGACCGTGGAGCCGCAGGCTGGGCCCGCCGTTGGTTCCGGCTTCGACCATCAGCAGGGGCAGACTGGCATTCGGGAGCAGGAAGTTGCGCGCCACGAACTCGCCGATCTTCGCCCCGCTGCGTTTTCCCTCCACGTTGTCGAACGGGAAATGGATGCCCCCGTAAATCCGGCTCATGCCCACCTCGTCCGCGCAGGCGGACAGGCTGGTGAAGTTCCGGAACACACCCGGTAGCGAGTCCGAACGGGCGGCAAAGGCAACCGCATCGGTGCCGAGAAAACGCGTGAGCACCGTTGCACTGGACTTGCTGAAGGTGCTGTGGCCGCTGGTGTAGGCGGGGAATGGGGGCGAGTTGAGGAAGTGGTTCCAAGCTTCGTCCTGTTCGGTGGCCTCGTTGCCGTCTTCTGAGCCGCGCTGGATGGCGGTTACCGGCCGCCAGAGATTGTAACGATACTTCGTTTCCCAGCAGAGAATCGCCGAATCGGCCTGCGCGACGCTGATCAGGGCAAAGAGCCGCGCCGTTTCCGCCATCGTGAGCAGTCGGTCCCGGGCGATGGTTGCGGCGATCTCGTGCCAGTGGCCCGGCGGCATGGCGGTGTAGCTGAAGTCCGACCAGAAAACGGCGATCTGACTCTGTTCCGCCGTGCGCACCGCGCTGCTCTTCGCCCCCAAGGCTTTGACCTCGTTGTAGGCCGCCGCGTAGTCGGCACTGTCCAAGGCCGGTGGCGGACCCGGCACGAAGGGTTCCAGACTTTCGAGGCAAAAAGCCGTCACGTAGCGCCAGTGCGGATCCAGTGGCGGGCGGAAGAATGCCGGCGTCCTGCGCCATTGGCCCGGCGCGTTGCTGGGGATGTAGGGCACCTGGGTGTTCGCTCCGTCGGCCTGCCGGCTTTCCAGGCTCATCTGCCCGACCTGCACCCCAAAATTCAGGCTGTTCGTCAGCGCCGGCGTCTCCGGCTGGCTGGAGACGAAGGTATTGAACAGGTCGTCGGCCCGCGCCTTGAACGGCGGATACAGCACCAACGCCACCGTGTGGGCCGCCGCTGCCGCGGCAACTTCAGCGGAAGTGTCCGGCGGGGTTTCCAGTTGAAACCGGTAAGACTGATGCGTGCGCAGGACCGAATTCACCGCGTCGTAAACGGCCGTATGCAGAATGGCGAGGTTGCGCGAACTGAGTGTCGGGCCCGTGTTGTCCACCCGGATGGCGTCGAGCATCAGCGCGTTCCAATCCAGCACCACGTCAGCACGCATCGGGAGGATGACCCACAAGGCTGCAACCGTCAGAAGGCGGATTCGGTTCATGGCTGATTGAGCATGGAAACGGTCCGGAAACCACTCAAGCATGCAATCCGTGGCGCTGTGGTGCGCCTTCGCGGTGAAGCGGCCCGATTCTGGGGCGGATTGGCGCCGTTACTCCCCGAAACTGCCCGTTGGCTTTTTGGCAAAAAACCGCAAGCCACCCTTGCCGGCCCCGTTATAGTCGGTCCCGTGAATGCGAAGGGACCTACTCCAACAGGACCGAGCTCACGGGGGTTTACCCTCATTGAGCTGCTGGTAGTGGTGGCGATCATTGCGGTATTGGCCGGCCTGCTGTTGCCGGCGATGACAAAAGCAAAATCTCAGGCCAAAAAGGCCAACGAGATGTCATCGTCCCACCAGCTCATGCTGGCGTGGCAGATGTATGCCGACGACCACAATGACCGCGTGCTGCCCGGCTACCGCCATGGCTACGAGGCGAACGACGCCAACGGCCAGCCGGTTCCCTTTCCGATCAACGCCCGGTATCCGTGGCGCCTCTATCCCTATTTGGGCAAGAGCTTCGAGGTCATCTATGCCAACGAGAACCGGGCACTGCTGCAGCAGTTCCGGCAAATGGACCCCGCTACGGGCACCTATGCGGCCAGCGTCTTTCCTTCGCTCGGAATCAATTCCACCTTCGTCGGCGGTGACGACAACGAACTGGAACCCACCGGCAAGGCCCGCGAGGTGTTCGGCGATTTCTGCGTGCTCAAGGCGGGCGACACCCAGCGCCCGAGCGACCTGATGGTGTTCGCCTCCGCCCGCGGACCCTTTGAGGGCAAGATCGTGAACGGCTTTTACTTGGTCCGCTCCCCCTTCTTCATGGGCCACCGCTGGTCGCAGTCGTTCAACCAGGCGGACGGCCCGGAAGCGTGGGGCCACGTGCATCCGCGCTTCTCCAACCGCGCCTTGGGCTGTCTCGTGGACGGTCACGTGGAAGCCTTCGGCGAGCGCGAATTGCAGGACATGCGCCACTGGGCCAACCAGGCCGACCGCGCCGACTGGACGCTGCAACGGCAGAACCGTTAAGGCGCCGCCAAGCCCAGGTCGCCGGCCCGAAAGACATCGTTACGCCGGACGCGCCGCCCGGAACTGGCGGAGCAGCCGCAGCGCACAGCCAGCACAGCTCAGCAGACCCAACGCCGCGGCATACGGGGCGTAGGTCGCCGAAGCCAGCACCCCCACCGCGGCCAAGGCGCCGAGCGTTTGCCCCAGCCAGACGGTTTTCGTTCCGGATCTTTTGGCTGCCACGTCCTGTGGGCCGCGAAAGCTCATCAGCAGCGGCAGCACCAACGAGAGTAGGAGCAGGCCGGCAAGATAGCCGGTTTCGAGCAAGGTAAGTTCACGCATCGCGTTGGCCTTTCAGTTCAATCAGACCTAGCCGCTTAACTTCCGTCACGCGCGCTGGCTTTGCGAACCCCGTCACAACGGGTCAACATGCTCTCCGTCCAAGTTGTCGGGCGGGTTCTGCAAATGGTGAATCGCGCTTTCGGCGATCGTGCGAAATACCTCTGCGCGAGACTTGCCCGTTTCTTTGGAAATGGCATCGGCCAAGTGGCAGGCAGAGTCCGCCAACAGCCGGCCCCATTCTTCCGGTTGCTCCCGCCACACCCAGGCCGCGAGCGAAATCTGGGATTGCTCAATAGGTATTGATAAGTGCGGTGGGCTTGGCAGGCTTGGGGCATGAAGTGTCAGCATTGTGGCAGTGCAGCGGTGGTGAAGAAC
>JAYUSF010000304.1:0-11287 GCA_043755815.1 Verrucomicrobiota bacterium
CTCATACCATTTCCCGAAGACATCCGGCCTAAAGCGTGGGCGGGTTGCCCCGCAACCCGCAGCGGTTTCCGGGGGAAACCGCCCACAGTTGTTACCGACGGTCTCTGGGAAACGGTATCAGAGAGAGCAAGCGGACCGGCAGGGGAGGGAGAAACCAGAAAGCAAGGGAGCAAAACACTGGGCGACCTCCGCGAACTTACCCGGCATCGGATTCTGAATTCGTGCCGACGGCATGGGCTGGAAATAAAACAACTCGTTGCAGTGCAACGAGCTGAAATCAATGGCGGAGAGGGAGGGATTTGAACCCACGGTAGGGTATTAGCCTACTCACGCTTTCCAGGCGTGCGCCTTAAACCACTCAGCCACCTCTCCGCGGCACGGCGCGAAATGTGGCGGGCACAACCGCTCCGGCGCAACAGGTTTTCTGGCAAGCGAACGCTTCGCCTGGAAAATGTTCCGGCCAGATCTGCCTCACCTCGGGAATGGCGGAGCAACTCCGGTCGTTAAGCCCCGTGCTGGGATACGTGCCCGCCATAGCCATCCCCGACCTAACTGAGCCGAGACCGCCCTCCCAGGTTCCAGGCCAGTCAGGACGGCATGAAGGCCGCGTTCAACTCAGAGGGCTTCGAGGATCTTGTCCAGCTTCACGTGCTTGGCGATCAGATCCTGCACCAGCCGGATCTTTTCGGTGTCGTCGGGGCGGATCTTGACCGTGAGATCGTGAACTTCGCTGGCCACATGGTAGCTGTCCCCGCGGGCGCGCAGCACCGGACAGGGAAGGGTGCGGGCCAGCTTCAGCATCGCGGGCGTTGGTTCGATGTCGTCCGAGAGGACAATACCGGCCATCGGTCCGCCCCCCTCGAGGTATTCCGCAGCGGCCTTGAGGATGTCGGCGCGGTCGCCTGGGGTGATCAGCAGGACACCGGGTCGAAACAGCTTCGCCGCGCGCGGGGCCCCCATGGCTCCGATCACCACCCGGGTGATGATGTTGTGGCTGTGATGTTCCTCGTTCAGGACATCGGCATTGAGGACGTCCCGGACGAGGTCCATCGTGGGACTGGAGAGGATCGGTTGGTGAGGCACGACTCCCAGCAGCTTGAGCCCCTTCCGCTTAAGCCCCTTCTCGGCAAATTCGGCAATGTAGTCGTGTTTTTCCGGCAGCACCTTGTTGAGGATCACCCCGATGACCTCGACACCTTCCTTTTCGAAGAGAGCGCGGTTCAGGTTGACCTCGTCGATCGGCAGGCCGATTCCGCCCCGTGTCACGATCACAACCTTGGCGTTGAGCAGGCGCGCGACGGTGGCGTTGCTCAGGTCAAAGACGCTGCCCACACCGGCGTGACCGGTGCCTTCGCAGAGCACGAACTCCTTTTCCCAAGCCACGCGGTCAAAGGCCTTGTGGATGCGTTTGACCAGCGTGTCCCAGTTGGCGGTCTGGAGATATTTGCGGGTGAAGTCGGGCTCGACCGCGATGGGCGACATGTCCACCAGCGGACAGTTGAGCTTGAAGACCCGGTCCATGAGCACCGAGTCCTCGTCGATCTTCTCGCTGTCCACGTCGACGAAGCGCTGCCCGACCGGCTTGATGTAGCCGACGCGGCCGAAACGTTTCTGCAGCGCGCCGAGCAGGCCGAGGGAGTTCGTGGTCTTGCCGTCATTCTGCCGCGTGGCGGCGATGAAGACGCGTGGAGTCTTTACGTTGAGCAACACGGGAGGAGAGATTCAAAAATCGCCCGCTGAGAGATTCAAAATGGGTGGAGTGCCGGCCGACATTTTTCCTCGTTTGATTTTAAACTTTGCTTTCGTCACAGGTCGCCGGGCAAATGCGCCCCGGCGCCCGGATAAAGCCGCTGATACTCGATGCTTTGCAGACCCGTGATCGCCGCCACGCCGAGGATGTCATGGGCACTGCTGCCGCGGGACACGTCGGCCGCAGGGCGGTCCAGGCCGTTCAGGATCTGGCCGTAGGCATTGGCCCGGGCGATGTGCTGGATGAGCTTGCTGGCGACGTTGCCGGAATTCAGGTCGGGGAAGATCAGGCAGTTCGCTTTGCCGGCGACTTTGCTGTCCGGAAGCTTGCGGGTCGCGATCTCGGGCACGAGCGCGGCGTCCACCTGGAGCTCCCCGTCGAATTCCGCTTCGAACAGCGCCTCCTCGGCCTTCTGACGGGCAAGCGCGGTCGCGGCCTTGACCTTGAGAATGCTCGGATGCTGGGCGCTGCCGTGAGTCGAATAGCTGAGGAACGCAACGCGCGGTTTCACGTTTAGAATCTGCCGCGCCAACCGCGCGGTGCTCAGTCCGATCTCGGCCAACTGCTCAACCGTGGGATCGGGAATGACCCCGCAGTCCCCCATGAACAGAACCCCGCGCTCGCCGAAGCGGGTGTCCTCGACCTCCATGATCATGCAGGAGGAGGCCGTGGTGGTCTTGGGTGCGACCTTGATGATCTGGAACAGCGGCCGCAGCACTCCTCCGGTGATCTCGTTCGTGCCCGAAACCAGTCCGTCGGCCTGCTTCATTGCGACCATCATGGCGCCGAAGTAGTTGGCCTTGGTCATCGCCTCGCGGGCCTCCTGCTCTTGCACGCCCTTGGACCGGCGCAACAGCAGGAACCGCTGCACGAAGCTCTCCAGATCCGGGCTCTCCGCCGGGTTGATGATGCGGATGCCCTCCAGCGACACGTTGAGCGCGGCCGCAGCCGTCTTCACCTCCGTGCGGTCCCCCAGCAGGATCGGCACGCCGAGCCGGAGCGAATGGAACTGCCGCGCCGCCTGCAGCACCCGGGGTTCCGTCCCTTCCGGGAAGACGATCCGTTTGGGGTGCCGTTGGAGCTTTTCGTAGACGCTGCCGATGAAGCGCATGGGCGACTAGGTAGGCGACGGCCGGTCAAAGCGCAATCGCCATCCCGGCATTCCCGGCCCTCAGACCAGGGGCTGAACCCGGTCGCACCGGACGACCACCGTCCCGGCGATTTTGTCGTGCCAGCCCTGTTTTTCCGCATCCCAGCCCGACCAGAAGTAACCCAAGCCGGCCGCGAGCGAGCCGAACAGCGCCCCGACGGCGCGCACCCCGGCCGTCGGCCAGTCGATGGGCCGGCCGTCGAGCCGGACGACTTTGAGCCGCAGCACGGTGCCGCCAATGGTGGTCTGCTTCCACACCCACATCGCGGCGAAGTAGACCGTAAAGATCAGCATGAAATAACCCATCAGGCCCAGCGGGCCGCAAACCACGGTGAGAATCAGCCAGTCAATGCAGGTCGCCCAGAAACGCTCCTTGAATCCGATCCGCGGCAGGGTCAGCGCCTCGGGCAGCGTCGGCGAGGACGGCATCGCAAACGGTTCCCGGACCGGCGTCGGCTCCGCAATCGGCTGGGCTCCGCCGACGACCGGATCGGTCGCTGGCGCTGTGGACCCGGCGTTCGGACTCGGGCGCGGAGGCTCGCCCGCGGGGGCCGCGGAAACCGCCGTAACAGAGGGAGGCGCAGCCGGGACAATTCCCAAGGCCTGAGCCGGCGTAGCCGAGGTCATCGGCCGCGGTGAGGGCGGCACCAGCGGTGTAGGATTCACCACCGCGGCGGCGGCAGGGCGCTCTTTTCGGAAGCCGGCGAATAGCGCAATCGTGGCCGCCCCGAGGGCCCAAACGTCGGTAAGCTTGAGCATCACGAGACCGAGGACGGGAATCAGGTAGAGCACCGTCATCGGCACTGCACCCACCATGATGGCCATCAGCGGCGGAAACTGGGTCTTGAACTGCCGGGCCACCGCATTCCCCAAGTGCAGGAACAAAGCCGCCTTGCCGATCAGACCCGCCACAAAGAGGGCCGCGAGCAGGAACGGCCAGGCGACCAAGCCGACGCCCGTGGCGCCAAGAATGATCAGCAGCAACGGAATCAGCGGGATCAGCAGCAATCCGATCAACACGGAGGTCAGTGCCCGGGTCTTCAGGGTGTTCGCAGTCAGTTCACACGCGGACGGGAACAGCAGTCCCAGCAACAGATAGACTCCGAGAAAAATGGCCCAGACCACCCAGACCCAACCAACTCGCAGCGAGAGCGGGCGAACTTTCGCCACCAGTTCGTAGAAGCTGGTCGAAATCCACTCCGGAACTTCCAAGCCATCGGGGCCATTCCAGTGGCCAATGGGAATCGGGACCTCCTGCCCCAGAATTCGGGCCCCTTCCTGTTTGGTGATGCCACCCACAACGCCAACGCCGGTGCCGCCAACCACTGAATTGGTGCCCATGCGAATGCCACCCAAGATTCCAATCGCATCGCCCCGGATCCGGGCGTCCGGACCGAGCACGAGCCCTTTGCCCACATTCACCACGTTGCCCCACACTCGGCCATTGATCCGGGCGGTGCCCAAGATCACCACAACGTCACCGGTGACCTCGCCATTGATGGTGGCGGAGCCCTGGGTGATGACGACCTGGGAAACGACTTCACCTTTCTTGATCGTCACCGACTCGCCGGTGAGCACGACCTCCTTGCCGTTGGATTTCGGCCTTTCACCCCAGTCAAAGTCCGCTCCGTCGGCATCGTTGGGATCGTCCTGCTCAGGTTCATCACCTCTGACTTCAGCCGCTTCCGCCTTCGCCTCCACCTTGTCCAGGGCGGCCTCAACCTTGTCCAAGGCTTGTTCCAAACGTTCCGCCACCGGGTCCACCGGGTCGGCGGCGCGGATTGGGAACACCGGGAACGCGGTGACCAGCGCCAGAATTAGGGCGGAAAGGGAAATCTTCGGATTCAAGTTCATGCGGTAAATCGGTTAGCGCTGGTCCGAAACGAGCCGCCAGGCGGCGGTGCCCAGTCCAAGGGTGGAGCACCAGAGGAAGGCGGCCCCGCCCAGCACGGCGGCGAGAGCCCAGCCGGACAGGCTCCGAAACAAGAGCGTGCCGGCATGCCCAAGCGTGCCCAAGACATCAAAGGTAGTGGTCACCGGTTTGACCAACTCCAACTGGGAAGCCGCTTGTTGGGCGGCCGCGAGGGAAACGGCATCGCCATGCGGGATGATGAACCACGCCAAGCCGAAGAGCAGAGCGGTGGCCAGCAGAAAGGCCAGCGCCTGCAGGTGGCGCGGCCAGCGGAACCACGGTTGCTGATACCACGGCAACCCCCGTTGCCGGGCCAGCGCCGCCACGACGCGGGGCGCGAGGGTCGCCGGCGCGCGGCGGACCGGAAGCTGTTTCAGCGTGTGGTCCGCCCAGGTTGCCAGCGGATCGTTGGGTTCACGGTTCGGTTTCATGCGGTGGTATGCGGCGGCCGAATGCCCGAGGCTGTGGCCCGGAGGAAGGTCTCCTCCGGGCTGCTGCCTCCCGCATCCTGCTGTGCCGGCTTTGATTTCATCGTCTTCGTCTGGTCTAAACACCCACGGAGTCGCGGGCTGGTTGCAGTTTTTTTCGCAGCGCTTCGCGGGCGCGGAAGATGTCCGTCTTGACCTTCCCCAGCGAAACTCCGAGCTGCTTCGCGATGTCCGCGTAGTCTAAATCCTCGAAATGATACAGCGCCAGCGCCACCCGCTGGTCAGCAGGGAGCTTGGCGAGGGCGTCCTCAATCAGTTCGCGCTGGTCAGTGGTCAACAGGGTCTGGTCAAGGGTTTCAGGCGCGGCAAAATCAATTTCGCGGACTTCACCCTCGTCGTCCTCGTGGCCGAGGTCGCTGAACATCTTCCAGCGCGCCCGATACCGTTGGAGATGGTTGAGGCAGAGGTTGCGGGTCACGGTCTTGAGCCAGCCGCCGATGGTTTGGCTGCCGACCAGTTCGTGCCAATGGTTCCAGGCCCGGACAAAGGCTTCCTGCGCCACGTCCTGCGCCTCGGTTTCATTGCCGAGCAGGCGCAGCGCCGTGGAGAAGACCATGTCCTGATAGGCCAGGACCATCTGTTCAAACTGGGCCGGGTCGTTCATCCGATTGCCCGTTCGCGGACGGGGTCAACGTTGCACGAACACCCGGCCGGCGGCAGGATTGTTTCAGGGAACCAAAGCAGGCGTGGAATCGGCCGCGCGCGGAGGGCAGCTACCGGCTGTTGCGCAGGTAAATGTGCGCCACCCCGACCAAAATCAGGAACAGTGTCACGAACAGCGCAATGAACCGGTTTCGCGCCACCCGTTTCTCATGCCGCAGCGGCCTCAGGCCGTGAATGCTGCCGGCGGCCAGCATCTTCGTCAGCCGGGGGTTGTTGCCGGTCGGACCGCGCAGATGGTTCATGAGTTTCTCCCAGGCGGCTCCGAGATCCCACTTCCGGACTCCCAGATCGTTGAACTGGCCCGGGCTGGTCGCCGCGGACGCGGGAGTCGGTGGCGGGACCAATGGGGGCGCAAAGGGGGCTGCGGACGCGGCGTTCCGCGCGAGTGGGACCGGAGCCGGCGGGGGTTCGGTCGCCAGCCGGTTGAGTTGCGCCCGCAAGCGCGCCATTTCCGCCTCCATCTTTTTCTCGTGGGCGTCCAACGCGGCTTCCGGTCTGCGGGCAAAAATGGGCATGTGCTTCGAATTCAACGACGACGGGCGAGACTATGTCGCAGCCGGAAGACTTGGCCACTCCAACCGGGCATCAGAGCGAGAAAATCATCCCACCCCAAGGACGGCACTCCGGGCGGGACCGTCTCTCACCGCTTCATCAGAATTACCAGGAACACCCCCAACGCTGCGAGGGCGAGGAGCGCGATGGGCCAAGTCAGGGCGAGTCCGAGCTTGCAGAGTTTGCCCAAGGGCAGCTCGGCTAGTGAGGCGACGCTTCCGGCGGCGGTCTCTTTCTTCAATTCGGCAGGCGTCTTGCCGTCCAGCACCGGCCACTTGAGGCGGGCGGCGTTGTGCTCCATCCGGGCGTTTTCGATCGTGGTCAGGGCGTGCGTCAGTTCGCGTTCCCAGGTGGCATCGTTCCACGCCTGTTCATTGAGCCGTTCCACGTTGGCCAACGCCTCCCGTAGACCCCCGAGCGTCCTCGCCATCTGCTCGGCGTCGCGCCGGGCATCGAGTTCGCCCTTTTCCAGAATGCCGACGCCCCGGCCGAGCGCCTGCAGCATTTCGGTGCGGCCATGGCTGAATTCTCCCCGGCGGCGGCGCATCTCCTCGAGGGCGGCCCGGGTTCGCTCAAGCTGTTCCTGGGTTTCGCGCAGCTTGGCGAGCTGCTGCTCGGTGCTGGTCAGTTGACCCGACAGCTCCTCGTGCGAGGGCGCCCGGCCGGCGCCCGTCGGAGCGGCGGTCGCCACCGGGCGGGGCGCCGTGTAGTCCGTGTCCTCAAAATCGGTGCCGTCGTAAGCCATGCGGCAAAGGTGGGATTGGCCGGAACAATTTCCAATTTCCAATTGCTCACAGCGGGAAGTCTTGGCGACCGGAAATTCAGGCGGCCCGCCGCGGTGGCGCGAGGCTCCGGCCAAGCGAGTCGGCCCCTAGCTCAGCAGGAGCTTCGCGCCACCACTGACCGCCAATCAAGGGCTTCCAAGCCGCACACGGTGAGGGGATGCGTCTGGACGCGTGAAGGTTCCGAGAAAGGTCTTGCTTTGAACGGCGGCTTGCTGTTTCTCGACATCGTCCCCGAAGCCAGATGTCCAAACTGCCGTCAGACTCTCCCTTGAGCTCGCGTCCCGGTCACTCACGGGTGACCACCCTCGACTTACAGTCGCCAAGGCAAGCTCTTCGGGACCGGCGGCTTCATTTTCGATCCTTCCCGGCTCCAGCACCCGTCCAACTGGGCCGGACAACAATTTCGCTCCGCCAGCCGAACGTAAAACAGCACGGATTCGGATGAAGCCGTGCCGGCCTGGTAGCCACGTCCTGACCAGCGGAGCGAAAACCAAAACCATGCATATCCCAAACATTGCGCCGGGCAAGCTTCGACCTCCTGAAGCTTTGCGCCGGCTTTGGCGGCTGCCATTGCTGGCGGCGTTTGTCTCGAACCTGCTGCTTCAGGCCGCCAACCCGCCCACGGTCTCGCTGGCCTACAACCCATCCCCTGCAGCGCCCATTCAGGGCGGCCTGACGGTCGGCAACAGCGGTAGTCTTTTCTTCGCCACTTTGGGCAACGGGACAGACAATCCCAAGATCATTGGCCTGAACTCCAGCCATGCCCAACTTTGGACGCCCTACGATCTCGGTGCCGGAGCTAAGGTGCTGGGAACACCCTCGGTGTCTCCCGACGGCACGAAGCTCTATGTGGGCACCGACGATGGGCGGCTCATCTGTCTTAACACTGCCACCGGCCTGGCCCTTTCCGGCTTTACCACCTACACGGTTCCCGGCACGGGCGACCGCAAGATTCGCTGCACCCCGGCGTTGAACTTCAATTCCGCGCAGGTGGGTTCGGAGGGGGCTGTTTACTTCCACTGCAACGATGGGCAGCTCTACGCCCTCAATGCCACCACCGGCGCGCTGCTTTCCGGCTGGCCGGTGAACACGGGCAACAATGGCGGCCCTCCGGGCTACGGCGGACACACGGCTACATGGTCGTCGTCACCGGTGATCGACGGAAATACCGGTAGAATCTATGTCGGCTCGGCCAATGGGCATGTGTATGGCTACACCACGGCGGGCACCACGACCATGGATGTGAACCTGGGAAGCTATCCCATTGAAGCGAGTCTGGCGATCGGCACGGACGGACGGCTTTACGGCGGCACGCGTGAGGCAATCGACTACGCCAGCAACAGCGCCCATGTCGGCATTGCGTTTGCTATCAACCCTGGCGAATACACCGTGGGAAACCCTTCCGCAGCGATCAAGTGGACCGTGCAAGATGGCAGCGGACCGCTCTCGTATATTGCCAGTCCGTTGATTGATCAGAGCGGGTTCGTTTACCTGACCGACTTCGGACACCATGTGCGGAAGTATCACCCGCTCACGGGTGTTGACCCGGACACGGGCGCGGTCCTTAAGGACTGGTATCTCGCCGGCAAACTCTGCCAAACCCCGGCCATCAATCAGTATGGGCAACTGTTCTTGGGCATCTCGCTGAACGACGGGGGAAATGGGGCGTTCTGCGCGCTGGATCTCGCGGAGGATACTGGCGTGGCCTATTGGACCAGCACGACCGGTGGTGGGCAGAGCTACGGCGACCTGCTCGGAGCCGTGCTCATTCGTGCGACCAGCACCGGCCGCGTTTACTTTGCCGACATGAACGGCCGGATCTTCTACTTCGATTCCAACGCGCCGCTGATGGCCGGCGACTGGCCGACCTTCCAGTCTGGCAACCGGCGCACCGGGGTGGCCGGGCAATATCCCTTCGTCATCGCCGAGTTGCCAGGGTTTACGGGCGGGAACAATACGGTCTCCGCTTTTGGCGGGCTGAATGCATGGGGCGAGGCCGTGGGGCAATCCTATGGCAACTATGGCTATCCTTACAGCGGCACCGGCTATTGCGCGGCCCGCTGGCAGGCACTGAACCTCACCGGATACGGTGGGGCGGTGGGCATCAACGGATCACACGCCAATGCCATCAATGACCTGGGCGAGGCGGCGGGCCACTGGGGTTCCGGTCCGCTCGCCTGGGCGGCAGGCGCCACTTACGCCACGTATTTGAGCATCGGTGTATCCGGGTTTTCGCTCGCCAGTGCGCGGGCGACCGACATCAACAGCTCCGGCACCCTCATCGGCTACGGCACCAAGACGGTGGGTGGCGTGACCACGGTGGAAATCCTGAAATGGACCCCAGGGGGCACTGGCTGGAACGCCGGCACCAGTTTGGGCGCCCCTGGTGGTGGTTATGCCTACGCTTATGCACTGGCGGACGACGGCCAGATCGCCGGCAAGGCCAAGTTCACCACCGGCGGGAACTACCATGCTGCAATAGGCATTAACTCCAGCGGATTCACCACGGACCTCGGCACCTTCGGCGGCGTGAACAGTGAGGCGTGGGATATCAACGCGGATAGCGGTGCCGTGGGCTGGGCGCACAACAATGCGACCCCCAATCGGCAACGCGCCTTTTTCATCGAGAACGGAGCCACAACCCTCCAGACGTGGCATGAACTGCCGCGCCTGCCGGGCACCAGCAGCACCACCTACAACAGCAGCGCCAAAAGCGTAAACCGCTTCGGACAGGTGGCGGGCAAAATCCAGAACGATGCGGGCACCTACCGGGCCTTCCGCTACACGTCGGGTGGAGGCAGCGAGATGAAGGATCTGAACACCCTGACGCTCCAGAACAACGTCACGCCCACCTCGTTGGGCTGGAGTCTGAGCGAGGCCGCAGCCATCAGCGATGCCGGCCACCTGGTCGGCTTTGGCACCAAGAACGGCAACAGCCGCGGCTGGATTCTCTATCCGGTGGTGGTTGAATGAACCCTTGAATTCACAGGGCGGCCTCGCTGGGGCCGCCCTCTTTGAGTCCCATTGGAGCCGACGTAAGGAGGCCCACACTGAAATGAAACCGACTGTCAAACAGCAACAAGGCACCGCGTTCACGCTGATCGAGCTGCTGGTGGTAATCGCCATCATCGCCATTTTGGCCGCACTGCTCTTGCCGGCCTTGAGTCAGGCCAAGGAACAAGCCCGCGGGGTGGTCTGCCTGAACAACCAGAAGCAATTGATCTTGGCTTGGCACCTTTACGCCGACGACAACCGCGACTGGCTGGTGCCCAACCATCCGACAGGCCAAGGCATTGAGCCAGGGGAGTCCGGTTATGGGCCGCTGAAGTATGCCCCATCGTGGGCGCTGGGAAACATCCAGTATGGCCGGAACGACAGCACCAATATGGACTTTGTGATCGGCCGGCGGCCAGATTCGCTCAACGCCTATATTGGCACCACCGGCACCTATAAGTGTCCCAGCGATCGCTCCAGAACTTCCGTCAACGGTGCGCCCCCTCAGCCACGGCCGCGGAGTTTCGCCATGAACCTCACCCTTGGCACCCTGTGGGGGCAGACGCCCGGCAATTTCCGTGCGCTCAAGCGCGGTGACTTCAACAATGGACCCCGCAGTGAGTATGTCGTCTTTGTGGACACCCATGCCGACACGCTGACGGAATGCATCTTTCACCAAGGTCGCAACTTGGGCAGCACCGTGTGGCTAAGTCGTCCCGCCAGCCGGCACAATCGCAAGGGCACGCTCTCCTTTCACGATGGCCATGTGGAACTGCACAGATGGGTTACCCCCGAGGTGTTGGTGCCCGAGAGAGGAACCTTCTTGGACTTCACCAATCTGCCCGCAACGGGGACCAAGGACTGGAACTGGCTGTGGGAACGAAGCCGCAAAGCTAGCGCCGCCTTCGGTGATCCATGAGCGTTCGCACCGCCTTCACCCTGATCGAACTGCTGGTGGTCATCGCCATCATCGCGATCCTGGCAGCGCTGCTC
>JAYUSF010000305.1:0-35153 GCA_043755815.1 Verrucomicrobiota bacterium
GCGCCGACGACCGCGGGGCCGTGTCCTATTTCGACGTGTTTGTCGCCGCGGACGACACGCCGTTCACGCGCCTGCTGGAGCGCACGGTCCAGACCGGCACCGTTTTCACGGGCGACGCCGGCAAGCGCTACCGCTTCTACTCGGTCGCCACGGACGCGGCGGGCAACACCGAAGCGGAGCCAGCCGTGGCCGATGCCGAGACCACGGTGAGCATCGCGAACCGCCCGCCGACGCTGGCCTATGCCGGCGAGGTCACCGTGGACGAAGGCAACGCGGCCAATGCGGGCGCGACAGCCAACGATCCCGACGGCGACGCCCTGGCCTTTGCGCTCGTGTCCGGCCCCGCCGGCGTGATCGTGAATCCCACGTCCGGATTCGTGACCTGGCCGACCAGCGAGAATGACGGCCCGTCCACCAACACCGTGCGGGTCCGGGTGACCGACAACGGCACCCCTTCGCTCCGCGCGACCAACGAATTCCGCGTCATCGTTCGGGAACTGAACGCGGCACCGGAATTGGTCGCGGTCGCGGATGCCGTGATCAGCGAGAACAACCGGTTCACCGTCCAGTTGACCGGCAGCGACGCCGACCTGCCGCCGCAGGCCCTGACCTACGGCCTGGCCGCGGGCGCTCCGAGCGGCGTCGCGGTGGATCCGGCGACCGGCCTGTTCAGTTGGCGCCCGCGCGGCAACCAAGGCCCCAGCACCAACCAGATCACGGTCACCCTGACCGACACGGGCGATCCGGCCCGCAGCGTCCAAACCACGTTCACGCTCTACGTCCGCGACACCGCGGCCGAACTCGCCGTCACCGCCGGCCGGACCAACCTGCTGGCCGGCGAAGGCGCGGCCGTGCCGCTGAGCCTTGCGGCCGGCCCCGAACTCGACGGCCTGACCTTCGTGCTCGGCGGCGACCTTGCCCGACTGGGCGAACTGTCGCTCGCCAACCTCGCCGACGACGTGACCGGGGCGCAGGTCATCGCGAACGCCGATGGCAGCTCGGAGATGCGCTTCACGCTCACCGGCGGCGCGCTGTCCGCCAGCCGGCCGCTGGCCCACGTAAACTTCCTGACGCCGCCGGCGGCGCCTTCCGGCGTGGTTGCGCTGGAATTCACGGACCTGACCGGAAGCGCCGGCAGCCGCGTCATCACGCGGACGTCGTCCAACCCGGGCCGCGTCATTGTCGTGAACCAGGACGCCGTGCTCGACCTCACCGAAGAGCCCGCCGGACCGTTGCACCTCTATGGTCGGCCGGGGCTTACCTATCGGATCGAGCAGTCACCGGAGCTGGGCGCACGCGCGGTCTGGATCCCGGTCCGAACCGTCACCGCTGTTGAACGCATAGAGCACCTGCCGGCCGACAAGTCGGGCGCAACCGGCTACCTTCGCGCCATCCGCGAATAGGGCGGGTTGTGGGTTGCGGCAAACGGGGGCGGCCTTCGCCGCCCTTTTTCTTGGCCAAGGGCCGCCCGGAAATGCGCTCAGCCCGCAAGGCGCCGTCATTACCGGGCGGTGGCGGCAAGCCGATCCCGAAGCTCACCGATCTCGCGGCTCTGATCGGCAACGGCGCGGTTGAGCCGGATGACCTCCGCCTCGGCGGCGGCCAATCGCCGTTCGCGCAGCAGTTGTTCGCGTAACCATGCGAACGACGGATTGCCAGCGCTCTCGGCGGTGAGAAGGTCGTGAAATTCCGCTTCTTCGAGGCCATTGTCCGCAAGTGCCTTTGCCAGCGGCGTCCCGGCAGTGACGGCGGCGTAAGCCAACCGAACTCGTCGTAGCTGCAGCGCCCTGGATTCCATCGGCACGAAGGCGGCCCGAGTCCTATGCGACGACTCTCCCGCCGATTGGGTCGGAGAGGTCGTCGGAGCGGCCGGCGCCGTTTTCACCACCTTTTCCCGCGGCGCCGGCGGCGCAATCTGCGAGTCGAGTGTTTCGCGAATCACCATGAGACGCGACCCCTGCATCCGCATGCCGAACTTTGTCTTCAGCGAATTGCGGTTCACCCGCATGGCGTTGTGAAACTCATCCAGGACACCCGAGAACTCCTCACGAGTCCGGGTCTTTCCCAGCTCCTCAATGATATCCAGGTCGATGTCAAAGAGGTCGGGCGTGACTTGGAACAGCACCCACACGAGCGGTTTTTTCCACGCGGGCACCGCCATGAAAAAGGCGCGGCGCTCAAAGGTGGCGGTCGGACAGTTGAAATGATGGCAGAACGCCTCGAAGAAATCGGCGGACTGTCTGCGGTCGGAGGGATTGGCCATGCTCGTTCCCCGGACTTTCACCGAGATGCCCCGTTGCGGGCAACCGGAACTTGGGCTCCCCGGAGCGCCTAGTTACGGTTGCTCAGGGTTTCGACGGCCACCTTCAAGCGGCCGTTTTCCACCCGCAGCAGTTCCAGTTCGCGCAGTTCGGCCAAATAGCGGCGCAGCCAGGCCAGTTCAGGACGGCCGCCGGAATGTTCGTCCAAGAACGCCTCCACCCGATCGGGTTCGAGTCCGCATTCGGACACGGCAAGATTCCATTCGCGCCCGGCGACGACGTCCGCATGCAGACGCTTCAGCCGGCGCACGGTCAGGGCGTTTCCTTCACTTCGGGGCGCCGGATCAGGCGCCGCGCCGACCCGCGCCAAGGCGCCGCCCGCGGGAGTGGGAGCGCTGGTTCGGAAGATTTCAGTCTGAGAAGGCAGCGGCTTCAACAAGGGGACGAGAGGATGCAGCAGGCGGATCACGCGCGTGGCGGAGACCCGGATGCCCAGCGGGCCACGGCGGATGCCGCGTTCGACGAGTTTCAGGTTTTCGAGATCGTCGGCGGCCCGTTGCAGCTCCGGCTCCGAGCGGGCTTCCCCCATTTGCCGGATTGTCCCGATGTCATCGACGAAATAATCGCGCTCGAACCACCACATCCAATGCGCCGGCAACCAGGCGTGCCGGTGCAGCCCAAACCAGAGCACCTTCTTTTCGAAGGCTTCCGGGGCGCACTTGTGAACTGCGCAAAAGGCCTCACGAATCGTGTCAAACTGCTGGATAGGTTGATCTGCCATGTTGGATTAAGGGAACGGCGACCCATCTGTCGGCTTCCAGCGCGGAAGTGTCAATTGCGGTCGGTTTAGGCGCGCAACTTGTAAAGCTGCTCCCCGGCCTTCGGCACGAGCAGCACGCCCTCGTTTTCGCGATTGGCGAAATCGTCCACCCGAAGGCTTCGCCAGTCGCGGTAGCCGAGATTGATCTCTCGGCACACGTCCTCGGGAATGCCCGTCGCCAACGTAACCTTGGCGCGCGGTTTCTCCACGCCGCCTTCGAACGTGCCGGCGCCAAAGACGTGCGTGCAGTGCGCGAGCGTGCCCCAGGGCAGATCCTTGAACTGATCCCACTGTTTCAGGAAGTAATCGCGGCAATGGTAGCCCACCTGCCGGATGAACCTGCCGTGAACCACGCTCACCTCGTGGATTTGCGGCGCGTAGATGATGAGTTCGCCGCCTTCGGCCAGCACCGGTTCCAGCTTATACATGGCCTTCGCGCCAACCCACAGCTCGTCATACATCGGCGAGGCACAGGAAAGGATGGTGTGGAACGACCGGTCCTTCCACACGATGTGGTGCTGGGCGGACAGCTCCGCCGCCTTCGCCCAAGCGGTTTCCGGGGTCCCGGCAAACACGCCCACGGCGCCCGCGCCCTTGGCCACGAGGGCGAAGCATTTCTTCGGCACGGTCACCATCGCGCCCGCGCGATCCACGACGGCCCGCACCGGCGTGTGCGGATTGCCGATGATGCTGACGTTCGTCACCACCGCGCCAAGCCAGTGGAAGAAGTTCAAAATGTCGGCCCCGCCGACGCCGGGAAACAGATACTTGTTGCCGCCGCTCATGCCGACGACCTCGTGCGGGAACACCGGTCCGACGATGATCACCTCGTCGTAGTCGAAGACGCGCGCGTTCACGTCCACCGGCACGTCCATCGCGAACAGGCCGCCGGAGAGCTGCCGGATTTCTTCGGCCGGAATCACCCCAAGACGGCGCAGGGCGGAGGGATTGTCCCATTCGTGATTGAAGAAACGCACCTGGGCGAACCGCGAGCGCCATTCTTCCGGGGTGATCTCCAACCGCTGGCAAATCGCCTCATCCGGCATCGGTGGATGCGTGCCCAGCGCGATCAGGATATCGAACGCCGCCGTCACCCCGCCCAGTTGTGCGAAGAGCGCCTTGAACATCGTCCCGATGGGCGCCGTGCGGGTGCCATCGGGGATGATCAGCAGGATTTTTTTCCCGCGGTAATCGGTGGCGGGACAGGCTTTCGCCACCACTTCAGCGAATCGGTCTGGTGCGAGCACCCCTTCCGCAGTGGATGCGCTGGCGAGAAGTGTATTCATGGTCTGTCCTCCAGTCAGATCGTTTGCGCCAGGAACCCGCCATCCACCTTGAGGTCCGTTCCAGTCACGAACGAACTGGCCCGTTGACTCGCAAGGAAGACCGCCGCGCCGATCAGTTCCTCGGACTTGCCGAAGCGCCCCATCGGCGTGTGGCCCCAGATGGCTTTCGTGCGGGCGGTGGGCGAGCCGTCGTCGTTGAACAGCAGCCTGCGGTTCTGCTCGGCCGGGAAGAAGCCGGGCGTGAGCGAGTTCACGCGCACGCCGCGCGGCGCCCACTCGCGCGCGAGGAACTGCGTGAGGCTCAGCACCGCTGCCTTGGCCGCCGAGTAGCTGACCACGCGCGACAGCGGGATGTGCGCCGACACGCTGGCAATGTTGATGATGCTCCCCCGCCCTGCCGCACACATCGCCGGGCCAAATTCCTGACAAGGCAGCAAGACTCCGCCGACGAGGTTCAGATCGAAACTGCCGCGCCATGCCTCCAGCGAGAGTTCCTCGAACCTGTTGATGTCCGTGACCGTGGCCTTCGGGTCGTTTCCACCCGCGGCATTGAGCAGGATGGTGGGCTGACCGAATTCCGCGCGGATCGCGGCGTGCGCGGCCTTGAGGTCGGCGCGGTTCACCGCGTCGGCCGGCGCGAAGATCGCCTTGCCACCCAAATTACGGATCGCAACCGCGCGAGCTTCGCCCCGCTCAGTGTTGCGCCCAATGACGGCCACGGAAGCCCCGGCGGCGGCCAAGCCTTCCGCCAATGCCCCACCCAAAACGCCGGTGCCGCCAATGACGACGGCCACTTCTCCCGTTAGATCGAACAAGTTCATGACAGAGGTGCCGGCAGGCTAAGGCGGAACCGTGCCCGCGTGAAGCCTGCGTAACCGGAGACCTTCGGCGGCGGATTTCACCCCACTCGACCGAAACAAGTGATCCGTCCCACTTACGTCAGCAGCGACGGATTTCAGGTCAGCCCCGACTCAGTTCCACCAACTCCGCCTGCGAGGCCGGCACCAGCCGGCGCAGTGTCTGGCGCGGTTCTGGGGACTTGTAGTGGCGCTTGAGTCCGCTGTCGGCCAGGGCGGCGGCCGGCACACGGGCAATGAATTCGGCGAAGGTCTTCTCCACTTTGTCGCGCAGCAGCTTCTGCCCGACCTTCGTTTCCCAGAACTCTTCCTCAATGGTCACGAGTGCCCGCGTCGCTTCCTCCGGGGCGAGATCTTCGCGTCGGGCGAGCACCCAGAGCAGGTCCGGATCTTCCGGCAAGGCGACCGGGAAGGGCACGAACGGCGTCTTGACCTCTTCCTCCTCGGCCGTGCCAGGCGGTAGCACCTTCACCCGGTTGGTGATCGTGCGGTCGGGCAGGACGATCTCGACCGACGCGGCATCGCCCTTTTCGGAAGGCTTCACCACCACGTTGGCCTGGCCGAAGTTGGTTTCGAGCCGGCTCTGGAGTTCCGCCACGGTGGCCGGTTCCAAGTTCGGCAAGGCACCTTCGGCGCACAGCTTCTCCAGCGACTTGAGGTTGTTGATGAGGCGGACTTCCTGCGCCACCCGCTCGTAGATTTGGGCGGCCAACCGGGCATCCGGCGTGGCCTGCGGAAGAATCTTTTGGAGCAGTTCGAGGAATTGGGCGTCGTTCAGACCGGAAGATTTCATGGGAAGGCAACTGGGCCGGAATTGCGGCGCGGGGTTGTCGTCCACGGAACGCCTCCCGGCAAACGGATTGCGGAAAAAGTTGCTCGCGCACAATCCGCGCCCGAAGCGAAGACTGAATCCCGCAGACCTAAAAAGCCGCGGCGTGAAGGAACTCACCGGAGGGTGATCCTGCTTCCCGGCGTGACCGACGTGGACGGCTCAATCTCCTTGAGGCGCCGGCGTGTCCCGTCGAGAAATACCTCGTAGATTGCGCCCTGCTCAGATTGCAGCACGCTTTGGCCGGAGGCCAACGTCTGCTGCCGGGCGGCCGTGAACGCGGCGCCGCACAACAGCGGGAACTGCAGTTCCAGATCGCGGATGTGCTTTTCCTCGTCGGCCATGCTGAACCTTTCGCAACCTACGCTACCTCTCGGGTAAGTTCCGGGCAAAAGCGGTCCTCCCCCTCGACTCTTGCCAGCTCGCAGCCGCCGTAGGCGCGAACAGCGTATGGGTCGGTCGAGACGCCCGAGATGGCCGTGCGCTACAAGGTGTCCGGCGAGTCGTGGTTCTGGCGGGACTGAGTGAATCGGATCAGGCGGCGAGAATCTGCCTACTTGACCCGCCCGCGCGGCGCGCGGACTGCCTTCACAAGGGCATCAAAATTGGGGACTGGGTTCGTATCACCGACAGAAATACCAATTGCCGACCAATCGCCCTTGGCCGCCATGAGCTTTCTCCATTCGGTTTCTCCGAATGTCCATTGTCCGGAGCCACCGCTAGAAATTCCGCCGTTGGGAAGCACCCCAATGTTGTCCAAGCTAAACAGGTAAAACTTCGGTGATGTCACGGCCCGAATGATCTTCCGATCCCAATAATCCACTTCCGTTTCCACCTGCATCGTCAGCGAGAAGCGCCCACCAAAATGCACTTCGGTGTTCCACAGAAGTGGACCAGAGCTGCCGAAGCCCCAGTGCGTAATGAAGTGGTCCGCGTCGCCGAACAACTGCTCGATTTCCAGCGGCCACGGCATGGTTTGGAGGCCGGAGCGCACCGTCCGCTTGTAGTCTTCCATGCCCGTGGGACGACAGCCGGTGAGGCTAAACGCCAACGTCAGCAAGAATGCCCCAGCCAAGCCTGCTCTGCTCTTCAGGTTCATGGAGGGCACGATTCGCATCGTCACACCATTGACTGCCCGCCGCCGTCGTAGCCTTCGTGGTCGAGGTCCACGAGGATGTCGCGGGTTCGGCGCCCTCGCCCAGGGCCGGTTTCGGGCGCTGATGCATGGGGTTCAGCCTCCGCCGTAACGCGCCTTGATTTCGTGGAGTGAAAGCGTTGGGGCGGTGGCCTCCTCCAGTTTGGCGGCCCGCAGTTCCCGCAGGTCTTCGGCATCGGCCAGAGCTTCCTGCAAGGCGGAGAATTCCTCGTAGGGGAGCACGACGAACTCGCGCTTGCCGTTCTTGGTCAGAAATTCGGGGTGGAGTGTGATCATGGTTTCAACCGTAAGCCTCTTTACGGTGGCGGACACGGTAGATGACCACGCGCTGTTCCTCCACCTCAAACAGCACCCGGTAGTCGCCCACCCGGAGCCGAAATTCCGGGGTGAAGTTGGTCAGCCGCTTCACGTCGTCCGCCAAGTCGTTCTGCATCCGCTCAATTTTGGAGAGGATGCGCTGCCTGACTTCCGGCGTGAGGTCGCCAAGGTCCTTTTGCGCCTTGGGTTTGAACTCAATGGTGTAGTTCATCGCCGGGCCGGTTTCACACCATCGTCTGCCCGCCGCCGTCGTAGCCCTCGTTGTCAAGGTCCACGAGGATGTCGCGGGGTTCAGCGCCCTTGCTGGGGCCGACGATGCCGCGGTCCTCCAGTTCGTCGAGCAGGCGGGCCGCGCGGCCGTAGCCGATCTTGAGCCGGCGCTGGAGCAGCGAGGTGCTGGCCTTCTTCTCCGTGCGGATGATGTCCATCGACTTGGCGATCAGCGCTTCGTCCTCATCGCTCATGCCGCCGCCCTCGTCGTCGGGGTCCAGCGGCATCGAGCCGACGGAACTGGGCGCCTTCTGGAGCGCCTTGTGGATTTCCAAGTCGTAGCTCGGCTTGCCCTGCTTGGCGATGAAGTCCACCAGCTTCTCGATCTCCTGATCGGTGATGAGCGCGCCCTGGGCCCGGGTGAGTTTGCCGCTGCCCGGCGGCAGGTAGAGCATGTCGCCCTTGCCGAGCAGTTTGTCGGCGCCCATCTGGTCGAGAATGGTGCGGGAGTCCACCTTGGCCGCCACCTGGAACGCGATGCGCGCCGGGATGTTGGCCTTGATGACACCGGTGATGACGTCCACGGACGGCCGCTGCGTCGCGACGATGCAGTGGATGCCGGCCGCGCGAGCCATCTGAGTGATGCGCGCGATGGCCATTTCCACGTCGGCCGGCGCGACCAGCATGAGGTCCGCCAGCTCGTCGATGATGACAACGATGTAGGAAAGTTTCTCGGGAATGACGATATCGTCGTCGCGCGGGACGACGATCTGTTCATCAACCTCCACGGCGAAGCCCTCCGCGCCCGGCTCGACCTTCTCCTTCTTCGCCATCAGCGGCAGTTCCGGTTCCGCGACGGGCAGCGGCCTGTCCTTGGGCCGTTCGTTGAAGCCCTTGATGTTCCGGACGCCGACCTTGGCGAAGATCTGGTAGCGTTTCTCCATCTCGTTCACGACCCAGCGCAGCGCCAGGATGACCTTCTTGGGGTCGGTGACGACCGGCACGACGAGATGCGGCAGGGCGTTGTATTGCTGCAGCTCGACGACCTTGGGATCGATCATCACAAAGCGGAGCTGGTCCGGGCCGAACTTGTAGAGCAGCGACGCGATGATGGTGTTGATGCAGACCGACTTGCCGGAACCCGTGCTGCCGGCGATCAGCACGTGGGGCATTTCCGCGAGGTCGGCGATGATCGGATGGCCGTAGACGTCCTTGCCAAGCGCCAGCGGAATGCGCGCCTTTGAGGCGATCCACTCGGGTGATTCCAGCAGGTCACGCATGATGACCTTGGTCTTCACCGCGTTGGGCACCTCGATGCCGACGGACGACTTGCCGGGGATCGGCGCGAGGACGTTCAGCCGCTCGGCCTTGAGGGCGGCGGCGAGGTTGTTGGTGAGCGCCGTGATCTTCTCGAGCTTCACGCCGGCAGCCGGATGCAGCTCGTAGCGCGTGATCGTCGGACCGCGGGTGATGTCGCCGGGAAAGACCTCGATGCCGAACTGCTGGAGCGTCTGCACCATAAGCCGTGAATTGGCCATGAGCTCCTCCTTCGTCTCGGTGTGTTTCACCGTGAGGTCGGGAAAGTGCAGCAGGTCGAGCGAAGGAAGCTGGTAGTTCCCGATGATCGGCGTGGACGCGACCGTGATGGGTCTGGCCCGCTTGACCGGCAGACGCGGCTTCGGCAGCGCCACCGGCAAGGCTGCCGGCAGGACTTCGGCTTCGTCGGCCGGGATTTCCTCGGCTCCGTCGGATGCCGGGGTCACGGGTTCCTCGTTACCGGCCGATGGCGTCGGTTCCTCGGTTGGCTTGGCCGGCTTGAGGGCGGACTTGCGTCCGAGGACACTGTCCGTGGTCGAGGCCGGGGTGGCCGGAACGAATTCTTCCGCCTTGATCGTCGTGCCTTCGGTGACGACTTCGCTGCCTCCGCGCACCTTGGGCAGGCTGTTGTCCTGAAACCTCGGCTCCGGCACGGGCTTCATGTCGGGACCAAGATCGACCCTGGGTTCGCCGCTGGGCGCCGATGTTGGAGGAACGGCCTTGGCGGCCGCCTTCTTGCCCTTGGCGGCTTCAACGGCGGCCTGTTCTTCAAGCTGTTTGGTCTGCTTCGCGAGGCGCTTGGCTTCCTTCGCCAGTTCGGCCTGTTCTGCGGCAAGCCGTTCGTCCTCGGTCTTCGGTTCGCGCACGAAGATTGAGCGGACCAGCGACCACAGCATGAAATCGGTGAGCAGAACCAGGCTCACGGCGTAGAACACGACGTAAAGCAGGAGCGCGCCGGAACGGTTGAGGAAATAGACCACGAGGCTGGCGTTCAACTGCTGGCCAAGCAGGCCGCCAGCGCTCAGCGCGCTGCCCTTGGTGCCGAGCGAAGGCAGGTTCGCGCTGAACAGGTCCAGCACTCCCATGCAGGCGACGAACAGGCCCAGCGCCGCCAGCGCCGAACGCCAGCCGCGGCGCAGGTAGGCCAGTTGCGGCACAAAGCTGGCGATGCCGAAGGCAAGGCAGAGAAACGGGATGAGGTAGGACGCCGCACCGCAGCCAAACATGAGCTGGTCGGCGATAAACGCCCCCAGCCGGCCAAGCAGGTTGTGGAGCGGGTCGTTGGGCGGGGAGGCGTTCGCCGCCAGGTCGTTGCGGTCGTAGGAAAACAGCGCCAGCGCCAGCACGAGCGCCAGGCCCAGCAAGATCAGGCCGACGACCTCGCCATTGCGGGACGGGGACTCGGTTTCGCCAGTGGTGGCTTTGAGACGCGGCACGGCCTCAGGCTCAAAGCTCCCGGCCAAAGTTCAAAGCGGAAAGTGGAAGAAGGATTCCTGGCGACTCTGCCCGCCGACGAAGCGGGATTCCCCGCAGCCTTGCCAAACCTGCACCCAGTTCCGAATCCTCACCGGGATGATCCGATGGCTCAAATGGGGAGGAATTACGCTCTTGGCGGGCTTGGGCTTCGTAAGTGTCGCGCTCGTCGTCGGCCGCCGATCACCAGCGCTGCCGAACCCCAACGGCTACGACCGGCTCATGGTTATGGCGAATTCTGTTCCCAAGGACGTTCCTGAACTGGTCGGAACCAATGCCGCAGCCTTCGCCCGTTTTGCCGCCACCCATTCCACCTTGGTGGACGAAGTCCAGGCGGCACTCCGATTGCCTGCCGCGGTCCCGGTCAACTACTCGAATGCCTGGCTGACCAGGCGCACGCCGGAGCTGATGAGTTTGCGTCGTCTGGAAAAGGCACTCTTGGCCTGCGCCCACCACCTTGATTCCACGGGTGATTTGCAGGCTGCCACGGCTGCACGGTTGGCCGGGGTCAAGTTGGGGCAACAAGGAACCCGCGGCGGCCTGTTAATCGACTTCATGGTAGGTTCCGCCACCCAAATCAACGGGCTCACTCGACTGTCCAACAGCCTGCCTCGGATGGATCTTTTGACCTGCGGATTTGCCTTAGCCGGCCTCAAAGAACTTGAAGCCAGCCAGGAACTGCTTTCGAGCTATGTGGGACGTGAACGTCACTGGATGCTGGTGGGCAGTGAATGGTGGCGCGATTGGGATGCGGCCAAAGAGCTGCCCGTCGCCCTGTTGAAACCGGCCAGTCAGGCGGCGATGTTTGGAGGAACCGCGAACGAGCGTTGGCTGGAGCTGCAAAGTGCCTTCGCGGGAACCGAGGTGGCGATTCTCCGTCGTCTCGCCGACCTAGACAAGCCGGACGCCAAGTTTACCAGTCGGTGATTCAAATTGGGACAGAGGTGATGTTTGCGTCCCATCACCGGATTTCCAATTCAGCCGCCACCTGCTGGATCGCCTCCAGCAGCACGATCCAGTCTTCCTCGGTGGTATCCCAGCCGGCGCTGAATCGGAGCATCCGGTCGCTTTCGTCGGGCCGGTAACCCATGGCGGCGAGGACGTGAGATGGCTGTTCCTTGCCGCTGGCGCAGGCGCTGCCGGTCGAGACGGCGAAGCCCAGCTTGTCAATTTTCACCACCCAGCGCCGCCGGCAATCCGCCGCCGCCGGCATTAGGGCGGCGACGGTGTTCCACAGCCGCGCGGCGCCTTCACCCACGATTTCCACGCCCGGCACCGCAGCTTTCAGGTTCGCGATGAAGCGATCCCGCCAGCTTATTCGTAAGTCCAATGCCTCAATCGTCTTAGATTCGCCCAGTTGTAGGGCCGCTTCGCGCTCTTCCAGCGCCGCCACCATGGCCAGCACCCCGGCGACGTTTTCCGTGCCGGCGCGGCGTCCGTCTTCCTGCGGGCCGCCGACGAGAAGTGAGTGAAAGTTCGCGGGGCACTTCATGAACCCGACGCCCTGCGGCCCACCAAACTTGTGAGCGCAGGCGGTCAACAAGTCACATGACGCGATTTCACTGCCCGACATCTTTCCCACCCACTGGGCGGCGTCGCAGAAATAGGGAACCCCAAATTGGAAGCAGATGTCTTTTAGGCCCACCCACGGTTGGAGCACGCCGGTTTCGTTGTTCGCGGCCATCGTCACGACGGCAGCCACGTCACGGCGTTCGAGCCGCCCGTAAACCCAACCCGGGTCCGTGACGCTTTCCCGTGAAACCGGGATTTCCTCCAGCCGGCCCGCCAGCAAGCGTTTCGCCGCCATCCGCACCGAGGGGTGCTCGATGGGCGAAATCAGCACCTTGCCGGAGGTGATGGTCGCGAGGTGCTGGATGACGGCGTTGTTCGCTTCGGTGGCGCCGGAGGTCCACACCACGTCTTCGGGCCGGCAGTTGAGCCAGCAGCCAAGCTTCTCCCGGGCTTCGTCCAACGCCGCCGCCGCCCGGGCGCCCCAGCGGTGCGGACTGGACGGGTTCGCCGGGAACCGCTCCACCGCGTCCAGCCAGGCCGCGCGCGCGACGGCCGAGAGCGGGTGCGAGGCGTTGTGATCGAAGTAGCGCACGGCGGGAGTCTGGCGGACGGGGAATCGGCGGCGAAGGCTAATTTTGCTCTGCGTCCCGACTGAAGTTTCCCTAGCGTGCCGCCGTCAGCCGATGGCCGTGCCCCCCACGATTCTTTACAAGCGCGCGACGTTCGTGACCCAGCTCCCGGTCACGCACCTCTACGCGCCCTCGCATTGCTGGCTCGCCCGCACCGACGACGGGCGCTGGCGGGTCGGCTTCACCAAGTTCGCGCTCCGCATGCTGGGCGAACTGGTGGATGTCCAATTCGACCGCGCGGCCGGCGCCGCAGTGCAACCGGGCGACATCCTCGGCTCCATCGAGGGTTTCAAGGCGGTGAGCGACCTGTTCTGCGTCGGGAAAGGCAGCTTCGTGGGCGGCAACCCGGCGTTGCGGTCCGACCTGGAGGCGCTGGCCCGCGATCCCTATGCCGCCGGCTGGCTTTACGAGTTCACGGGCGAACCCGATCCGCGCTGCCTCGACGTGAACGCATATCAGGATTTGCTCAACGCCACGATCGACCGCATTCTGGCAAAGCAAAAAGCCGACGACACCGCATGAGCGCCAACGCCTTTTCCACCGCCGGGACCGCCCGCTACTTTATGATCGGCGGCTTTCTGGGCGCCGGAAAAACCACGGCCGTCGCCGCGCTGGCCCAGCGCTTGGTCCGCGAAGGCCTGCGCGTGGGCCTGATCACAAATGACCAGGGCAGCCAGTTGGTGGATACCGCCATGCTCCGTGCCCGCGGTTTCGCGACCGAGGAAATCGCCGGCGGCTGCTTTTGCTGCCGCTTCAACTCGCTCGTGGACGCCGCCGGCAAGCTAGACGCCGCGACCCGGCCCGATGCCTTCGTCGCCGAACCGGTCGGGAGCTGCACCGACCTTGTCGCGACCGTCACGTATCCGCTGCGGCGCATCTACGGCGACCGCTTCCGCATCGCGCCGCTGAGCGTGCTGGTGGACCCGGTGCGGGCGGAACAGGTCTTCGGCCTCGCACCCGCCCGGACGTTTTCGGACAAGGTGCTCTACATCTGGCGCAAGCAGGCCGAGGAGGCCGACCTGCTGGTCATCACCAAGACGGACCTGCTCGACGAAGCCCGCCTCGAGCGCCTGCGCGCGCGGCTGTCCGAGGAGTTCCCCGGCAAGGACATCGTCGCGGTGTCGGTCCGCACCGGTGCGGGCGTCGAGGCGTGGTTTGAGCGCGTGTTGCTGGGCGAGCAGAAGGAGGGCCCCGTGATGGCCGTGGACTACGACCTTTACGCGGAGGGCGAGGCGCTGCTCGGCTGGCTGAATGCCACCATGGTCATTTCGGGACAGGCCTTCGACGCCAACGCCTTGCTGCGCACCCTCGCGGACGATCTTCGCCAAAGGTTGGGCGACGCCGAGATTGCGCACCTCAAGATGACCTTCAGCCCCGACGCCGGCTTGGGCGACATCGCCGCCGTGAGCCTCGTGCGGAGCGATTACGTGCCGGAACTCAGCTTGACGCTGGATGGTCCCGCCGAATCCGGCCAACTGATCCTCAACCTGCGCGCCGAAGCCGATCCCGCCGACCTGCGCGCCGCCGTCGAGGCGGCCGTGGGCGCCCTGCCACAGCGCCTGCCCGGTCTGACTGCGCGCCTGGAGCACGCCGAGCAGTTCCGCCCCGGGCGCCCGACCCCGACCCACCGCGTGACCAACGCCGACCTCGTTCCCGCATGAGCCAGTCACCTGCCGGCGCTCCGGCCATCCTTTATTGCCACTGCCAATACGCGCAGGTCGTCCCGCCCGAGGTGAAGGCGGCAGTGCTAAAGCAGCTCTGCGCCTCCAACCTGCCGTTCGAGGCGGTGCCGGACCTGTGCGAACTGTCCGCGCGCCGCGATCCGTCGTTGAAGCGGCTCGCGTCCGCCGGGCCGGTGAAGATCGCCGCCTGTTTTCCGCGCGCGGTGAAGTGGCTGTTCGCCGCCGCCAACGCGCCGTTGCCGCTCGGGGCCACCGAAGTGGTGAACATGCGCAACCAGTCCGCCGCCGACGTGATCGCCGCGCTGCAGTCGCCCGAATTGAAAGCCAACGTGCCCACCGGCAAGGTCACCGCGGCCGACGCCCCGACTCCCTCAACCAAACCCGCTCCCTGACATGGCCCTCTCCGATCTTCCCCTGCGTGTCGTGCTCTACGAAGGCTCCGGTGCCGCCGCCGTGGCGTCCGAGGAACGCTTCGCCGCCGTCAGCACGCTGTTGGAACGCGGCTTCGGCGTCACTCGCGCCGGAGCGGAACGTCCCGTCGCCCCGGCCGATACCAGCCCGTTGCTCGTCGTCGGCCGCTGGCAGGATTCCCCGCCGGCCGCGGACTCCGCCCAACGCCTTCGCTGGGGGCAGTTCGATCCCGCGACCGTGGCCGAGCAGGCCGAGGCGGCCCGCGCCGAATTCGCCGCGCCCGCGCCCGGCGCGTGGAAGCCGTGGTTCCCGGTCATCGACTACGACCGCTGCACGAACTGCATGCAGTGCCTGAGCTTCTGCCTGTTCGGCGTCTATGGCGTGGACGGCGAGAAACGCATCCAGGTCCAGAACAACGACAACTGCAAAACCAACTGCCCCGCCTGCTCGCGCGTCTGCCCCGAGGCCGCGATCATGTTCCCGAAATACAAGGCCGGCCCGATCAACGGCGACGTGGTGAGCGACTCCGACCTCAACCGCGAGAAGATGAAGATCGACATCTCCGCACTGCTGGGCGGTGACGTCTATTCGCTGCTCCGCGACCGCAGCGAGCGGGCCCGCAGCCGCTTCGGCAAGGAACGCGATTCCGACAAAGCCCTGGCCGAACGCCAGAAATGCCTGACCAAGCTGGCCGCGCTGGCCGGCGACATCCCGCCCGAAGTGCTCATGAGCCTGCCGTCCCCGGAGGAGATCGCGCGCAAAGCCGAGGAAGCCGCGGCAAAGGCCAAGGCGGCGCTAGCTGGCACGGCTTAGCCACCTTGAAGGGCTGACAATGCCAGGCACCCGAACAGTAATCCGATATGCTCTGGCTGCGGGCTTGGGAGCAGTGGGATTCTTTGGTTCTAGGTGGAGCGGTGGTGCCCAGACTTTGAGGGACACAATTCCGAGAAATCAGCCGCCGCTGTTGCGGGTGATGCCGCCAAGCCAGGCGGAGGTGGTATCTGCCAGAAGTGAAAAGATTGTCATCTTCAGCCGAGAACAGGTTGGAAATGGGGAGACTTGGGACTTCGTCGCGGGGGCTTGGGAGCTCCTGCCAGACCAACTGGGCAAACCTATCACAAAACGCGCGGAGTTTGCCCATTCGGGAGGGAGCGCAGATTTCCTCGTTTGGGATCGGCGACACTTCGCTGACCAGTATGTCACAGTAAGGGTGCCTGAAGTGGTGAACCTCTACCGTATCGACTATCGGGCATGGAGCATCGAAGTTGTTCTGCAAGCTCAGGGAATGTTCGGTTTCGGAGTCGGTGGGGACAACATTTACCTGAGAATGAACAGCGGCATCCGGCGCCTAAACCGAGTCACTGGAGCGCTGGAAGCGATTGAGCCTCTCTTTGCTCAGGTGGCCACATTTGAAGACACTTGGTTAGTTCGGGAGCAGGGAAGCCCAAGGACGAGGTCCGGTTTCTGAATCCTGCACTTCATGAGTGGGGTTCGACAATCCGTCTTCCCGATTTGGCAACCGACCAGGTGTGGCGATTGGTTTTGAGCCCAGATAAGAGATATTTGGCATATCTCCGGCAACCGGAACTGACTGAACGGGGATTTCCAAAGGCTTGGCGGACCAGCCTTGTGGTGCGTGACCTTCAAAGTGGGATCGACCGAGATTTCCCGGTGGAGGTCTTTGTCCAGACGGGTTCCGGTGTTCGCTTCATTTTTCGAAACGTCCAATACTGGTTTTCCAACATGGGCGAACTGAAGTTTCAGACCGGGCTTCCTCAAGGGAAAGGCAAGGCCTCGACGACTGCGGTGACTGAGATCACCATCGACTTGGCCACTGGAAACCAAACCGATTCAAAGATTGCGGCGATGAAGCCTGAAGAGAGCAGATTTTCCGGGCTGCACGTGCCGGCTTACCTCGAAAAGATTGAGAATCGCAGCGATGCTCCCGACGACTTGGCGTTTGCATTTCTGAAGCACCGAAAAATGAAGTTCAACAGACCGGCAAGTTGGGATGGGGCGAACGTGGCCTTTTCTGCCGATGGGAAACGGTTTGTGCTGAAAATGCATTCTGGTGAGTTGAACAGGTTTTTCTTCTTGGGTGACCTCGATAAAGACACCTTAACCAAGATTGAATCACCGCCCGAGTTGAGGGAAGACAACGACCTCACGATGGGGTGGGTATCAACGTCTAAATAAATGCTCCCCACCCTCGTCTATCGCACCCTCCGCAGCGCCGATTTCCGGTGCCTCCGGAAGTTCGCCTGGAACTTCGGCGTGAAGGGGCTGCTCTCGGTCGAGAAGTTCAAGCGCCGGATCAAGCGCGGCGAATACTTCCCGCCGTTCCTCTACCTCTCGATCCTCAACTCCTGCAACTTGCGCTGCCAAGGCTGCTGGGTGGACGTTGCCGCGGAACGCACCGAGCTCGACCTCGACACGCTCAACCGCACGATCAACGACGCCAAGGCGCACGGGAACGCCTTCTTCGGCATCCTCGGCGGCGAGCCGTTCATGCACCCGCAGTTGCTGGACCTGCTGGCGGCGCATCCCGACTGCTATTTCCAGGTCTTCACCAATGGCCAGTTCATCACCGAGAAGGTTGCCGCCCGGCTCAAGGAGGTCGGCAACGCCACGCCGCTGATTTCCATCGAGGGCCGCGAACTCACCAGCGACGAACGCCGCGGCAACAAGGACGTGCTGAACCGCACCCTGCGCGGCCTCGACAACTGCCTGCGCGCCGGCCTGCTCACGGGCGTCGCCACCAGCGTCTGCCAGACGAACATTGACGAGTTGCTCACCGAGTCGTGGTTGCGCGAGCTGGTCCAGCGCGGCGTCCATTACGTCTGGTATCACACCTACCGGCCCGTCGGCCCGAAGATGAATCCGGCGCTGGCGTTGCGGCCTGACCAGTTGGTCCGCACACGGAAGTTCGTCGTCGAGATGCGCTCCAAGGTGCCGATCGCGATCATCGACGCCTATTACGATCACGAGGGCCAGGCGCTGTGCCCGATGAGCACCGGCATCAGCCATCACGTCGGCCCCACCGGCGGGATCGAGCCGTGCCCGATCATCCAGTTCGCCAAGGAAGACATCCGCGATCCGCGGGGCGTGTTCGTGACGATGCGCGACTCGGAGTTTCTCAAGGATTTCCGCGAACTCAGCGCCCACCACACGCGCGGCTGTGTTGTGCTCGAACGGCCGGACCTCGTGAAGGAACTCGTCGTCAAGCACGGCGCCCGTGACACCACGCTGCGTGGCACCGCCATGGCTGAATTGGACGCCATGACGCCGCGCTTCAGCCAGTGGCTGCCGGGCGAGGAAGTTCCCGAGCGGCACTGGATGTATCGCCTGTCAAAGAAGTATTGGTTCTCCGACTTCGGCGCCTACCGCAACGTGGCCCACGATGCCGCCGGCAAGGCCCGCCAGTTGCAGCAACGGCTTGCCACCCCTTCTTCCGAAACCAACACTCCTCCGGCCTTGTCTTCCCCACAATGACCGCCTCGCCCATTCAGTTCGCCACCAGCTCGCCAGTCGGGCTGCCCCGGCTCGTGCCGCAGCAAACGTGGCGTCCAACCAAGAAGAACATCCCGCCCACGCTGGTCCAGCGGCAGCACATCCTGCAGGCCGTTCGGAACTACGTGGCGGAGTTCAACCCCGTGCCGCCGCTGCCGGCGGACGAACTCAAAGTCCACGCCGACCGGATCGTCACCCAGCTCCAGTGCGATCCGATCTTCCGCGACTTCATCGGCGTGCTGCTGAACAACGAGATGTGGCGCGAGCAGTTGGCCGGCGTGCCGTTCGAGCGCCGCCTGCTGCTGCTGCCGAAGTGCCTGCGGGTCGAGGCCAAGTGCCCCGCGCCCTTCGACGAGTTCGGCCTGCTCTGCAAGCAATGCGGCCTGTGCTCCATCCAGGACCTCACGGTTGAGGCCGAGAAGCTGGGCTACGCCGTGCTGGTCGCCGAGGGTTCGGCCATCGTCATGAGCCTGATCCAGACCGGGAAGATCGAGGCCATCGTCGGCGTGAGCTGCCTGAGCGTGCTGGAACGCGCCTTCCCCTACATGGAGGCCGCCGCGATTCCGGGCGTCGCGGTGCCGCTGCTCCAGGATGACTGCATCGACACCAACGTGGACCTCGACTGGGTCTGGGAATACATCCACCTAACGGCCGACGACCGCACGCGCCGGCTGGACCTCGGCCAGTTGCGCGACGAGGTGGACTTCTGGTTCACGCCGGCTTCGCTGGAACTGATCATGGGCCCGGCCCAGGGCGAATCCGAGCTCATCGCCCGCGACTGGCTGATGCGCGCCGGCAAGCGCTGGCGGCCGTTCCTCACCGTCTCCGCCTACCAGGCCCTCAGCGGCAAGCCCGACGCGGAGCTGCCCGACGACCTTCGCAAGGTCGCCGTCGCTGTCGAATGTTTCCACAAGGCGTCGCTCATCCACGACGACATCGAAGACAACGACGCCCTGCGTTACGGCGAGAAGACCCTGCATGAGGAATACGGCGTCGCCGTCGCCCTGAATGTCGGCGATCTGCTGATCGGCGAGGGCTACCGCCTGCTCGCCGCCTGCAAAGCCAGCCCGGAAGCCAAGGCCGAGATGCTGCGCGTCGCGGCCGAAGGCCAGCGCGAGCTGTGCCGTGGCCAGGGCGCCGAACTGATCTGGACCCGCAATCCCGGCGTGCTCACGCCGCTGCAGGTCGTGGACATCTTCCGCCAGAAGACCGCGCCGGCCTTCGAGGTGGCGCTCCGCCTGGGCGCGATCTACGCCGGCCGCCACGACGAGTGCGACGAGGTGTTGGGCGCCTATAGCCGCGCGCTGGGCATCGCCTACCAGATCCGCGACGACCTGAGCGACCTCGGCGAAGGCGGCGAAACGGACGACATCGCTGGCCTGCGCCCGAGCCTGTTGCTCGCCATCGCCCGCGAACGCGCCGGCGGAGACCGCCGCGACTTCCTCGATCGTCTGTGGCGCCGCGAGGTGAAGCCCGATTCCAAGGAAGTCGAGGCGCTCTACCGCGAGCTGAAAGCCGACGACCGCTGCGAACTCCTGCTGGAAAGCTACAAGGAGGAAGCCATCCGCTCGCTGGCCGCGCTGGAACACCCCAGCCTCAAGGGCCTGCTCCGCCGCGTCGTCGGCAAGATCTTCAACGACGTCGAGATCAAGGGCTGGTGCAAGGAGCAGGAGCAGCGTAACGCCGAGCGGCGGCTCGCGGAAGTGGCGCCGGCGGTCGTCGGGTGATGTTTGGCGCAAAATTCCAGACTCTGCCGGCTGCGCTTCAGCTCCTAATCGCGTGGGGCTCAGTGGCGGGCTTTGTCCTGCTGCTCGGGTGTATTTTGCTCCTCGGGTTTTTCCTATTTGCTACTGCCCCTCCTGCGACTCCAACCCACGGGTATGAAGGTGAATGGAAACCGGATTCGAGACCTGGAAGGATCGTTGAGACTCGGGATTTGCCCGCCTCGAATCGGGTCTTGGAAGATTTGGGCCGATGGCCAGAACGCGCTCTGACTACCCGATATTACGTTGCAAAAATGGGAGGCCATTTTCGCCAATCCGACTTCCAGGTTTCCTATTCGCGGGGCGATACCCCGATGGGAGCTCAGGAATACACAAACGTATCATTTCTTTACCGGGATGAGACCAACGGAACCTATCGTCTCCATTGGTTCATGCGCGGAAAACACGATGTGGGGTTCCTCCAAATGGACAACCGTGCGCGGACGTATTTTCTCCGCCCTCATGGTCAACAGTCCGGCGACATTCCAGAACTGGAGATCGAGGCGATTGAGGGTGTCTCACCCTTTGACCGTTGATTTTCCAATACCGTGAGCCTGCGTCTCCAACTCCTCCAGGTCGCCCGGCTCTCGCCGCGGCTGCTGGGCGATTCGACGGACCTGGTCCGCGACTTCTATCGACGGCAGTTCAATGCCGACGGAGCGGCCGGTGACCGCGCGGGCAAGCCCGACCTTTATTACACGATCTTCGCCCTCGCCGGGGCGCAGGCGCTCGACGTGCCGGTGCCGGCGGAGCGCACGCAGGCGTGGCTCGCCACGCAGGGCGACGGCGCGGGACTCGACTTCGTCCATCTCGGGGCACTGGCCCGCGGCTGGGGCGCGCTCGGTTTGGAACGGATGCCGGCGTCCTTGCCGGAGGCACTGCTGGCACGCATCGAAGGCTACCGCAAACCCGACGGCGGCTACGAAGGCGATCCGAAGCTTACGCACGGCACGGCTTACGGCGCCTTCGTGGCGTTGGGCGCCTATCAGGACCTCGGCCGCACGCCGCCGCAGGTGCTCGACCTCGTGCGCAGCCTCAAGCGCTTGGAGACGCCTGACGGTGCGTGGAGCAACGCCCCGGGTCTGCCCACCGGTTCGCTCAATGCCGCCGCGGGGGCCGTGACGCTCATCCGGCATCTTGGTTTTCCGGTGAACGCAGCGGTCGGCGACTGGCTGTTCGCGCAACAGCATCCGGGCGGCGGGTTCCTTGCGGTGCCGGGCGCGCCGCTGCCGGACCTCCTGTCCACGGCCACCGCGCTCCACGCCCTCGCCTGCCTGGAACGGCGCATTCCCAGCACCGTGCACGAACGCTGCCTCGACTTCATCGACACGCTCTGGTCGGCCGAAGGCGGCTTCCACGGTCACTGGGCCGACGATCATCTCGACGCCGAATACACGTTTTACGGTCTGCTTGCGCTGGGGCACCTGAGCCTGTGAACGCGGCGCTCCGACAACGAATTGAAGCGGCCCGGAAAACCGCCACGCAGGCGTTGCTGGCGCAATTGGGTCCGGCCGGCCACTGGGTCGGCGAACTCAGCAGCAGCGCCCTCTCGACCGCGACGGCCGTGACCGCGCTGGCCACCATGGACCGCGCCACCCATGCCGGGTTGGCGCGCGTCGGCTTGAACTGGCTGGCGGCCAACGCCAACGCCGACGGCGGCTGGGGCGACACGGTGCGCAGCCGGAGCAATCTCAGCACCACCGCGCTGGTCTGGGCCGCATTCGGGGCGGCGCAGGCGGATGCGGAGCACGCCGGCACCGTGGGACGAGCGGTGGGTTACCTTGAACGAACCGCCGGTTCGCTCGACCAATTGGTGCCGGCCATCGAGGAGCTCTACGGCAAGGACCGCACCTTCAGCGTGCCGATCACCATGACGCTCGCGCTGAGCGGACGGCTCGGCCCGGACGGCTGGCAGTGCGTGCGACCGCTGCCGTTTGAACTGGCGACGTTGCCCCGCGGGTTTTACGGCGCGCTGCGTCTGCCGGTGGTGAGCTACGCGCTGCCGGCGCTGATCGCGATCGGCCAGGTCATCCACCAGCGGTCTGGACGGTTCAACCCGCTGCGCTCGCTCACGAGGAAACGCACGCTGGACGTGCTCACCACGTTGCAGCCGGAGAACGGCGGTTTCCTCGAAGCCACGCCGCTGACGAGTTTCGTCACGATGAGCCTCGCGGGCATGGGCCGTGCAGATCATGTCGTCGCCCGGCGCGGCACCGAGTTCCTGCGGCAATCCGTGCGGCCAGATGGCAGTTGGCCCATCGACACCAACTTGGCGACTTGGGTGACCACGCTGTCCCTCAAGGCGCTGAGTCACCGGAGCGCGGACGGTCACGTCCGCGAGAATCCTTCATTGACCGCGGTCCAGCACGACAGGCTCCGCACGTGGTTGCTGGGCCAGCAATACCGCGTGGAGCATCCCTACACCGGAGCCGCACCCGGCGGCTGGGCTTGGACCGACCTTCCCGGCGGCGTGCCCGACGCCGACGACACCGCCGGCGCCTTGCTCGCGTTGCGTTGCCTGGGTGAGCCCGACCGCGCCACGGTTGCATCCGCCGCCTCCGGCGTGAACTGGCTGCTCGGCCTGCAGAATCGCGACGGTGGCATTCCGACCTTCTGTCGTGGTTGGGGCACACTGCCCTTCGACCGCAGCACGCCGGAACTCACCGCCCACGCCCTGCGCGCGTGGCAAGTCTGGCTGGAAGAATTGCCCGCGGAACTCGCCGAACGCTCCGCGGCGGCAATCCGCCGCGGGTATGCCTATTTGACGTCGAGCCAGCGGGCGGACGGTTCGTGGCTGCCGCTATGGTTCGGCAATGAAACCGCCCCGCGGCAGGCGAACCCGGTTTACGGGACCGCCCAAGTGTTGCTGGGGCTGGATTCCGCTCGGGCGCTCAACGCGCTCCGCAAGCGGGGCCGCGAATTTCTGCGCGGCCATCAGAATGCCGACGGCGGTTGGGGCGGTGCGCTGGGCACGCCTTCCACGGTCGAGGAAACGGCATTGGCCGTGGAAGCGTTGGCGGGCGATCCGGAATCGGTCACGGCGTCGGAACACGGGGCCGTCTGGCTGGTGTCGGCCGTGGAATCCGGCCGCTGGCGCGAACCGGCGCCCATCGGGCTCTACTTCGCGCGACTCTGGTATTTCGAACGGCTCTATCCGCTCATCTTTTCGGTGAGCGCGCTGGGGCGGCTGGCGTCAGAGCGCCGTTGAGTCGTCGCGCTTCTGCAGTTTGAGCAGGTGCTTCTTGATGACTTCGACCTGCTTGGTGATCTCGAAGAGCGCCTTGAGGACTTCGCCCTTGGCAGCGGCCTCCGAAAGGGCGCCGGCCAACGGATGCATTTGCGTGACCTGGGCGGCGATGCCTTGGGCCATCCGGGAGAGCTCAGCGGGCGTGGTAGGCGGCACTTGGCGGAAATCGGGGCTATGCCTTCTGGCGTTCTTCGGGCTGCGGCACGCACTTCTTGGAATAGGGCGTGTGCAGGTTGAAATAGATGCCGCAAAGCGGGCGACAGCCGTCGGTCTGACTGAGGATGATGGTGACGTGGCGATCCAACGCGATGCCGTGTCGCATCTCCGGACCGCGGTTGAGATAGGCGTTGATGGCCTTGCTCATCAGGGACTGCAGCGAGCACTCGCAGTCTTCCGGAAGTTTTTCGAGGCACACGATGTGGCGCTCAAAATTCTTGAGCGCCGCCGCCATCTCTGGCGCAAAGGTGTCCACGGAGATTTCCACTCCGGGCAACCTAGGGGGCGAATGCCCGGAGGCAAGCGGGTGAATCAAATGCGCGCGGCGAATCCCTCCGGGGCATCCAGGCCGGAACCTGCCGCGCGCAATCGGCAACGTGAGAACACGGATCGCACCGCGCGGGTCCGGTAACATTCGCACACCCAAAGATCGAGGCTGCGTCGCCATGGTTTCGGCCAGGGCGGCCAGCGGGACACTTGCGGCCGGGTTTGCCAGCAGGCCGGGTGACCGCCATCGTTTCCGAACGTGAAACTTCGCTGGCTCAGTTCCCTGCTCGGCCTCGTGGACGTCGGTGGGTTCCTCGCGGCGGCGCCCGCCAAGACCAACGTGCCGCCCGCCGACGTGTTCGCGTTGAAGCCGTTCGAATGGATCGTGCCGTTCCCCGCTCCGCGGCTGGTGCCGGCCATGTTTCCGCGCGAGACGCCGGTGGCCGCCGTGGAGCACCTGACCTTTGGTGACCGGCGGCTGTGGCTCATCGTGCGGCGCCGGTTTGAAACCAACGGTGAACCCAGAAGCGGCCGGCTCTGGGTGTTTACCCCTGACCTGAACCGGCTCGAACCCGTCAGGGGCGCCGTGGCCGGTAACCTGATCAGCGGGCTGTTGCATCACGACCAGCGCCTGTGGATCGCGGCGGAGGGCGGAATCGGGGCGATCGACACCCAGACCTTTGCCGTCACGCCCTACAACCACTCCCGCGGGTTGCTGGCCACCAATTTTGCCGGCCTGGATCTGCTCGGTGACACCGTGGCGACGCTCGGACGCAACGGGGCGTGGTTCAACCTGCCGGCCGGGAGCGCCAACTTTGTGCGCGCCACGGGCCCCGCGCCGGCGTCAAACGCACGTTTGCCCGAGCCCTGGAAACACTTCGCGGCTTCGAAGCAGTGGGTCCTTGCCGCCGCCGGCACCAACGTGGTCACGCGCAACGCGCAGGCGCCACAGTGGCTGCCGCTGGGCGGGGAGTTGGATCGCGGTTCAGCCCGGCTCACGCCGCCAATGGTCCAGTGCGTAACCGGTGATGGCGATGGCGGCTTCTGGATTGGGTCCGACTCGGGCTTGCACTGGTTGGATTCGGAAGCCGGCCGGGCGGAAAACCGTTTCGCGCCACCGGGAGTGAAAATTGCCGGCGGCCTCGGCATCACGGCGGCGCCGGGATTTCAGCTGACGCCCGTGGCGTATCGCCAGGCCGAGGAGCGGGTGATCAACGACATCCGCGACCGCATGCGCGACCGGGCCCGTCGGTCCCGAGCCCGTCGCGAGGGCCGTGAACTGGCGTCGTGGGTGGAACCGACGAGCCGGCTCCCGGGTGGCGTCACGGCGCTGCTGCACGATCACACCTGGCTCTGGGTGGCGTGTTCCGACGGGGCCGCCACCAACCGCAGCCGCGTGCTGCTTTATCATCTTCCGTCACGGCGATGGGTGGGTTGGTTTCCCTTGGGGTTGCCGGTGCGCAGCCTCGCGGCCGACGCACGTTACCTGTGGCTGGGGCTCGACGACTCGCCCGGCGCGGGAGCCCCGACGCTGGTGGCGTTGGAGAAGATGCCGCTGATCTCGCTGCCGCAAGGCCGCTGGGTGAAGGATGCGATTGCGCCCGAGGAATCGGGACGCCGACTGGCCGCCCTGTCGCCGAAGGAGCGCGCCGTTTATGCCTTCTTCGCCGACGACGCGACGAAGGTCGTGGAGCAACTGGCGCCGGACGGATCAGCCCGCGCCGATGCCGATGCGGAGTCGCTGTTCCTGCTGACGTTCGCGCACGATTCGCTCGGGCTGAACCAACCCGGGAAACTCGACGCCTACCTGACCCAGTTGCAGCAGCGCTATCCGGACAGCCTCTTTACGAAATTGGCCATTCAGGTGCGGCCGAAACCGCCGGCCGCCGCTCCCATCCTGCCGCCCCCGGTGGCGGACGCGGAAACACCGGAGGCCGTCATTGAGCGGCGCGATTTGAACGGTGATGGCAAACTCAACGCAGTGGAGTTGCGGCTCTGGCGCGGCCCCGACGCCAAGCTGGCGGACTTCGACCGCAACGGTGACGGGTCGTTGGATCGGGACGAAGTTTCGGCGATGATGGCATCGCCGAAACCGTGACGGTGGAGCGCGGATTTCAGCCCGCGCCTTGAGACCTAGAATCGTCCGGTGATCTCGATGCCGAGGATCATCGGGTCGCCCGGGGTGCCGACGAAACCCTGACGGGGACCGAGGTCCAGCGCATTGGCGTAGAATTCGGTGTCCGTGAGGTTCCGGCCAAACAGCGCGACGCCAATGTGATCGTTCTCCCAGCCGATGCGGGCCCGCAGCAGCGCGTAGGCGTCCTGCCGGGTGGTGTTCCGTTCGTCGAAGAAGCAATCGCCGAGCGCAGTGACGCCGATGCTGGCGAACACGCCGCAGTCCCAGCGATAGGTCGCGCTCGCATCCAGCGTGAATTCGGGAACGAAGTTGATCCGGTTACCGTCGAGGACCACGGCCGGGCCACCGGCGGGATCAGGCGCGGTGAAGCGCAGGAATTCGGCCCGCGTGAAACCGGCCGCCACGGCAAATTCCAGTCCCTTCACCGGCCGGATTCGCGCTTCCAGTTCCGCGCCGATGGACTCGGCCGTGTCGGCGTTGAGCACGTCGAAACGCCCCAGCGCGTCGAGCGGCCGGTAAACCTGGTAGTCATCGGTCCGCGTGTAGAAGCCGTTGGCGCTGAGCACGAGTTTCGACTCGAAGAACTTGGCGGTGCCACCGAGCTCATAGTGCTGCGATTGGGCTTCGCCATAGGCGCTCTGAGTCGGGTCATCCTGCGACAGCGAGAAGCCGCCGGGCTGGTAGCCCTCGGTGGCGCGGAACCAGATCGCGCAGTCGGGATTGAAGTGATACGCGAGCGCGGCATGGGCCTGGAGCGAGTCCCCGTGGGCGCGCTGGTTGAACGCGATCGAGTTGAACGGCGGCGGCGCAAGCGGGTTGCTGTGCTGACGACCGACCTGGCGGTCATCGTATTCCCACCGGAGCCCGGCCGTGACGTCGAAGTTGTCCCAAAAGGTGTAGGTGACCTGGCCGAACCCGGCGAAGTTCTGATCCTTGGCGTCGCCCAGGGTCTGGTCGCGCAGGCCGGTCAGGGGAAAGGGCGAGCCAAAGGCCGCGGCTGCATCGGGCCCATAGACGTAGCCCAGGTCAGACTCGAGGACGTGTTCGCTCCAGAAGGCGCCGAAGTTCCATTTGAGCGCGGCCGTGCGATCCGGGGATTCGAAACGGAGTTCCTGCGCCCACTGGCTGACGTCGGGACTGGAATAGCCCTCGATCACCCGGATCGGCACATGGAAACCGGGGGGCAGCAGCGGATTCGGCTGATACTCGGCATAGTCGAAGTCGCCCCGCACGTCCTGCCGCCAGACCCGGCGGGTGGTGATGGAAACCGCCTTGATCCACTCACCGGTCCACGCGGCCCGCAGCGAATACTGTTGGGAGCTGATTTCGTTGGTGCCGTCCTGATCTGCCTTGAGGTCGTAGAGATCGCCCGGAGCCGCGAGAGGCCGGGAGATGACGCCACCGTCATTGAACTGATCGGCGACCATCGTGAACGCGAGGTCGAGGTTTTCGGTCGGGGTCCAGCGCAACTGTCCCCGGCCCGCCAACGTCTCGCGGTGATCCGGATCGTTGCCGGTCACGAGGTTGTGGAAGTAACCCTCGCGCTTCTGGTAAAGCCCGGAGAAACCCACAAAGAGCTGATCCTTCACGATCGGTCCGCTGACGCCGCCCTCGGCGCTGACGGCATCGTAGTTGCCGTAGCGGACAGTGCCGTTGCCCCGAAAGTCGTTGGCCGGCAGCCGGGTCAAAATGTTGATGACGCCGCCGGGCCGATTGGCCCCGAAGACGGTCGGCTGCGGCCCCCGGAACACTTCGACCGAATCCACGCCAAAGAGCGGCAGCCCGCGGGTGTAGAGGTCGAAGAACGGCACGTCATCCACGTAAACCACGGTGGCCGCCTCACCGTAGCTGAAGTTGTTCTCGCGCAGACCCCGGATGCTGAAGCGGGGATTGCGGTCCCCGTTGGCGTCGAAAGTCGCGACGTTCGGCAGGATGCCGGACAGTTCGCGCGGGGAAAGGATACCGCGTTCCCCCAACTCGGCGCCGCTGAGGGACGTGGCCGCGCCGTCGTTTGGCTGCGCCTGTCCACCTGCCCCGGTCACGACCATGGTGTCCAGCCGGTAAGGTTGGTCGGCGGTGGGGTTGGCGTCTTGAGCCAGGAGGCGACCGGCGGCGACGCCAGCCGTGACGATGGCGAGACGATAGGCAGCCGTGGTCAGGCTTACGGGCAGTGGAGCGTGAGACATGTTGAGAGTGAGTGCGGGCACAACAGACTGAAAATCCCTGTCTGGCTTCAAGGAGAAACGTCGGCAGAAAAACAAAACAGTGCTCGACCGGGGAAAGGGTCTTCGGTTCGCAAAGTCAGTGCGCCGGGCCGAAAAACAAAACGGCGTCCCGTCGTAGGGGACGCCGAACTAGGAACCGAACCACAGGCGAGCGGTTCAGGCTGCCTTGGCTGCCGCCGCTTCGGGCTTCTTCCAGGTGCGCTTGGGCGCCTTGGTGATCTGCCCCTTCTTGATGACGCTCGCCGCGACGCGGATGAACTTCACCTGGCCGCTGGGCAAGAGCACCTTCACGCGCTGGAGGTTCGGATAGAACCAGCGCTTGGTCCGGGCGGTAACGTGCATACCGATGCCGCCCTTCTTCTTGGCTTTACCGGAGCGCCAGATGTGACGGCCGCGGAAAGGTCGCTTACCTGAAATCGGACAAATGCGTGACATAGTCTTCCTGTCTGTAAAAGGAGCGGGGTAAGTAGCGGCGTTGAGAAGCCGGTGCAAGCCCTTATTTCGGTTGAAGCAGAATGCCATCGGCCACAAAACGGTTTCCCTGCCCATGCCCTTGCCGACATCCCGTGCGCGCCAACCGGTCACAGATGCGGATTGAACGGTTGCATCGCGGCGACGAACCGGGTGTTATGCAAATCGCCGTTGGTGTTGCTGCTCACGTAGACTTCGGGCGGCGTTCCCAACCGGACGGCCTGCTCCATCGCGGCGAGCACGATCAGGTTGATGATGTAGATGCCGGTGACGGACGAGGTGGAACCGACGGACGTCGGAATTCCCCCGAGCTGGATCGTCGCGTCCCCATCGACGCCGCAGTTGTCGATGACCGTGTCGGCGACTTCGGCCAGGCGACATCCGCTCGGATGGCGGGAAGGCCACGCGAAGGATTGCTCCCGGTTGGTGATCGCCACGGTCTTGGCACCTCGGGCCTTGGACCCCAGGGCCAGTTCGATCGGGACCGCGTTGCGTCCGCCGTTCGAGGCGATCACCACGACATCGCCTTCGCCGACGGGATACCGGGCCAGGATCCGTTCCGCGTAGCCGGCCTCGCGTTCCTTCGAGGTGCTGTCCGCCGCCCGTTCATGCAACATGAGCGGTTCCTCGAGCATCGGAATCGCCCGCACCAGTCCGCCGGCGCGATAGAAGATTTCCTCCGCAATCATGTGCGAATGCCCGGTCCCGAACGCGAAAAGAAATCGCTGTCGGGCAAGGCCTTCCGCGACCCACCCGCCGGCCCGTTCGATGGCCTCGCGCTGCGTGGTGGCGATCCGATGGGTCTGTTCTCCGATCACGCGGACGTAGGAATCGTAGGCGGACATGCCGCGGAGTTTGGCGCACCCGACTGCGCATGGCGAACCGCAAACGTCCAGCCAACTACCACAGCGTGATGCAGGTGGAATTGTCGTAACCCGGATTCTCCCGGGCCGCCCGTCGCCAGCGGAGTTCCCGTCGGGGTCGCCACTGCGCCGAACCGTCCAACCGCACCGCGTTGATCCCGGAAACGGCCTTCTCCGCATGGCCCGCGGCCTCCAGTTCCTGGGCGCGCTGGAAGTATTCCGGTCCGGAACGCAGCCACGCCCCGTTGCCGCCATGCGCAAGCACGATCCGGCTGGTGCAGGCCGACACGTAAGCGACATCGGTGAAGAGCGAGGCCGCCGGATCATCGCCGAGGCGCTGCGGAGACGTCCAGGTGCCCACCACCGGGGCCTGCGAATTGGTCCAGGGGGTTTCGGGCCGACCGCCCAGGTAAAGGTAGCCCAGCTGCACCGTCCGGCTGTTCATCGGCGAACGCCATTCGTTCGAGCGGGTCAGCGTCGGGTGGAGATTGGGGCAGTCCAGCGAACGGTCAGTGCCCACGTAATGCTTCAACGCGCCGTAAACATTGGTCGAAACCAGGGCCAGATAGACGGTTCGCCCCGCCCCCATCGAGTTGGTTTCGCCGGCTCCGGGAACAAAGTCGTGGTGGTCGGCCCCGTAGAGCGCCGCGGCAAGATGGAGTTGCCGGAGGTTGCCGCGGCACGCGGTGCGACGCGCCCGCTCGCGGGCGGCGGGCAGTCCGGTGAGGACCAGCGCGGCCAGCACCGCGATGATCGCGATCACGGTCAGCAGTTCGAGCAGCGAGAAGGCTCGGGCGGCGTTGATCTTGGAGTGCATGGGCGGCTCGTCCGCCGTGGGGATGGACACTGGTAGACGCGCCGGATCAGCGGAGCAATCGGCGATTTGCCGGAGCCTCAAAGCCTGGGCCCGGCCGGCCGGACCGGAGCTGCGTAGGGCTGTGCTCCCTTGGCCTTAAGCCGGCGCTTCCAGACCTTGTCGCCGGCGGCGAGGTAAAGCTCGTTGCCCTCCTTGCCCCCGAAGCAGACGTCCGTCGCCCAGGCGCCTTTCTCCGGCTTGCTGAGGATGCCGTTCACCCGGCCCGCCTGGTCGCAGAACTGCACGCCCAATTCGCTCGCGACGTAAAGCCGACCTTCGGTGTCCACGCACATCCCGTCCGCACCGGCGCCGCGCGGATCGTCCGGCAGGTGCAGGTGGTAATAGGGCTGCTTGTAGGCCAGCGAGCCGTCGGCCTGGAGCTGGAAGCTGTAAACAAACTGGCCGAGGAGATCGCTCACGTAGAGCAGCGTCTGGTCGGGCGAAAGGCACACGGCGGCGGGGAATTCGATGCCCGTGTCGAGCGTGGTGACCTTGCCGTTCTTGCCCAGCGCCTTTACGGACCGGGTCCGGGGTTCGGTAAAGTAGGTGATGCCCTCGTGCGAAACCGTCAACTCCTTGGCCGCGACCTCGGTCGCCATGAACCGTTCACCGCTCCTGCCTTCGAGCGCCACGAGCCGTTTCGCCTCCGGCTGGGTGGCGATCAGGTCGCCGTTTGGAGCCATCACCATGGCCGCCGCGCCGCTGGTTTCTTCGCGGAGGATCTTCACCGCCCCGTCCAGGCCGATCTGGTAGATCCGGTTCTCCGGCGCATCCGTGAAGAAGACTTCCCCCTTCGGATTCGCACAAAGGCCGGCCGGCAGCTTGTAACCCCGGCCGAGCAGCTCCCAATCGCCCGCCACGAGCTGTGCGGCGAGATGCTTTTCACCCGCGCCCCGTTTGATCTCCGTGCCCGGATACCCCTTCCAGAGCCAGCGCAGCGCGTTCGGCAGGATCGAGCCGCCCTGCTTGCCGTCATGGCCGCCCATGCCCCACGCCTTGTCGACCTCGTAGCCGGCGAACTGCAGCGCGCTGAACAGGTCCTGATTCGCGATCCACCAGTTGCCCCCGTAGATGTTCTGGTCGTTGAAGCCATCCTGCAGGAAGACGCGCAGCGGCTGCGGCTCCACCTTGCGGACGAGCGTCGGATAGTCGTTGCCGCCGCGCAGGCCGACATAGGTGCCGATGGTGCTGAACACGCGCCGGAAATAATCGGGCCGCTCCCACGCCGCGGTGAACGCCGCGATCGCGCCGCTGCTGGCGCCGGCGATGGCGTGGCCCTCGGGATCGGGCGTGATGAGATAGGACTTCTGCACTTCCGGCAGCAGCTCCTCGATGAGGAAGCGCGCGTAACGGTCGCCGAGCCCATCATATTCATAGCTCCGGTTGTAACGCGGCAGCGCGTTAGTGCCGTTGCTGGAAGGCACCACGCCGGGGTTGATGAACACGCCGATCGTCACGGGCATCTCGCCCTTCGCGATCAGGTTGTCGAACACGATGGGCACCCGCCATTGCCCGGTCTCACTGAGGTAGCCCCCCCCGTCCTGAAAGACCATGAGCGCGGCCGGCTTGGAGCCGTCGTATTGCTTGTGCACGTAAACCCAGTAGTCACGCTCGGTCCCGGGAAACACGCTGTTCACCCCGGCGTTGAAGGCCTGCTTCAACACCTGGCCCCGCGGCACGTCGGCCTTCCGCTCCGAGTCCGGCCCGAGCGGGTAATCCTCGGTCTTGGGATCCTGGGCGAACAGAGGGAGGGCGGACAGCGCGAGCAGGGTGGCGGTGACGCAACGGGCGGACGACAACATGCGGCGAAGCAAACCAAAACAGGGCGGCGCGAACAACCGCCAACCGCCGGTCCGCCATGGCGAAGGGCTTGGATGCTGGGCTGACCGGAGAGCGGGCAAGCGAGACGCTTGCGGCACGGCCGGCCAGAGGCCGGCGCTACGGGGTGATTCGGCGGGCTGCCGTTGCGGGGTGGCGCAAGCCTCCGGCTTGCCGTGCCGCCGGCGTCTCGCCGGCCCAGGGCCCGCCGGTCTCGCCTTCGAACTCGAATTCGCACCGGCCCATCCGCATGCTCCGCCGCGCAATGGAACTCGCGTGGGGTTGGTATCCGGTGCTGTTTGCGACCGGACTGACGGCGGGCTTCGTGGACGCGATCGCCGGCGGCGGCGGCCTGCTCACGGTGCCCGTCCTCTTCGCCACGGGCATGGATCCCCGGGACGCCCTCGGCACGAACAAGTTTCAGTCCTCGTGCGGCACAACCGTGGCAACCTGGCACTATGCCAACCACGGATTGCTGAAGTGGGCCGAACTCCGGGCCGGCATCCTCGCGACGCTCGTGGGCGCATTTGCCGGTGCTTGGGCGGTCACCCGCCTCGACCGCGACGTGCTGCGGCCCGTGATTCCGGTGCTGCTCGCCGCCATCGCGATCTACACTTGGCTGAAGCCCGACCTGGGCCGCGAAGCCCGGCCGGCCCGGATGAACCGCACCGTCTTCACCCTTGGATTTGGCCTGCTCATCGGTTTCTACGACGGCTTCTTCGGACCGGGCACGGGCACGTTCTGGACCGTCGCGTGCGTGCTGCTGCTCGGCTTGGACCTGCTGGCTGCGACCGCCCACACCAAGGCCATGAACCTCACCAGCAACCTCGCCTCGCTGGCCGTATTCCTGTGGACAGGGCATGTCCGCTTCGGGGTCGGGGTCGTCATGGCCGCCGGGCAGATGATCGGCGGCCGGCTGGGAGCAAAGGTCGCCGTGAAAGGCGGCGCGCGACTGATCCGGCCGATCTTCCTGACCATGGTGCTGGCGCTCGCGGCGAAGCTCGCCTGGGACAGCCTCCGCTGATCGCCGCCGACTTTGCTGGCCTGCCCTGCCCCGTCGCGCCAGCCTCCCTGGATGGCAACTCCGGTGGAACTCCGCGACGGCGACCGCGCGCTCGCCGTCGTCTATCCCGAACTCGGCGGCTGGCTGACCCGCTACGCCCGGCGCACTGCGCGCCACGGCCTGGTGGACGCCCTGCATCACGATGCCGCAGTGGTCGCGCGCTATCCCGACCGCATGTGGGCGGGCAACCCGGTGCTGTTTCCGCACGTCAGCTTCAACGTCGCGCTGGGCCAGGACGGCCAATACGAACTCAACGGCCAGCTTTACCAATCCCCGCAGCACGGCTTTGCCCGGCGTGTTCCCTGGCGCGTGACCCGACAGACCGACGACGCCGTGACGCTGGAAGTCACCGATTCCGAACTCACGCGCCCCAGCTATCCGTTCGCCTTCCGCCACGAACTCACCTACCGACTTGTGGACGGCCGGCTCGAATGGGAACAGGTCGTCGAGAATCGTGACCACCAGCCTCTGCCCTTCAGCACCGGCTTCCATCCCTACCTGCCCGTGCCGCTGGTGGCCGGCGGGGAGCGCAACCGCTGTTTCATCCGCCTGCCCCGGGCCAAGCGGTTCAACCCGTTGAACCAGGCCGAAACCTATTTCGACGAACCCTGGCCGGCACAGGAACTCGGCGTCGGGGTGGACGTCAGCGGCACCGTCCTCCTCGGCGATTTCGCGGACCGCGAGCTGGCGCTGGTCGATCCGGCCGCCGGGCTCGAGGTGGTGGTGAACTTCGCGGACCATCCCGCCTACCGCTTCGCCGCCCTCTGGTCGCGTCACGTCGAAGAGAACTTCTACTGCCTCGAACCCTGGACCGCGCTGCCCAATTCCTTCGGCCGGCCCGACGGTGAAGTCATCATCTTGCCGCCCGGCGAGAGTTTCCGCGCCCGCCTGTGGATGGACGTGCGGGAGGTCTGAAACGGATCAGCAAGGTGCGGCCACGCCGCGGAATGCGGGCGGCGAATCAGGGCGAAGCGACCGGTTTGGTGACCCGCGCGATTTACCGAGCCTCGTGCAGGAAAGTGACCCTGAATCGGTTGCCAACCTAGATCGGGGCTTAAGCGCCGGAGGCGCGGCAGAACCTAGCCCCGGGCGTCAGCCCGGGGTTCGAGACCCAACGGGCTGAGCCCCAGCGGGGCGACAGAGCGGGCGGTTCGGACGGGCTCTGGAAGTTCTTTCGCCTCTGCCGGGCTTGATCGCCCCTCGTCCACCACCCACAGCTCACGCTGTGAGCTATGGTTTGACGCCGCTCCGCGGGCACCCGCTCAGGATATTGCCACCGTCTGGAACGGGAACAAATGAGCCGGCAAACCAGCCCGTGGCCCGATCGCGAAAACACGCTGAAAGCCACCCGCATTCCAAACCCATCCCCCCTCCCTTCGCGCCCTCGCGCCTTCGCTGTTTTAACTTTCCGAAGATTCCATGATCCCTTTCGGGGCTGGATTGCGCAGGGGAGTGCGGTATGACACCTGCGCCAGCCCCCGATATGCCTGCCGAACCCGGTTCCGACGAGACGATCTTTGCCGCCGCACTCCAGTGGGAGACGCCCGGCCAGCGTGCCGCGTATCTCGACGAGGTCTGCGCGGGCGATCCTGCGCGTCGTCGTCGGGTCGAGGACCTGCTCCGCGCCAGCGACGCGGCGGCCACGTTCCTGGAACGCCCCGTCGGCCAGCCCAGTCAGTCGGTCCAGACCGCCACTACTGCCCCCACCATCAAGCTCGATTTCCCGGACGGAGCGGGCACCGAAGGCCCCGGCGCCCGCATCGGCCGCTACAAGCTGCTTCAGCAGATCGGCGAGGGCGGCTGCGGCACGGTCTTCATGGCGGAACAGGAGGAACCGGTCCGCCGCCGCGTGGCGCTGAAGGTCATCAAGCTGGGCATGGACACCAAGTCCGTCGTCGCCCGCTTTGAGGCCGAGCGGCAGGCGTTGGCGATGATGGACCACCCGAACATCGCCAA
>JAYUSF010000306.1:0-3589 GCA_043755815.1 Verrucomicrobiota bacterium
AGCATCCTCCTCTACCTGCTCAAAAAGACCTAATCAATACCTATTGAGCAATCCCCACTCGACGAAGGTCAGCCTGATCGTCTCCACGGTCTTCCACGGACTGATCATTGGGGCGCTGATTTTCTTCGCCGCCCGCGAGGGTTACCTGGGCAAGCAGCTCAAGACCATCGCCGTGACGATGGCGCCGAAGGAGAAACCGCCCGAGCCGGAGAAACCGAAGGAACCCGAGAAACCCGTCGAGCCGCCACCGGAGCAAGCCAAGCCCGCCGAACCGCCGCCGCAAGTTGCGGCCGCGCCGCCGCCCACGAATTCCCAGGCAGCCCCGCCTCCGACCAGCACGGCCCCGGCCGCGGCGCCGCCGGCCGTGGGCCTGCCCTCGTTCAGTTTTGGCGACGGCGCGAAGACGGTCGAAAGCAGCTCCGATCCAGTGCAGCTCTACAAGGGCTTCGTCGAGTTCAGCCTGCGGTCCAAGTGGCTCCGACCGGAGGGCGTCGAGGACCGGAGTTTCGTCGCCGAGGTGGAGGTCAACGTCAGCCCTGCCGGACAGGTGACCGGCACGACTTGGAAGCGCGGTTCCGGGCACGCCGCCTGGGATGAATCCGTGCGCCGCGCGGTGGCGCAGACCACAGCCCTCAGCCGCCCGCCGCCGAAGAATTTCCCCGGGCACTTTCTGGTCCGCTTCGACGTGGTCGAGGAGCTGGACGCCAACAGCCTGGCCCTGCCATGAAGAAGATTTCCCGTTCCCAGCACAGTTCCCTGAACGAGCTGAACATCACGCCGCTGCTCGACCTCGCGTTCGTGCTGCTGGTGATCTTCATCATCACGACCCCGCAGTTGGTGAACAACCTGGAGCTGAACCTGCCGTCGGCGCAGGTGCCACCGCCCCGGCCGAAGGAGCCGGCGAAGCCCAATCAGCTCGTGGTCGCCGCCACCGGCACCGTCTCGCTCAACGGCCAGCCGCTGACGTTCGAGCAGTTGCGCGGTTCGCTCACAGCCATGAAGAACGCCAACCCCGACGTCGCGCTCGTCATCAAGGGTGCACGCGACACGGACTACCAGCACGTCATCCGGGTGCTCGACCTGATCCAGCAGCTCGACATCACCAAGATGGGCCTCGCCACCGAGACGGCCCCGTGAACGCGCTGGGCGACAATTTTGTTCCAAGCTGTTTTGGAACGCCGGGCTTGGGGCGGTGGTCTCCGTGTGTCCGCCGCAAGCCCGGTTCAACCTTCCCGTTTCCGGCAGCCGGCGCCTTTTCGTGAAAACAATCCCGACTAAGCCTGTCGTGGTTGTTGGTTTACGTCGTTCCCGGTTCTGCGTTAGGCTTCCCGGACACTGTTGCTGACGAGTTCGTTCCGCATGGCCTTGAAGAAACATAGCCCCTTGCCGGGCTTTGGGCTGACGCTCGGATTCACGCTTTTCTACCTGAGCGTGGTCGTGCTCATTCCGCTCGGCGCGCTGGCCTTGCGAGCCTCGGCGCTGACGTGGGCCGAATTCTGGAAGCTGGCCACGACCGACCGGGCGTTGGCGGCCTATCGGCTCACGTTCGGGGCCTCGTTCGTCGCGGCGCTGGTCAACGCCGTGTTCGGCACGCTGCTGGCCTGGGTGCTGACCCGTTACACGTTTCCCGGCCGCCGGCTGCTCGACGCGTTGGTGGACTTCCCGTTCGCGCTTCCGACGGCCGTCGCCGGCCTCACCTTGGCGGACCTCTTCGCCCCGAATGGCTGGCTCGGCCAGTTCCTCGTGCCGCTCGGCATCAAGGGCGCGTATTCGCAGCTCGGCGTCGTCATCGCCCTCACGTTCACCGGGCTGCCGTTTGCGGTCCGCACGCTCCAGCCCGTGCTGGAAAACCTGGAACGCGAACTGGAGGAGGCCGCCGCGACGCTCGGGGCGGGCCGGGCACGAACCTTCGTGAGCGTGATCGCGCCATTGCTGTTGCCCTCGCTGCTGACCGGCTTCGCCTTGGCGTTCGGCCGGGCGATCGGCGAATACGGCTCGGTCGTCTTCATTTCCGGCAACATCCAATACAAGACCCAGATCGCGCCGATCCTCATCGTGGAACGACTCGACCAATACGACTACACGGGCGCCATGGCGATTGCCCTCGTGCTGCTGGCCGTCTCCTTCGTGCTCCTGGGCGTGATCAACCTGCTCGAACGCTGGGTGAGCCGCTACGAACGCTGAACCATGGCTGGAACCGTCACTCCCCGGCCGACCGCCGGAACGCAGAAATCGCAGCGCGGCTCCGAGGAGTCGCCGCTGGTGAAGTGGCTGCTGACCGGCGTGGCGCTGCTGTTCGCCGGCGTGTTCCTGCTGCTGCCGCTGATCAACGTCTTCGCCCAAGCCTTGGCGAAGGGGCTGCCGCATTATTGGGCGTCGCTCGCGCATCCCGACTCTCTGGCCGCCATGCGACTGACGCTGCTGGTCGCCGCCATCAGCGTGCCGCTGAACGTGGTCTTCGGCCTGGCGGCCGCCTGGGCGATCGCGAAGTTCGAGTTCAAGGGCAAGTCGCTCCTGATCACGTTAATCGACCTTCCGTTCTCGGTTTCGCCGGTCGTAGCGGGACTCGTCTTCGTGATCCTGTTCGGCCTGCAGGGCTACTTCGGCGAATGGCTGATGGATCGCGATATCCGGATCATCTTCGCCGTGCCCGGCATCGCGCTCGCCACCGTGTTCATCACGTTCCCGTTCGTCGCCCGCGAGCTGATCCCGATCATGCAGGCGCAGGGTTCCGACCAGGAACAGGCCGCGCTGACCCTCGGCGCCACCGGCTGGCAGACCTTCTGGCACGTCACCCTGCCAAGCGTGAAGTGGGGGCTGCTCTACGGCATCATCCTCTGCAACTCCCGGGCGATGGGCGAGTTCGGCGCCGTCTCCGTGGTCAGCGGGCACATTACCGGCCAGACCGACACCATGCCCTTGCGCGTGGAGAAGCTGAACGACGAATACCAGGGCCCTGCCGCCTTCGCCGTCGCCAGCCTGCTGGCCCTGCTGGCCTTGCTGACGCTGTTCCTGAAGACCTACCTCGAATGGAAACAGCACCGCGAACAGGCGGCGGCGCAGGCGGTGCAAGTGGATGGAAAAACCTAACTGGAGGCACCCATGCTAATCTTCGAGCCTTTGGAAGTCTGGCAGAAGGCGATTGAGTTCGTCGACTTGGTGTATTCCGTGACCAAGGCATTCCCGGATGGCGAGCGGTTTGGCCTAACCAACCAGATGCGCCGGGCCGCTGTATCAGTCTCGTCCAACATCGCCGAAGGCAGCAGCCGCTTCTCGAACGCCGATTTTATCCGCTTCCTGGAATTCGCCACCGGCTCGCTGTTTGAGGTAGTCTCCCAGGCATTCATTGGCTGTCGCCAAGGATTCCTGACCGAGTCCGAGTTCCAGCAGCTTTACGCCGCCGCCGAGGAACAAGGCCGCATGCTCAGCGGGCTCCGGAAGTCGAAACTCGCCGGCGCCCCGCGCTGACACCCCTCCACCACCCACTCCCCATCTATCCGCTTTCCGTGAGCATCGAGCTGAAATCCGTCTCCAAGCGCTTCGGCGACGTGACCGCCGTGGACAACGTCTCCCTCACGGTAGCCGAGGG
>JAYUSF010000307.1:0-10928 GCA_043755815.1 Verrucomicrobiota bacterium
GCGACCTCGTCGGTGAGTCCGAGCCCGCCCCGCTGGACCTGGTCCACCATGAACAGCACGAGCAACGCCCGCATGCCGTAGTAGCTCAGGCGCTCCCACATCTCGGTGAAGAACAGCGTGTAGAGACCGCGCGGATGGCCCGTGGCTGGAGCTGAAGCGGCGTTCATGCCGGACATGAGTAATCGGGCAGGCGGGTCAAGGTCGAGCCAAGGTGTTGGATCGACGGGAAACGCATTCCAGCCGGCCGAAGCAACGGAACGGTCCGAGGGGCCATTCGCGGCTTTATTCCGGACGTTCAAGGAGCTACAGCTCCGACGTGGCCTGGCGAATCGACATCAGCGTGGTGCGCGGGGAAATCGACAACCGGACGAAAGGCATCGTGAAGGGACGCCTGTGGTTTCACGACGTCAGCGAACCGGTGGCCTTCGAACTCGCCGGCAACGCCTGCTCCGACCTCGCCGGCTGCCTGTTGGAATTCGAGAACCAGGAGGCCACCCATCCCCTGCCCCGCGAGTTCACGTTGGCCGGTCCGTTCCGGGGCGTCGCGGGCGACGTGACCGCCTCACGCAAGGTGCGGCTCGCGGAGCACGACGACGAGGGCACGATCACGGCCACGGACAAATGGGGCAACGCCCTGTATCTGGAGTGGTTCCTGCCCGCCCATGGCCGCATGGTGATCGAGTCTACGGACTTCCGTCTGCGCGTTTCGGCCCCGGAATGGAAACTGACCGGCGAGGAAGAGGCGGAACGGAAACGGGCCTCAGAAGCGGCCTTTCTGGGTTTCCTGGACGGCCTCGACGCGGCGCTTTCCAAGGCCGAATCGCAGACGCCATCGGCCGACAAACCGGACTGGGACGAGTTCGACTACGAGAAGCTGCTGCGGGAGAGCGATGCCCGCTCCGACAAGTATTCGGAACTGCTGGACCGCTACATGGACCATCCCGACCGGGAGGAAATCGTCGGCCGCCTCATGGGCTGGGACGAATCCGGGGATGGCGACGAAGCGGAACCCGGCTTGGCCACCGAAGGCGGTGCCGAATCCGAACCGGCGGCAGACGACCGCCCGCTGCACCTGCTGGAGGAAGAAGGCGAGGAAGACCTGCAACCGGATCCGGCAACCGAGGGCGTGGACTGGGTGCGGGAACCCGACGGCGACATTTCGCATCCGCTTTCGCTCCGGGTGTTCAACAGTTCGATGGCCCTCTGGCGTGCCGCCAAATCGGCCGATGCCAGCGGGACCGCCGAGCTGGATCTCGACGAACTGGTGGGCGAATTCCAGATCACCGGCGCCAAGCTCGCCGGCGTGTTGGATACGCTGGCCTACGGACGCGACCTGGAGCACGGACCGTTCATCGTCGCCACCCTCAAGCGGGCACTCAGTCACCTGCACCGGGCGCAGGGCGCCCTGGAACGCGTCACCCCGCGCCAGCTCCTGCGGGCGGAAACCGTCACGGCCACCCGGAAGGAACTGTTTGAAATTCGGGAGGAGATCCTGCGGCTCATGCAGGAATTCCGCGCTGGCGACAAGTAGCGGAAACGATGCGGTTTACGGCGCCGGAACGACCCGGAGAAATCGCGCTGGCCGGTCGGGCGCAAAGGGAACCTCGAAGACGCGGAACAGCGGATTCGGCCGGAAGACGCCCACCGGACGCCATTCATCAAGGTCATCGGAGCTTTCCAACTGAAGGTCGGTGAAGTCGGGTTGGAGCGACACCCTCCAAAGCTCTGAACCGTCGGGTTCTGGCCGGCGTTGCGACAGCCGCAGCTCGGGGATGATCTCCAGCGTCACCGGCGCGGATTCCGCCACTCCGCCGAGTCGATCGGTGGCCCGGGCCCGCAAGGTCAATGATCCCAATGGTAACGGAGGAAACAGTGTTAAAGTAGAACCATAATACAGCTCCACTTCACCAAAAACCAAGCCGTCGGCGACCAATTCCAGCTTTTCGATGCCGACGACGGAATTGGTGCCACTAACCCGGACTGTAAGAGGTTGCAGCGCGGAATGGCGGCCGTCGCCCACCGGCACGTCCAGTTCGACGCTCGTCGGGGAATTGGTCTGCCGGTCGTGGATGAGAACGAGTGCGGAGGAAAGTCCTGGCAAGGTTTCGTAGGAGGACAGGTCGGCCTTTAGCACGACCGTCATCCCTTCGTTGCCCTCCACCTCGGCATCGGGCAACGGAACAACGGGAACAGTGATCGAACGGACACCGGCCGCAAAGACCACCCGCGGTGGAATTCGCCTGAAGTCCACGTCTTCAATCGCGGCGATCACTGCCCGCAATCGCGGCGGCGGAACCGCTCCGACGGCAGGCACTCCGGCGGCAAGTCGGACCGCCAACGATTCGGCCACGCTGCCGCCAAAACGGGTCAAACGAACCTCGCCAGGTTTCAACCCCTCCTCATTGGCGTCGGAGTCGGTCGCCTCAATGATGACGGTCGGCAGCGTCGCCCCCGTCGCTACCTTGACCGAGGCCGAACGGAGGATCGTTTCGGCTCCGTCCGCGGTCTGGATCAGCGCCATTGCCTGAACGGTTCCCGCCGAAACCAGCGAAAACTCGGCTTCGGTCGGCAGCGATCCCAGCAACCGGACATCTTTGACTTCCGACACGGAGCTGTTTGTGAGCACGAGGCGCGCGCGCGTTACGGTGCTGCCCGGCCGCAACTCTTCCAAGCGCACTCGCAAGGTGGCGGGCGCTTCGACCACGCGGGGCGCATCCATCAGCGTGAGGCGAAAACGGTCCGGGAGCACCACCTCAATGACAGGCGAATGATTGGTAATGATCGAGCCCGCGTTGTCATGGAGGACAAGGGTGAACTGCCGGAATACAGACCGTCGCGGACTCCCAGGAAACCCGTAGTTGGCGGGGTCCACGAGCCCAACCGTTTCGCCGGGCCGGGGATCGGCTGGCACCCACGGAAAGGCTAGCTGCCGGCTTATCCTCGGAATCCCGCGGGTAAAGGTCCGCCGACCGATCAGTTCAGGGGTATTGCAGGGAAACGGATTGCAAACGGCATACAGTTCGACGGCCGTGACGAACCCGTCGGGATCGGAAACTGTCGCCGACACCACATTGGTATCGCCCACGATCCAGCGGTCAGCGGTGGGATCCAGCTGCACGCTGCCGGTCGGCGGGAAGCTGAGGGGCCCGGGAAAGCCAAGGTTCAACGGGGTGGTATCAGCCCCTTCCCACTCCACCCACGGTGGCACCGCGGCGCGCAGGCCCAGTGATGCCGCCACGCCGGCGCCGAGTCCAAAGCCAGGCACCAGAGCCACCTGGGTCGATGACGCCGTGAGCTGAAGCTGGACCTGCTGATTCAGGGATCCCTGCGTCACGCCATCGGCGACCAGCTCAACCCGATTGAACGGCAGGCCGGGCAGGCTGTGCGGGCTGGTAAGTTCCAAACGGACGGGAATCCGAATCCGGTTCGTGTCGGGCCGCTGAAGTTCGAATCGAGCCGCTTGGCCAGACGCGCCGGCGAGCATCGGCGCGATTAGCGTCGGTTCAATCGCGTGCCACGCCAGTAGCGGGAATGGCGGCGCCTCCGGTGAAAAGGGCGCCGCTTCCCCGCGCACCGTCGCGGGCCGCCAGTCGCTGCCGTTGGCCGCGCGCCCAAGCTGGCCGACGTCGTTGGCGCCCCAAGTGTAGAGCAAACCGTCTTCGCCCAGGACCAGGGCGTGATGCAGGCCGGCTGAGATGTCCCGGACATCCTGAGCGATCGGCCCCACCGGAAACACCCGCCGCGGCAGGTCGGCGAAGCTGGCGTCCCATTCGTGCCCGCGCGGGTAGGCGAGCTGGCCCAGCGAATTGTCGCCCAAACCGAAAACGCGGCCGGCGTCGGAGAGCAGCAGCGCAAACGATTCCCCGCCGACAACCCGGCGCCACGTCGTCACGCCGTCCGGCCGCTTCAGGACCGCCGGGTCCGGCTGGGACCGGATGACGCTCCGGCCGTCGATGAACGACGGAACGGCTCCCCAAAAATACCACTCCCCATCGCTGAGCTGCGCAAAGCTCTGGTCAGCCCCGGCGGCGACCGCGACCCAGCGCCGGTTTACCTTGGGGGCGGGCACCTCGACAAACTGTTCCGCCGCCGTCTCCAGCCCACCCGGTCCGGCCGTGCCGGTGACGTTCACACCCAGGAAGAAGACTTGGCCCGAATCGGAAAGAAGCAGTGCATGTTGGCGGCCGGCGATCGCACTGACCCAGCGCGCAGCCCCCGCGGGAGGGGTAATTGGCTCAGCCCGGTAAGTCGCGAACGGTGCTGTCAGCGAGGGCACCTGAAGCCTGGGAAACCGCCAGACAAAGGCGTGGCCGCCGTCGTCCACCGTGACGTCCACGTTGCCCGTTGCAGCCGAAGCCACCGAGCGCCAGCGATTTGTCGGGCCGGAAATCAGCGTCGGCTTCGGCTGCCGCTGGATCGCCCAGCCGGTGCGAACGTAGCCGACGGCTCCCCAGCCCCACAATCGGCCCGCCTGGTCCAAGGCGAGCACTCGCGAGCCCGCCGAGATGCTTTGCCAGCGGATAACCCCAGCCGGAAAGGGAACGGCCTTCGGCCTTGCCCGACGGACCAAAGTTCCATCAGCCAGCTCGCCGGCTTCGTTTTCACCCCAAGCCCACAGCCGCCCCTCCGCATCCAGCACGAACGAGGCGGAAGAAGCAGGCTGCCGCACCAATCGGGCAATTGCCGGATCGGGCGCGCCCGTGCTCCGGACCGGATCCACCCACGGTAGGAAAAGCAGAATCCACCAGGCAGGGAGACGTGGTTTCATTGGGGAAACAATGGTAGGTTCAATGCCAAGGGGCGAAACGCAAGCGGCGCTTCGACGCTGCAAGCCTCGATCCGTCAACCTCCGGCTGCCAATGAACAGCCGGATTCTGTCCGAGGGAACCCGCGTGCCTGCGGCCGGACGGTTGAGTTTCAGCGCCCGTTTTCGCGGCGATCCGTTGCATTCGGCAGCATGAAATGCGGCCGCGATCGATCGGTCCTCCCGTCCCCCGCGAATTGGGGCAGGCTTGCGGTCACCCAGTCAGGGTGATTAGCGTCACGCCGAACTCCCGAAAAAGCTATGATCGCAAACCGACCCTCACTCCGGGCGGGCGCTCTGTTGTCGGCGCTCTGTCTCACCTCCCTCCCATTGCTCGCCGGTGAAGCCGACCTGAACCTCCCGTTGTTGGACGACGTGAAGTTCTCCGCCTTCGGCGGCATCAGCGGTTACGCCATCCTCTACTTCGGACTCGTCATCTGCATCCTCGGGTCGTTGTTCGGGCTTTGGCAGTATTCCCAGACCCGCGCGTTGCCGGTCCACAAGGCTATGAGCGATGTCTCGAACATCATCTGGGAGACCTGCAAAACCTACCTGTGGCAGCAGGGCAAATTCCTCGCCGCACTCTGGATCCTGATTGCCGCCTGCATCGTCTACTATTTCCTTGGCCTGCAGCACAAACCGGTTGGGTCGGTCGTCGTCATCCTCCTCTGCTCCATCCTGGGCATACTCGGCAGCTATGGGGTGGCGTGGTTCGGCATCCGCATCAACACCGTCGCCAATTCGCGGACGGCCTTTGCGTCGCTGCGGGGCAATCCGCTGGAAACGCTCCTCATCCCGCTGCAGTCCGGCATGTCGGTCGGCCTGCTGCTCGTCTGCGTGGAGCTCTTCTTCATGATCCTGATCCTTGGCTTCCTGCCCAAGGAACTGGTCGGCCCGTGCTTCATCGGCTTCGCCATCGGCGAATCGCTCGGTGCCAGTGCGCTGCGCATCTGCGGCGGCATCTTTACGAAGATCGCGGACATCGGCGCGGACCTGATGAAGATCATCTTCCAGCTCCCCGAAGACGATCCCAAGAATCCCGGCGTCATCGCCGACTGCACGGGCGACAACGCGGGTGACTCGGTCGGACCCACTGCGGACGGCTTCGAAACCTACGGCGTGACCGGCGTGGCCCTGATCGCCTTCCTCGCGCTCGCGCTCGGCCAGACGCTGATCTGCGGCCAGCTCATCATCTGGATCTTCGCCATGCGCATCCTGATGGTGGTCACGTCGCTGTTTTCCTATCTGGTGAACCGCGTGCTGGCGAAGGCGTTCTATGGCCGCGAACGCAACTTCAACTGGGAAACCCCGCTGACCTGGCTGGTCTGGCTCACGTCGATCATCTCGATCGTGGTCACGTTCATCGCGACCAAGGTCCTGCTCGGCGACTTCAAGGACGCCGCGGGGGTGGTCCGGCCGGACCTCTGGTGGATTCTCTCGATCATCATCTCGTGCGGCACGCTGGCCGGCGCGCTGATCCCCGAGCTGACGAAAGTGTTCACCAGCACCGAGTCGCGGCACGTGAGGGAAGTGACCAACGCCTCGAACCACGGCGGCGCCTCGCTGAATGTCCTGTCTGGCATCGTCGCCGGCAACTTCTCCGCCTTCTGGACGGGTCTCGTGATCCTGTTCCTCATGTGGATCAGCTATTTCTTCAGCCTGAAGACCGACATGATGGCGATCATGCCGGCCCAATACGCGTTCGCCGCGCCGATCTTCGCCTTCGGCCTCGTCGCGTTCGGCTTCCTCGGCATGGGGCCCGTGACCATCGCGGTGGACAGCTTCGGTCCGGTCACGGACAACGCGCAGTCCGTATACGAGCTTAGCCGCATCGAAAGCCGCGAAGGCGTGGCGAAGGAAATCGAGGATGTCTTCGGCTTCAAGCCTGACTTTGAGAACGCGAAAATGGAGCTGGAAAAGGGCGACGGCGCCGGCAACACCTTCAAGGCGACCGCTAAACCGGTGCTCATCGGCACCGCCGTCGTCGGCGCGACAACGATGGTGTTCGGCATCATCATGCTGCTGGAACACGTTTTCGGCGGCGCCGTTGCCAAGCTCAGCCTGGTGCAGCCGCAGGTGCTCCTCGGCCTGCTCATGGGCGGAGCGGTCATCTACTGGTTCTCGGGCGCAAGCACCCAGGCCGTCGTCACCGGCGCCTACCGCGCGGTCGTGTTCATCAAGCAGAACATGAAGCTCGACGCCGCCGAGGCCTCCATCGCGGACAGCAAGAAGGTCGTCGAGATCTGCACCATCTACGCACAGAAGGGCATGCTGAACATCTTCGTGGTCATCTTCGCCTTCTCGCTCGGCCTGCCGTTCTTCGACCCGTATTTTTTCATTGGCTACCTCATCGGCATCGCGTTTTTCGGGCTCTACCAGGCCATCTTCATGGCCAACGCCGGCGGCGCCTGGGACAACGCCAAGAAGATCGTCGAGGTCGAACTGCGAATGAAGGGGACGCCGCTCCACGCCGCCACGGTCGTGGGCGACACCGTGGGCGACCCCTTCAAGGACACCTCCAGCGTCTCGCTGAACCCGGTGATAAAATTCACAACCCTGTTTGGCCTGCTCGCGGTCGAAATCGCCGTGGAGATGAAGAAATCCAACCCGGCGTCCGTGTTGCCGCTCATCATCGGCGTGGTGGCGGTCGCCGTCGCGTTGGTCTTTGTTTACCGCTCGTTCTACGGGATGCGCATCCCGGAGGAATCCGCGACCTACTGAGACTTGGTCAATAGAGTGACAACGTATCGGCGGTGTGGCAAGCCGAGGGCATGGCGAAGAAGCGGGACCACGCGGCGCTGGAACGACGACGGCTGAAGGCCGAGAAGGAGCTGGCGGCCGGGCGGAGTGACAGCCAGATCGCGCGCCGGTTCGGCGTGCACCGGCAGTCCGTCGGCCGGTGGCGCCGGCTGTGGGCCTCCGCGGGGAAGGAAGGGCTCAGGAGCCGCGGCCCGGCCGGGCCGAAAAGCCGGCTCCCCCCCCGCCCAGGAGGAGGAGCTGGCGCAGACGATCCTCGACGGGGCCGTGGCCGCCGGCCATCCCACCGAGGTCTGGACCCTGCCCCGCCTGGCCCGGCTCATCCGCGACCGCTGCGGGGTCGCCTACCATCCGGGCCACGTCTGGCACCGGCTCAATCGGCTCGGCTTCAGCAGCCAGCGACCCTCGCGGCGGGCGATTGAGCGCAACGAGGCGGAAGTCGCCCACTGGCGGCGCCACCGCTGGCCCGCCCTAACAAAAAGCCCGCCGCGAAGGCCGGACCGTCGTCTTCATCGACGATTGCGGCCTGAGCACCCAGCCCCACCGCGTGCGGACCTGGGGCCGCAAGGGACAGACCCCGGTGCTCCGGGAGACCTTCGGCTGGCAAAGCCTGTCCCTCATCGCCGGGCTCACCGGGCAGGGGTTCCTCTTCCGCCTGCATGCAGGGAGCATCAAGTCCGAACAGGTGGTGGAGTTCCTGCAAGTGCTCCTGCGGCATCTGTCCGGTCCGCTGCTGGTGGTGTGGGACGGCGCGCCCATCCCCCGCTCGGCCCGGGTGCGGGACTTCGCCGCCGGAACCGGCGGCCGGCTCGTGCTGGAGCGTCTGCCTGCCTACGCGCCCGAGCTCAACCCGGTGGAATACCTCTGCGCCCACCTGAAGGAGCACGAACTGGGCAACCTGCTCGTCCGCCACGCCCACGAACTCGGGCTCCACGCGACCGCCGCCCTGCGCCGCCTCCGCAGCCGCCCGAAGATCATCGCCGTCTGCTGGCAACAGTCCTCCCTCAACCTCTGACCTAAGGTCATCCTATTGCACGAGTGTCAGTAAAGATTGCCCTATGTGATATCGCGCTTCGAAAGGCCCGCTGGTTTCTCCAAAACCACCTTTTTTCCAGTATGGCGAAATGCTTCTGCATGAGGATTCTCGTGCGATAGGCGGCAACTCGCGTCTGCGCTGGATAACGATTGGGCGGGCAGATCTCGCGGTGGAAGGAAACGCCAACACAGTCGCGCACGCGGTGGTTGACCTTCCCGGAGGAGGACGGCGGGCCTACGGGTTTCCCGAATCCACAACCGATCCCTACGGGTATTCACCAATCAGCTACCCGCATCACCGTGATGGTTCGGTGCTGCATCGCCTCGGGGGCGGCGCGCTGGCGCTCAATTACCGCCAAGGGCGTCAGATCGTCTATTCGGCAGTCGTCAACAATACCGGCTATTCCGTTTATTACTTGGCCACCAAGTTCATCAATCGCCGCGGTCACTCGATCACGCTCAATTATCAAGGTGGCAGCCTGCCCCGGATCATTGTCGATGCCGACGGACGGACTACGCCCCTTGGATATGCTACGGTCAACGGGAAGGAATACTTCACTGGAGTAACAACGCCCGATTCCAAGAGTTTCGGCGTCACCTGTGGAACATATAGTCCGGCGGGCTGGTATCTGCCGGCAACAATTACCGATGCGGCGGGCATCGTGAGTTCCGTCAACTATGTCCAGAATGATCAAGGCTCGGGATTTTCATCCAATCAGGGCGCGCCTAGCGCCCTGACCACCCCCTATGGCACAACCGCGTTTGACCATCAGGCCGGTGAAGCTGCTTTCGAACGCTTCCTGTTGGCGACGGATCCGCTCGCTGGCAAACGGGCCTTTGCCATCGTTATTAATCCGGCAAAGTGATAGCGCCACGATGTGGGGGTGTGGCAGGCTGGAGCCCATGAAGCAAGACGCGCGGCGGATGAGCAAGGAACAGCAGATCGAGGCCCGCCGGCGGGCCATGGTCCTGGTGGGCAAGCGCTGGCATGACCGGGACGTGGCCGAGGCGGTCGGGGTCAACCAACGGACCGTGCGCCAGTGGAAGCAGCACCGGCGCGAGCACGGCCCCAAGTCGCTGCTGCGCGACGAGCGGGGCCGGGCCGTGGGCGAAGGGCGCACGCTCAACGCGGCGCAGGAAAAGGAGGTTCGCAAGCTCATCACCGACCAACTGCCCGACCAACTCCAACTGCCCTTTGCCCTCTGGACCCGCAAGGCGGTGGCGCAACTGCTGGAGACCCGCCATGGCCTCCGGCTGCCCGTGCGCACGATGGGCGAATACCTCAAGCGCTGGGGCTTCACGCCGCAAAAGCCCGTCCGGAAAGCCTACGAGCAGAACCCCGCACAGGTGAAGCGCTGGCTCAAAGGCGAGTATCCCGCCCTCGCGGCCCGGGCCAAAGCCGAGGGCGCGGAGCTCTACTGGGGCGACCAGACCGGGGTGAACAACCAGCCCAACGCGCCGCGCGGGTATGCCCCCAAGGGCCAGACCCCGACGGTGAGCCAGCGCGCGAAGCGCTTCGGGTTCTCGGTGATGAGCGCGGTGACCAACCGGGGCAGCGCGCGGTGGATGGTCTACCGGGGGGCGTTGAACGCGGCGCTGCTTATCCGGTTCCTGGAACGGCTGGTGCGCTCAATGAAGGGGCGCAAGGCGTATCTGATCCTGGACAACCTGCGGGTGCATCACAGCGCGCCGGTGCAGGCGTGGCTGGCCGCACACCGGGAGGAGATCGCGGTGCAGCATCTGCCCAGCTACAGCCCGGAGCTCAACCCCGACGAGCGGCTGAACCGCGCGCTCAAAAGCAAGCTGGGGCAGTTGCCCGCCGCCCGCGACGAACGAACCCTACACCGGCAGACGCTGGGGCAGTTGCGCTCCTGCCACCGGCAGCCCGGACTGATCCGCGGCTTCTTCGCCGCCGCCACCACCCAATACGCCGCCTGACCCCTCTATATTGTTGCCGGATTAATAATCGTGACTGGGGGCTGAATGGTCAGGCTCTGGGCATCCCGGCATTTGCGGCACCTCAACTGCCCGACAATACCCCTGACCCCGACACCGGAGCGTTCGGCCCTAACTCGCCGTCTACCGGGACATTGGAAACTGGTGACGAATACCGCCCCCTGCGCAACAGTGTGACGTGTGATCAGCGGCAGTTCGCCGCGATTGTTGCCACCGATTCTACCAAAGCCGATCCAAATACTTGGACTTGGGCCGAGATCAAACGGGAACGTATCAAGCGAATGGTGGCCAAGCGTGACGGCTACAACGAGGCATAGAGCTGGGTGAGGCGGGGCACGGCGGCGGTTTCCGCGAGGTTTTCGCGCAGGGCGTGGCG
>JAYUSF010000308.1:0-34464 GCA_043755815.1 Verrucomicrobiota bacterium
GTGAGAGCCTTGGCATTCCGCATCCGTCCCGCGCGTCCCGGCGATGAGCCGGCGGCCTACCGAGTCTGTCTGCTGACCGGCGATTCCGGGACCGATGCCTCAGCGCTTCACGCAACGGGACCCGACTTGCTTGGGCACATCTACGTCGGCGCCTACCTGGCCTTGGAACCGGACTTGGCGCTGTTGCTGGAAGACGGCGATGGCGTGTGCGGATACGTGCTCGGCGCGCTCAAATCGAGGGAGTTTTTTCAACGTTACGCCACCGAATGGCTGCCGCCCTTGCAGTCGCGGATTGCCCGCCCGGCCGGCGACCCGGCAACGCTCTCGCCGACCGACCAGCTTCGCCTGCTGATTCACGAACCCGACCTCTTCTGTCCGGAGCCCTACGACGAGTTCCCCGCGCACCTGCACATCGACCTCCTGCCGCGGGCGCAAGGGCAGGGGTGGGGTCGCCGGATGCTGGAGGCCTTGCTGGCCAAGTTGTCCGCGAAGGGAGCTCCGGGAGTTCACCTGGGCATGCATGCCTCGAATTCGCGGGCGGCGGAGTTCTACCGGCGGATGGGATTCCATGAGCTGGTCCGCGTCGGCGACTCCCTCTATTTCGGGAAGCGGTTGAATGTGAAGTCGTGAGCCGACGGGACTTGGGTGAAGCGCGCGACGATGCGCGATCGCGTGGCGGAGCCGATTGCCGCGTTCGGTTTGACGCGCCGCCCGCTTGCCATCGGAGGCAGCTCTCCTAGCCTTAAGCCGCATGTCTGACGGTCCTACGCCTCCGCCTCTCACTTCGTTCCAGGTTCCGCCGCCGCTGCCGGTGCCGCCGGCCGTGACGCCCAGGTTGGCTGGACCTCCCACCGGTCGCGGTCGCGGCTGGATCGTCTTCAGCGTCATCGTGACCGTGCTCCTGATTGGCAGCCTGCTGGGCAACGTCTTTCAGTCGGCAGGTTCGGCCCTGAATCTGGGTGGCGCGGGCCTTCACCACGGCAAGGGAGCCCATTTGCACGAAGGCGTGCTGGAAGACAACGACTCGAAGAACAAGGTCCTCGTGATGGACATTGGCGGGGTCATCAGCGGGCAGCCGCTCAACCACGAAGGGCTCACGCTGGCGGACTACGTGAAGGATCAGCTCGACAAGGCCGCCGAGGACGACCACATCAAGGCGATCGTCCTGCGCATGGATTCGCCCGGCGGGGAGGTGCTGGCCAGTGACGACATTTACAAATCCCTGCGTGCGTTCCAGCTCACGAACGAGATTCCGGTCGTCACGGTCATGGGTTCGCTTGCCGCTTCCGGCGGCTACTACATCAGCGCGGCGAGCCGCTGGATTGTCGCCAATGAACTTACGATCACCGGCAGCATCGGCGTGATCTTCCACGGCTACAATTATCGCGGGCTCATGGACAAGGTGGGAGTCCGTCCGGATGTCGTGAAAAGCGGCAAGCTGAAGGACATGTTCTCCGGGGAGAAGCTGCTCGAAGACGAATTGCCCGAAGAGAAGGCGATCCTGAACGACATGGTGGCCGAGAGCTTCAGGCGTTTCAAAACGGTCATCCGCGAGGGACGGGGCTGGGCGGCAGAACAGAACAAGAAAGACCAGCTGGATGGCTACCGCGAACTCGCCGCCAACTGGGAACAGTTTGCGGACGGCCGCATCATGTCGGGCACGACGGCCCTTGGCTTGGGCTTGGTGGATGAACTCGGCGATTTCGATGCCGCCGTTGCCCGCGCCCTGGCCCTTGGCGGGGTGGAATCGGCCAACCTGGTCACCTACGCGCTGCCACCCTCGTTCGGCGACCTGTTTTCACTCTTTGGCCAGGCCAAATCGCCGACGATGCGGGTCGAGATCGGCGGCCTGGATTTCTCGCCGAAACTGCGGCAGGGCCTGCTCTATTTCATCTCCCCGTTGCACGTCCATTGATGTGAAAAACCTGACCGTCCTGGACCATCCGTTGATCCGTGTGTGCGTGACCGCCCTGCGCGACCGGGCGACCGCACCGGCCACCTTCCGCCGGAAGCTGGCCGAAGCCGCGGCGCTCATGGTGGCGGACGTCACCCGGGACCTCGGCACGAAGTCCGTGAAGGTCGAAACCCCGCTCGCCACGACCCGGGGGCATGCGCTGAAACGGGAAGTCATCCTGGTGCCGATTCTGAGGGCGGGCCTCGCGTTCCTCGATCCGTTCCTGCAGGTCCTGCCCGAAGCGAAGGTTGGCTTCATCGGCATCAAGCGGGACGAAGCCACTGCCCAACCCCATGTCTATTCCGCCAGCCTGCCGGAGTCGCTCGCCGGGCACGACGCCATCGTGCTGGATCCGATGCTGGCAACGGGCGGCAGCGCCGTCGCCGCGATCCGGCTGGTGTGTGGACGTGGGGCCCACAGTGTCCGTCTCGTGTCCCTGGTGGCCGCACCGCCCGGTGTGCGGGCGGTCGCGAAGGAGCATCCCTCCGTGCCGATCTTCACCGCCGTCCTCGACCCAAGGCTGAACGCCAGCCGCTACATCGTGCCCGGCCTCGGCGACGCGGGCGACCGGGCGTTCCGCGTCTGATCGGAAGGGAATTGCCGCCCAATGAAAGTTGAGCACTCACCCTGAAAACGGCAGTTAGTGGTCCGCCGAGGATGCAGAAGGAACGGGGCGATTCTCACGGGCATGAACCCAACCTCGACCCAGCCGCAGGGTGAACACCGGGGACACCACGAATTCCCTCTCCTTCGGTTCAGCGCCGCGTCCCGACTTCCGTATTCGCACTTCCGCATTTGAATTGGCTCTGGCCCACTCGCCGTAGCTGAAGAGGTCATAGCTCCACGCCATGACCTCCATGACGATTCCTGGTAGGGGGTGCTCGGCAGGAAGGTTACCGACCCACCACCAGGTCAGCCAGATCGCTCCGGCCGTCTGGGGCAAAAACGGCCCGCCACTCCACCGGATCGGGTCGTAGAGGTCGTAGCCTACACCTACGACATCTATGACGACAACGGGCGCTCCGTAGGACGCTTACCTTGGTCTGACGTCGGCAGGAAATAGACTTCGCTGGCGGAAGGAAAATGACGGCACTCACGACACCCCACATGCATCAGCGTAGCCAACGCATAAAACCCCTTGTAGAGTCGTTCCGAACACTCCCTACGAAGCGCAGTAGTTACTAATTCTACGGCGAAAGTCTTTTGTCCATTCCGTAATGCCGAAACGGCGTTCATATTCATTGACGTATTTCAGCGCGTTCAAAGGATCGCCAACTTCAAGTGACAATTGAGCGGCCTTTCTAAGCGGAAGCTCAACGCTTTCCGTCGAAGGGTAAATCGGGATTGCCTCGAGATAGTCAATCAATGCTTCAGCCGCTTTACCTTGCATCCATTTGGAAACACCTCGACTGCCAAGTGCTATCGGATCTTTAAGTTTGATCCACACTTCAGAGAACCACGCTTCCGCTTCTTCGTAACGCTTCAAATCCAACAAGCAATTGCCGCCTAAGTGCATCAGATGCCGCCAGATGTCCCCATCCCGGAAGGTGATGGCCTGAAGCCTTTCGATGACTAGTAACATTGCATCGTTGGCGTGCCCAGCTTCTCGGAGTCGATAAATGTCTTTGAGCCACATAATCAGAAATCACCGACCTTACATTCTACGTTATCGGCTGGTCCCCGTCCCCCGCCGTATTTGCCTTTGAGGTCATGATCGTCCTGTTTTTTGCGATCGTGTTGCTTGTTTGCCCTCCTGTTTTCTCGCCCAGCCTTCGGTTTGATTCCTTTGCCCTTGTCTTTATCATTGTCTTCTCCCTGCATTTTATCCGGATCGAGGTCTCCGCCCGTTACTTTATAACCATCCGCAGCTGCATCCTCAAGTGCCTCCGAATGGTCCACCACCTTGCCACCACTTCCGCCTTCGGGTTTGGTTTCAGGGACGGTAGTTGGCCCTCCTCGTCCGCCATTTCCGTCGGCTGAACTGTGGTTGCCGTAAACCGCATCGCGGATTGCCTTATCAATCACCTTGTATCCTACATATGCGACTACAGCAACTAAGGCTGCCTCGGCAAGCGCTACCCCCACGAGTGGAAGTGGACACTCACCGTTGGGGTCTACTTGGTTGGCGGGATCATTGAGGTTGAAGCCATAAAGGTTAATGCCTCCCTCTTCGTCAATCGGATCTCTATTCAACCACCGCTGGGTATTGGGATCATAGAACCGATATCCGTAGTAATAGAGCCCGCTGCTGAGCATGAGCTCCTTGGAGGAAAACCGGTAGGTGTTGGCATTGGCCAGGGTGCCGGAGGAGGCCAGCAGCCGGCCGTAGGGGTCGAAGGTGTAGGTGGCCCCGGCGGTCTGGTCGAGCTTGAGCAGGTAGGTGACGTTGCCGTTGCCGTCGGCGTGGTAGAAGGCGGGGGTGTAGGTCGCCCCGTTGGCGCCGCTGTGGGCGGTGCGGGCCAGCAGGCCGCCGATGCCGCCGGCCCGTTCCCAACTGCCGGCCAGGTCCAGCCCGCGGGTGTAGGTCACCTGCGGGGTGTTGCTGGCGTTGCGCTCCTGGATGACCCGCATCCCGTCGTAGAGGTAACGCGTGGTGGTGCTCAGCAGGAAGTAACTGCCGGGCGAATACCACCCGTAGTCCTCCCGCACCCGCACCCGGCCCCGGGCGTCGTAGGTCCACACGGTCTTCCATCGGCTGCCCGTCGGGGTGCTCGACGTGTCCGTCTCCGCCTGCACGAGCTGGTTCTCGTCGTCGTAGGTGTAGTTGTAGCTGCCCACGCCGTTGGGCTGGTAGGTTCGGTTGCCGTTGTTGTCGTGCGTCCAACTGGCGCCGCCGTCGCTGGTGATCTGGTTCAGGCTGTTGACCGAGTAGCTCGTGACCGTCGCGTTGTTGGTCCGTTTGGTCAGGTTCTGCGCCGCGTCGTAACCATACTTGAGCTGTTCGGTGGTGATCGGGGTGCCGCCGGAGGTGTAGCTGAGGGCTGTGCTCAACTGGCCGGCGTCGTCGTAGGTGTAATCCACGTAGGTGGTGTCGGGCCGCGTCTGCTTCGTGCGCTGGTGGGCGGCGTTGACCACGTAGGCGTGGCTGTTGAAGGTCGTGGCCCCGTTGACCAGCTTGGTGGTCGTGAGCCGGCCCGTGGTGTCCCAGAGGTTCGTGACGTTCGGCCCGGCCGAAGTCGTGGGCACGGTGAGCTTCTTGACCAGCCGGGAGGCGTAGTCACCGCTGGTGGCCGCCGCGATGTAGTCGTAGTCGAAGCTGCCCGAACTCCCCGTGAGCGTGTCCAGCCGTCTGGCGCTGTCCCAAGTGTAACTGTGGGTCAAGTTGCCAATGGTCGGCTGCGCCAAGGTGAGGCTGGTCCGCAGGCGCGAGGTGTAACCCAGCGTGAGCGTGCTGCTCGCCCACTGCGGCGTGGCCTCCGTCGCCAGCTGCCCGCCCGCGTAGTAGGTGTAGGTGTTCGTGATGACGCCCTTGCGCGAGTCCTTCACCACCCGGTTGAACGCGTCGAACTCGAACACCAGGTCCGCCGAGGCCGGGTAGTTAACGTTCGTCAGGTTGCCCACCGGGTCGTAGCGGTATTCGGTGTTGCCCTTCTGCTTGCTCCACCGGTTCGTCAGCCAGCCGTTGGCGTTGTAGGCATAGGCGAGGACGTTCGTGCCCAGATGGTCCGCCTTGTTGGTCACCCGGCTGTAGAGGTCGTAGGCCCAGGCGGTCTTCTGGGTCTTGCCGTCGTAAAGTTCCTTGAGGTCGTCCGCGCCGTTATAGACGAAGCTGTTGGTGTAAATCCCGACCACGGTCTCGTTGGTCTTCCGCAGTGCGGCGTCGTAGGCCCAGGTGGTGATGTCACTCACCTGGTTGGTGTAGAACGTCGGACCGCCGAAGCCCGCGGTGTAACCCCAGTATTCCTTCCCACCGTCGGGCTGCGCGCGGACGGTGAGGCGGTTCAGGTTGTCCCAAGCGTTGGTGAACCACACACCGTTGGCGTTGGTCTGCGTGAGCACGCGGTCACTGCGGTCGAACGAGGCGCTCATGACCAGGCCCGCCCCGTTTTTCTGCGCCACTAGCCGGCCGAGATTGTCGAAGATGTTGGTGAGCTTCTGGTAATGGTCCTGCCGTTCGACGAGCCGGCCGGCCAGGTCGAAGAGGTTGGTGAACTTCGCCGAGTCGGGCAGGGTGACGAGCTTGAGCCCGCCCCGATAATTGTATTCGAAGTTCGTGGTTTCCGGGGAACCCGTGTTCGAGGCCCGCGTGATGGCTGTGGGCGACCCGCAGCCGCAGTAGCTGATGGTCGTCTCCGTGCCGCTACCGCCGCTGACCTTGGGCGGCTCGATGATCTTTTCCACCTGCCGAACGCGGTTGGGCAGCGTCCACCAGTAGTTGGCCAGCCGGTCCTTGAACGACACGCGATCGAGGATCGGCAGGGCCGAGCCGCCGGAGTTGAACCCGGTGCTGGCGGGCAGCGAGTAGGAGGACACTTCGGTGGTGCTATCCGGGTAGGTCGTCGTGGTCAAGCGGCCGAGCAGGTCGTAGTCGAAGGTGCGCGTCATCCCGTAGGGATCGGTGTGCGTGCGCACGTAGGCGTTGAGCCAGGTGTAGCTGTTGGTGCGGACCGGGGTGCCGGAGACGGTGTCCACCACCTTGAGCAGGCGGTGGCTGGTGCCGTCGTAGGTGTAAGTGCTCATCAGGCCGGCCGGGGACGTGCGGGTGGTCACGCGCCGGTAGCTGTCGTAATCCATGGTGGTCACCTCGCCGACCGCGTTGGTGAGGTATTTCACCTGGTCGGTGTAGGTCGGGTGCAGGCCGTAGCCGTAGACCAGCTCCCCGTTGGGTCCGACCTGCTTCACCCGCAGCAGGCCGTCCACGGCCGCGTTGCCGGTGCCGCTGGCGTAGGTGTAGGTGTTGGTGCGGTAGAGCGTTGAGCCGTTGGCCACCCAGCGTTCGGTTTCGCGGGTCTTCATGGCCTTGGCGTTGCGTTCGAAATACCGATACCAGGTGGTGCCATCCGGCTGTTTGCGCGCGATCACGGAGGGCAGGCTGTTGGTGCCCATGTTGGCCTCATAGCCGGTGCCAAAACCCGGATCTTTGCCGGCATAGTCGTAGAGGAGCGGCTGCGGTTCCGTCGTCCCGTCCGGCGAGGGCGGCATGACCCAGCTCACCGCGCGCAGGACACTGAACGCATTGGCGTCCACCAGCCAGTGGCGGGTCCGGCTCAGCCGGTAGTCGGTGGCGTTGAGGCTGTTCAGGTTGGTGGTCGAAAGCTGGGCCGCCTGCTGGCGGTTCCAGTGGTGGCTGTTGCGCTGGTCGCGGACCAGATCCAGCGACTGCACCGGCGGGTCACCGGCCCCACCGTAGGCGGGAATCTGTCCACTGGCGAAGCTGGCGGGCACCTTGCCCGCAAACTCGTTGGTGGTGCCCAGATATACGTAGCTGTTGTCGTAGAACAGGAACACCTGCCGGTCGCCGGAAGGTTCCGTCACCGTCACTGAACGATCCACGCCGGCACAGCTCAGTTCATGGATGCCGTCGCATATGCCGGCATCAAAGTGGCTGAAGCTGTTGGTGCCGTAGGGGGTGACCAGCGAGGTGATCCACCAGCGGGTGGGGTCGTATTGGAAGGCACTGACGATGCCCACTGCGTCGGTGATGCTGCCCAGCACCAGGGTGCCGCTCACCGTGGTGTAACCGAAGCTGATCGAACGGGAGTTGGGGCCGGTAATTCCAGTAATCCGGTAATCGTCGCCGCCGTCGCCATAGACGAAATCGAACTGCGCATTGTCGGCAGTGGTGACCCGGGTGAGCCGGCGGTAATTGGACCCACCGTCAGGGTCATCATACGTGAAGGCCATGGCTTGGCCGGTGGCGTCCTTGCGCGAGGCCAGGACGTAGTGGCCGGCACCGTTGGCCAGGTCATAACGGTCCACGGAACCGTTGCGGTGATACACCTTCACTTCTGTCGCCACCGAACCCACCACGGTGCGGACGGCCCAGCGGCCGGTATGCGGGTCCATCTCGGTGGTGTTGCTCCCGTCCGCGAAATGCAATTTGTAGGGATAACCGTCCCCCGGATAAAAATCGGCGGTCACGTCGCCGGTCCCGGAATAGGCCAGCCGGTAGCTGTCGATGTAGGCCAGCAGATCGCACTGCCAGCCGTCCACCAGATGACTCAAATGCGTCGGCACCGGGCGGATGTCCCGCTGCCGCCACTTCACATGCACTACGAAGTCCGGGCCAATGGCGGACTGGTAGGCCAACGGCGTGTCCGAAATCTCCAGGTTGATGTTCGGTTCGTTGACCTTCCAGGTCGCCATGCCACACTCATTAGTGCCGCTGCCGGTGCCGGAGCCACCCCCGCCGTCTTCGCAGCAGTCGCCTTCGCAGGGCGGTGGGCAGTCGTCACACTGCGACTGCGGATACCCCTTTCCAAACACCTGTGCCGCCTCCGCCCGGTCCACGCGCCGCCAGCGCGCCGGCAAGCTATTACCGGGAATCAGAAAGTAGCCGCTGGCCTCCGCGACCAGGGTTTCGCCGTCCACCCATTCGCGGGTCAGAAACGTCGGGTCTTGCACCAGGTAGCGGCCCTCATTTTCGGCGAGCACGGCGGCGTAATGGTTTTGCGCCCAATGCACCACTGCCGGCACCGGCAACGAGGCTCCCTCCCCGCGAAACGCGGCGATCAGGCCAAGGTTCTGCTGGTCTGACAACGCCACCAGTTCAGCCAACGAAAAACCGGTGTTCGGGGAGGCCGTTTCCAGCAGTTCCCCGCGGCTTTGTCCGGTCAGATGCCGGCCCACGTTGAACACCGCCAGGGCACCGCAGCGGTAGGCGATCCCCGGCTTGCGGACCATGTGGCTGTAGGCTTCCGTCGCCCGGCCCCAGATTTGCGCCAGATGCGGCCGGGCAAACACGCGGAACTGATGCGCCCCCACCAACGGCTCCAATTCCTCCACGCGGCCCAGGCTCGTCAGCAGTGAGGCCAGCCGCGCCAGCGCCTCGTCGGCCAGCAGTTTCCCGTTACCGTCGGCATACGCCTCGCACGTCGCCCACGCCTCGCGCCAGTGCTCCAGCGCCTTCGAGAACCGCCCGGACTTCCGGTAGAACTTCCCCATCTCCACCCGCAGCCCCGGCGTGAACTCGCCGTCCGGGTTCTCCGCGATGTATTGCTCCATGTCGGCCACCTGCTGCGCCACCATCTCCGGCGTCAGTTGTTCCGCCGGCCGCGCCTTCGCCCGGTGGGCCTGCAACAGCGCCTCGATCCGACCCCGCTCAAACGCGGCCTTCGGCCCTTCCCGCAGCGCCAGCACCGGCTGGCTCGACGGGCCGGACATTTCCGGCCCCAAGTCCAAACCAGGACTGAGTCGGGCGGCGGCGGGTTTGACCGCGGCACCGGGGGACAGCACCGCCTTTGGCGAGTCTTTGACGGCCGCCAGCAGCAGCAGTGCGGGCAAGACCAGAACGAGGTAGAACAATCGTTTCATGGGGAGTGTGTTTTTGGGAAGACGCGGTTTGGGGAAGACCGGGAGACGCGGAGAGGGGAGACGCGGAGGGGGGAGACGCGGAGGGGGCTGGGGGCTGGGGGCAGTGGTGGTTGCCCGGCGGTCCGGGGTGACCGCAGGGCGGCGTGCGGGGGGGCGGGGTGGCAGCGGCCCTGGCACGGACGTCGGCGACGATTTCCTGAACGTCAAAGGCGCTCGCGGACCGGTCGGGGGCAAGGGCGGCGCGGTCCACGGCAATTGCAACCCGGCGAACCACGCTCGAACCGCGGTCGCCGGGAGCGGGCGGCGGGAAAGCCGCCTTGCCGGCCCGGCGACCGAAGCGACCCGCGCGGGCGGAGTCGGACGGGCGGAGTCGGACGGGCGGAGTCGGACGGGCGGAGTCGGACGGGCGGAGTCGGACGGGCGGAGTCGGACGGGCGGAGTCGGGGCACTGTTGGCAGTCGGGGCATCGACTTTAAGGGGCGTTCGGTTTGAACTATAAACGCCCCGCCCGGCGCAAGCTCTTTCTGTCTTTGGGGGCAAATAACTGGTGGGTGAACCTGTTTCCGACGGCTGTGAAAACCTCATCATGCCATCGCCCGCTCGTTCTCGGGTGTCACCCAGTCTGGCACCTTCGGCATTCCCACCCGACGACGGTCCTGTCTCCATCGCGCCGTGCCTCACCGGGAGCGACTCAGGCAGACATTGCGCGCCACTTTCATCGGGGCGGTGGTGAACTGCGTCCTAGCCCTAGGCAAACTGGTGGCGGGAATCCTCGGGCACTCGCAGGCACTGGTCGCCGACGCGGTGGAGTCGTTCGCCGACATCATCGGCTCGGTGATCGTCTGGCGGGGACTGGTGGTCGCGGCCCGACCGCCGGACGACGATCACCCCTACGGCCACGGGAAGGCCGAGGCGTTGTCTTCGGCCGTCATCGCCACGCTGCTGCTGTTCGCCGCCGTGGGCATAGGGGCGGAGTCGCTGCGGATGATCTTCACGCCCCATCCCTCTCCGCGCCCCTGGACCCTGGCGGTCCTGCTGGGCGTGGTGGTGATCAAGGAACTGCTCTTCCGTTTCGTCCTTGGCGAGGGGCAGGCGACCGACAGCTCGGCGGTGAAGACCGATGCCTGGCACCATCGCAGCGACGCCATCACCTCGCTCGCTGCGGCCGTCGGCATCTCCGTGGCGCTGGTGGGCGGAGCCCGCTGGGCGGCGGCGGATGACGTGGCGGCCGTCGTGGCGGCGGGCATCATCGGTTTCAACGGCTGGCGCCTGCTTCAGCCGGCTTTGGAGGAGCTGATGGACACCATGCCGGCGCCGGCGGTCATCGAGGAAATCCGCCTGGTGGCCACGACCGTGCCCGGCGTCGACAACGTGGAAAAATGCTACGTGCGCCGGATGGGCTTCCAATGGTTCGTGGACATGCACGTGCGGGTGGACCCGGAGATGACCGTCGCGCAGTCCCATGTCATCGCCCACGCGGTGAAGGATGCCGTGCGGAGCCGTCATGCCCGGGTGCGGGACGTGCTGATCCACATCGAACCGGGCCGGCGGTGAGTCACGGGGCCACGGTCAGATGTAGAACATCCGCGTGCGTTCGGCGCCGCTCTCCAGCAGTTGCTGGAAATTGACCTGGTCCGCCTCGCGTTCGACGGCCTCCCGCAGCCGCAGCCAGGCTTCCCGCAGTTCGCCCGGACATTTTTCGTCTCCGATCGCCGGGCAGTCGAAGAGCGGGCCGTGGATCGTTTTGAGCACGTCGGCAAAGGTGATTTTCGCCGGCGGGCGGGCGAGCTGATAGCCGCCTTCCTTCCCGCGGACGCTGCGGACAATGCCCGAGGACTTCAGCTCGATGAGGATCTGCACCAGGTAATTCGGCGGAATGCCGTTCTCGGTGGCGACGGTCTCAATGCGGGTCACCTCGTTGCCGCCAAACCGGCGCGCGAGGGAGAGCACGGCCCGGACGGCATAATCGCTTTTGACGGACAGCTTCAAATCCGGGGCGAGAGTGACGGGAAACACAGCAGGGAGCAATCCGCCGAATGCCCGTGGCCCCTGCTTTGGCCCTGGAACCCTTCGCCAAGCCTTCGCCGTGCGGGTGTGGGCTTGGCTCCGGTGATCGGTTCAGGCTCAATCGCCCGCATGACTTCGCTGGCCCGCGCCTCCGGTTGCGCCCTCCTGTTCGCCGCGGCCTCGGTTTTCGCCGCGGAACGGCGGCCGATGACCTTCGCCGATCTCGCCGCGTTCCACCGCGTCTCCGACCCGCAGCCGTCGCCCGACGGCAACTGGGTCGCCTTCGTCGTCACCGACGCGGACGTCGCGGAGAACAAAACCAGTTCCGACGTGTGGCTGGTGCCGACCGACGGTGGCGAACCGCGGCTGCTCACCACCTCGCCCAAACATGACCGGCATCCCCGCTGGTCGCCGGACGGCAAATGGATTGCCTTCGACTCGAACCGCGGTGGCGACTTCCAGGTGTGGCTCCTGCCCATTAACGGCGGCGAGGCGTGCCAGTTGACCACGCTGAGCACGGGTGCGAGCGGCGCCACGTTCTCGCCCGACGGCAAACAGCTCGCCTTCCTCTCGTCGGTCCATCCCGAGTTCTCCGAAAAACCCTTCGCCGAGGCGGACAAGGCGAACAAGGAGCGGCTCGACGCGTTGGAAAAGAGCAAGGTGAAGGCGCAGGTCTTCACCCAGTTGCCGGTGCGGAAGTGGGACTCGATCACCGACGGACGCCGCCAGCATCTGTTCGTGGTCGGGGTGACCAACGGCGCTGCCGCGGGTGAACCGCGCAACCTCACCCCCGGCCCCGGCGATGCCGTGCCCTGGTCGTCCACCTTTTCGGCGGGCGACGACTGGGTCTGGTCGGCGGACTCCAAGGAAATCATCCACACGCCCTCACAAACGCCGGTGGTCCAAGAGGCGTGGAAGACGGACCACAATCTGGCTGCCCTCACCATGGCGACCGGGCAGCGCCGCGTGCTCACGACCAATCCCGCCGCCGACGGCGCGCCCCGCGTTTCGCCCGACGGCAAATGGCTGGCCTACCGCGCCCAGAGCCGGGCCGGCTTCGAGGCCGACCGCTGGCAACTGATGCTCATGGATCGTGCGACCGGCCAGACGCGCAGCCTCACCGCGAATTTTGATTCCACCGTGGAGAACATTTCCTGGGCGCCCGACAGCAAGACGCTCGTGATCGAGGCTGAGGACAAGGCCACGAAAGCGCTCTGGACCGTCACCACCGCGGGCAACGACGTGAAGCCGCTCGTGCCGGGCGGTTCTTCCGGCGAAGCAAGCGTCACGGCGGGTGGCCAGGTCATCTTCACCCGCAACCGGCTGGCCGCACCGCCCGAGGTGATGCGTGTGCCGTTGGCCGGCGGCACGCCGGTCGCGTTAACGACGCTGAACGCAGCGCGTCTCGGCGAACTGGCGCTGAACGAACCCGAGTCCGTCACCGTGAAGGGCGCGGGCGACGTGCCGGTGCAGATGTGGATTCTCAAGCCGCCCGGGTTCGATGCGGCGAAGAAGTGGCCGCTGGTCTTCTGGGTTCACGGCGGGCCACAGGGTGCGTTCATGGATTCGTGGTCCTTCCGCTGGAACGCCCAGCTCTGGGCCGCGCAGGGTTACGTGATCGCGCTGCCGAATCCGCGCGGCTCGACCGGCTTCGGCCAGAAGTTCACCGACGAAATCTCGCACGACTGGGGCGGCAAGGTGATCACCGACCTGATGGCCTGCCTCGCGCACCTGGAAGGCCAGCCGTGGATCGACACGACGCGCATGGCGTCGGCCGGGGCGAGCTACGGTGGCTACGTGATGAACTGGTTCCAGGGCCACACCGACAAGTTCCAGACGCTGGTCACGCACTGCGGCGTGTTCGAGTTTCACTCGATGTATGGCACGACCGACGAGCTGTGGTTCGACGAATGGGAACACGGCGTCCCGTGGCAGACGCCGGACTTCGCGAAGGATTCCCCGGACCGCTTCGCCGCGAAGTTCCGGACCCCGAACCTGATCATCCACAACGAACTCGATTTTCGCGTGCCGCTGGGGCAGGGGCTGGCGTTGTTCACCGCGCTGCAACGGCAGGGCGTGCCGTCGAAGCTGCTGTATTTCCCAGACGAAGGTCACTGGGTGCTGAAGCCGGCCAACAGCGAACTGTGGCACAAGACGATCTTCGAGTGGCTGAAGGAGTATCTGAAACAGTGAACAAACTCCCGATGCTGACCACGGAACTCATTTCTGCCGCCGACCCGGCTTCCCAGGACCTGCTGATTGTCCTGCACGGGCTGGGCGATTCCATGGACGGTTGGCGCTGGCTGCCGGAACTGCTCCGGTTGCCGTGGCTGAACTACCTGCTCGTCGACGCACCGGACGACTACTACGGCGGTTTCTCCTGGTATGACCTCCACGGCGATTCCGGCACCGGCATCCGTCGTAGCCGGGAACTGCTCACGCGCCTGCTCGACGCCCAGCGCGCCGCCGGCTTTGCCGGCGAGCGGACCGCCCTGCTCGGCTTCTCCCAGGGCTGCCTGATGACCTTTGATGTGGGCTTCCGCTATCCGCACCGGTTGGCGGCGCTGGTCGGCATCAGCGGCTATGTCTTTGAGCCGGAGAAGCTGGTGGCCGAGCTGCCGCCGGTGGCGAAGGAACAGAAGGCGCTGTTCACCCACGGCCGGCGTGATCCGCTGATCCCGATGGCCGGTGTGCGCGACGAACAGGTGCCGGTGCTGCGGGCCGCCGGGCTCAACCTGACGTGGCGTGAGTTCGACAAGGTCCACACGGTGGCGGGCGAGGCGGAGGTGGCCGTGATCCGCGACTTCCTGCGGGCCGCCTTTGAACGCCCCTGAGCCGGATTGGTCCCTGCTAACCGGCAGCGTTAAAGCCACCGGACGTCGGCCCGCCAGCGAGGTTGGGAAAGCGGATGCATCCCCCGTGTGCCCGCGGCGGAATGTATCTTTGACAAGCGTGAACGAGTCCGTTTGTTTCCTGCCGCCCATTTTCATGACTGTCGCAATCCGGATTCTCCGCTTCCTCTTCGTGCCGCTGCTGTTGGCCGCGCCTGCGGCCACGGCGGCCTCTCCGAAAATCGTCGCCTTCAGCCCCGGTCGGGGCGCCCCCGGCACGGTCGTGACGATCACCGGCCAGAACTTTGGCGGACTTACGGACGTCCTGATCGGCAACCAGAAGGCGACCGCCCAATTGGTCAACGCCACGCAGATCCGGGCGATCATCCCCGGCGAGGCGCTGTCCGGCCCGGTCAGCGTCTACACGACCGGTGGCCAGGATTCGACGGTGGCCAACTTCCAGGTCTCGCCCCGGATCGAGGTGATTTACCGTGATTTCGATCTGTTTGGTGAACCGGCGCTGCCGGCCAAGGCCGTGATCGGGGAGCGCATCTACGTTCGCGGCGCCAACTTTGATGATCCGAACCGCCCGGACAAACCTGACAACGGGTTTGCGTTGTTCGTCAATGGCGTCCGCGCCACGGCGGGCGCGGTGACCTCGCCGGCGAACGTTCAGTTCTTCGTCCCGGCCGGCGCCAGCACGGGGCCGATCACGATCACGAACCTCGCCGGGGCGGTGACCTCGACCCAACTGCTTTACCTCCAGCCCGTCATCAACGCCTACACCTCCCGGGGCACGATCGGGCAAACCATCAACGTCTACGGCGCGAACCTCGTGGGCGCGACGGCCGTGAGATTCGGCAACTTGGCGGCGGCATCCTTCAGCGTGCAGTCGAATACCAACCTTCAGGCGGTGGTCCCGGCGAACGCTGTGAACGGCGAAATCAGCGTCACGACGCCGGGTGGCGCATTCATCACGTCCACCCGCTTCCTCGTGCTGCCCAACGTGCTCGGCTTCAGCCCGACCGGGGGCGTTCCCGGGACCGTGGTGACCGTGGATGGCACCGCCCTGACCGGCACCACGGCGGTCCGCTTCGGCGGCATTGCGGCGGACCGTTTCACCAACATTTCCGCGACCCGGATCACCGCCGTGGTGCCGTCGGCGGCGGTGAGCGGCCCGATCAGCGTCGTGACGGGCAACGGCACCAATTCCTCGGCGGGCACGTTCTACCTTGCTCCGGTCGTGGCGAACTTCACGCCGGCCCAGGGCGCTCCGGGAACGGTGGTCAAGGTCACCGGCAAGAGCCTGACCAACGCCACGGCAGTTGCGATCGGCGGCATCGACGTGCCCACCTTCACGGTGGACTCCGGAACCCAGCTCACGCTCACGGTTCCGGTGGCGGCGAAGACCGGGCCGATCCGTGTGACCGGCCCCGGCGGCAGCGGCGAAAGCGCGGGTTCTTTCCGGGTGCTCGGCAATGATCCGACGGTCACCTCCTTCAGCCCCAACTTTGGCGTCGCGGGCACCCAGGTCACGCTGAGGGGCGACAACCTTGCGACGGTCACCAACGTGACCTTCAACGGGGTGAAGGCGGTCTTTGCCGTCGCCAACGGGACGAACCTCGTCGCCACCGTGCCGGCGACCGCCACCACGGGCGTCATCGCGGTGACGTCCCCGGATGGGAGGTTTACGACCCCGGGCCGCTTCTTTGTGGGAGCCGCCACGGACCTCCGGACCACGCTGGCGGTCACCGAGAATCCGGCCGTCGCCTTCGGCCCGCTGACCTGCAACTGGCGGGTCTCCAACATTGGCCCGGTGCCGGCGACCAATGCGGTCGGGCGGCTGATCCTGCCCGCCGGGGTGACCTATTTCGACGGCACGAGCAGCGCGCCGTTCACCTTCAACGCGGGCGTGGTCCAACTGAACGCCGGAATCATCGATCCGGGCGAAACCGTGACCTTTGTCCTGCGCGCCAACGTTGGAGCTCCCGCCAGCATCCCGTTGGCGGCCTCGGTGACCAACGGTGTGCCGGACGGCAACCTGGCCAACAATTCGGTGAACTTGGCGCTCACCGCCGCGCCTCCCCGGCTGAACCTCGAGCGGCTCCCGGCCACCGGCCTGCTGCTGACCTGGCCGGCCGCCGGCACCAATTACCTGGCCGAGCGGCGGGCCCAATCGGACGTCGGCGACTGGACGCCCGTCTCCGGGACGCCCGAGAATGATGGCGCGACGCTCCAGCTTTCAGTTCCCACGCCGACGGCCAACGCCTTCTTCCGCGTGCGGCTGCGCGAATGACCGCGGCGCTCACGCCCCGTGGGCCAGCACCTCGACGAGGTAACGCAGTTCGGCATCGATGTCGGCGGAGGCCGGCACCGTTTGGGCGACTTCGAGGCGGACCAGCTCACGGAACCGCTTGCGCAACCGGTGCACGGCGACCTTCAGGGCGCCTTCGCTCCAGCCTAACTGCGCGGCGACATCCGTCTGGGCCGCTGCGGCGCCAACCAGCCAGGGTTTTAGCCGCTCGAACTGCTCGGCCTTGCCGGCGGCGGCGTGTTCGGCGGCCAAGGCCCTGAGGGATCGGTCCATGATGGCGAGCGCCCACTGGCGGTCGAACCAGGCGTCCTGTCCGTCACCGGCCGGAGCGGCGAATTCCAGGCCGGGCGAGGTGTCGGTCGGTGACGCGAGCCGCTCGTGCACCACGCCGCCGCCGCGCTTGGCTGCGTCCATTCGGTCGCGCTGGTCGCCGAGGAAATGCCGGAGCGCGCCCAGAACGAAGGAACGGAACCGCCCGCGCGCCGGGTCGGCGGTGGCGAAGCCATCGCGGGCGAGCAGCCGGGTGAAGAATTCCTGGGTCAGCTCGCGGGCCGAGTCTTCGGTGCGCCCTTCGCGCTGAAGGAAGCGGAACACCGGTTGGTAATAGCGTTCGCACAGCTCGCCGAGCGCCGCGTGGGCCTGCGGCGAATCGCCTCGCGCCGCCAGCACCAGCGTCCAGCGCGTCGGGGCGAAGGCGGAGGCGGTGGCGGCAGATGTCGGAGTCACAGGTCCAGGAGCAGCGCGCGCCGCAGGCGCTGCCGGATGGAATCCAGGCGTTCGGACGAAACCGGAACCATCGGCAACCGGGATTCAATCTCGGCGGGACTGGCCAGACCGTGCCGCAGGGCGACGGCAACAAACGCGAGATCCTTTTCTCTGCCCGCCGCGAATTTGCTGATCAGCAAATCGTGCACCTCCAGACAGAGGCCGATCGCGGATCCGGTGTTCTCCGAGGACACCCGGACCAAGCGCTTTTCCCAGCCGGCCGGCACGATGGCCGTTTCCGGGCCCACGCCGTGCGCGTAATAGCCAAAGGTCTGCTGAAAAGGGGACAGTTCGCCGATGGTCCCATCCACCAGGTCGGTGGCTTCCGGGGAAGCCAGGCAGAAGACATCCGCCTTCATCGAAACCAGCAGGTCAGCCGGCGCGCCGGGAAACTGGCCCAAGATCGCCTGGCTGCCGATCACCACGAATTCCCGCTGGCCGGTGATGCCAGCCGCGGCCCGGAGGATGTGTTCCAGTTGGTCACGGCGCATGACTGGGCTCCGGCTTGAAATTACGTTTGATCTGCCAGACTTCCTCCGGGCTCAGAACGCCAACGAAAGGGGAGTTCTGTCGGAGCCGCGCTCCTTCCTCGTCGTCGCGCTGCAGCAGCTCCGCGATCTCCGGAACCGTCAGGCGGTCCAACAGCTCGGTCCATTCGAGGTAACAACGATGCAACGCGATTCCCGGGCCGGGATGCATCTGCCAGCGGGAAAGGTTTTCGCGGGCCACCTGGATCAAAGAAGGATTCGCCAGCAGACGGCGGGCAATTTCCCGGGCCAGTTCCAGGCTGCGACGGTCCAATTGTTGGTGGTCCATGGCGGAAACCATTACGGGGTGTATTCGCCGCGGGCAATCATGGCTTTCGGGACATTGCTTCGATGCGTCGGAGTGCTGCCTCCGTCTCGGCCAAGGCCAGCTTGGCGGCGCTGAGTTTTTCAGCGGTGGCCTTGCCCTCGCTCACGAGTTTTTCGGTGAGCTTCACGAATTTCTCCGCGTGTTCCCGGCGCGCCCGGGCGTCGTTCTGACTCTCGACGTCAATCGGATCGGCTGAAGCTGTCCGAGGTTTGTCTGTTTGGATGGCAGCCAACAAGGACTCTGCTTCGGCCAACAGCTTTTCAGCGGATTGAATGTCCAACCCCAGCGCCTCGCCGCCTTCTCCGCCCCGTTGCTTCAACTCTTTTAAGGCAGCCTCTGCTATGAGCTTCATCATTCTGGGCCTCACTTCCCGTTCCAATTGCTGGAATCGCTCACGGGCATCGGCGTCGGGTTCGAGCTGTGTTTCGGGCGCCGGAACATCAAGGCTGACACCCCAGAGAGCCGTCTCTGGCGCCGAGCCCTTGTCGGCCACGGTCATGGCTGCATCCGCTGGCAAAAACAGCCAGTGACGCAAATGACCATTGGTGAGGGGGCCGTGAGGTGGAGCGTTACTCAACGCCAACAGGGCAAGTTTCGCGGGAATAGGCACCGGCACTGAAACTGCGGAACGGCCGCCTTCCGTTTTGCACGAAAGCCGGAGCTGGTTCGTGTGTGGCTCGCGCTCCAACCGAAACTCGAAGTGGATGGCGGATTTGCTGCTCCAATCGCCCGGTTCGCGGACGGAACTGATCACGCTCCAAGCCGGGATTGGGACTCCGTTGCTCCAGATCTGGAGGCTGGCTTCGGAAGTCTGGAAGCCTTGCAGGGGCAGTTGGGCGCTCAAGGGAGGCTCTGGTTCCGCCGGCGTTTGGTGTGCGTTGGCCGGATTCGCATGGTTGAACGCCAGAGAACCCAGGAACCCCTCTTCCATCGGCTGGCCGGTGGTCGGGTCGAGCAGCTTCGACCGCTGCAACTGGAAGAGCACCATCACCTCCGGCCGTTCGAGAATCCGGGAGCGCCCGACCCAGTCCTTCTGCACCTGCTCGCGGGCGAGTTCAGCGAGTTCGACGGAAGGGAAGACGAAGCCGATCCGGAGCGTCCCCGGTCCCGTCAGTTCACGGTTGCCGGCGAGCAGGTGTCCGCCCAAGTCGCTCACCCCGTTGTCCCCGCGCCGCGGCTCCAGCAGGCAGTCCGTCGGCAGTCGGTCCGGCACCATCGCCTGGCTGACCATGGCCGCGGCGCCGGCGAACTGCGGGGCCACGACGTGTGGCTGAACCCCGGGTTCCGAATAGATGTTCAGCAGCAGGACTGATCCAGCTGTGGAGGCCTCCGTGAAGTGCAAGGTGGCGCCGGAGCGTTCAGGAGCGCCCGCCATTGTCACCGGGTTGGCGGTCCAGTCAGTGAAGTTGACTCGCTGAGCCTTCCACTGGATGAAAGTGAACAGCAGGACGGCGAGGCCGACGCCGGCGAGCGTAACGAAGCCCCAGGCACGGCGGCCGCCCGAAGGCCGGGTCACTCCGAAAGCCGCGCGGGCGTCGGCGCGGTGGAGCGCGATCAGGCCCGCGACGAACCCGGCGGTCTGAAGCAGGCCAAGGAGCAGCCCCATTCCGGGCCGATACGTGATGCCTGGAACGCCGATGGTGATCCCACCGGGAAACGAGTAGCGGCCGAACCACAGCAGCGCGAGACAACCACCGAGTCCGCTGAAGACTTCGAACCAGTTCACCACCAAGGCGAGCCGGCGCAGGCCGCGATGGGCGGAAAATAAGGCCAACCCCGTGAACAGGAGCAGGCTCGCGGTGTGCCAGACGGAGACCGATGCGTTCCAACTCACCAGCGTCGGCAGCAGGGCGATGGTGCCGGCAGCGAAGAACCACCACGCGGCGCGGCGCATCCACGCGGGTGCCGGTGTCGGCGCCGGTGGACTTGCGTCGCGGCGGTGCCACGAGGCGGCCAGGCCGATGATCACGACGACGGCCACCAGGAGCAGTCCGTTCGAACCGGGATTGCCGTTCAGTTGCCAGGCCACGACCATGAATAGGCTGCCGAAGCCGATGAGCATTCCCCCGCCGAGGCCCGCCAGCAGCAGCAGCACGGCCCGGCTCAACCAACGATCCAGCGCCGGTCCGGTCTCAGGGACGTGCAGGCTGAGCGAATGCAGCAGCTCCCGCCGCCGCAGGCTTAGGTGCCAGGCCCCCGCGACGAGCGCGCTGCCGGCCAGCACCATGAGCACGAACGGCAGCGGACCCGAGCGCACCACGGCCGCCGTGGCTCCCACCATGGGCAGGAGCAGCCTGATGGCTTGCAGGCACAGCAGCGCACCGCCCAACCCAAACCCGAGCAGCAGCCATGGTTTCCACGCGGGCGCCACGCCGGCCAAGAGGAAGGGCCGGGCGGGAAGTGCTGTCGCCGGACCGCTGGGCACGGAATGGCCGTGCAGCCTTCGCCCCAACCGCCAGCACACCAGGGCCGCGCCCGTCACGACGAGAAAGACCACCAGCTCAACGGGCTGAATCCTTGATCGGCCCATGCCGAGATCGTTGACGGTCTTGCCGGCCACGAAAACAAGCAGCATGCCCACCACGCCGGCAATCACCAACAGCCATGAGCCGATCCATTGGCTGATGGACCAGGGCCGAGCCGCAGGGACGGCGACCGGCAACGACGCTGCGACCGGTCCGCGGGGCGAGGAGGCGACGGTCTCCACGTCCGTCCGCATCTCTCCGGCCGACTGTTGGCGGAGTTCGCGCTCCTTCGCGAGCGCCCGCATCACGATGTCGTCCACGCGGGCGTCGAGGTCGGCCTTGGCCGACGGCGGGGCGAAGCGGCCCAGCGGCAGTTCGCCCGTGAGCAGTTCGTAGAAGACCACGCCGAGCGAGTAGATGTCGGCCCGGTGATCTACCATGCCGGGATGCTCGATTTGCTCGGGCGCCATGTAGGTCGGCGTGCCAAGGCGCGCGCCCTGCTGGGTCAGCGTAAGGTCCGGCGCGTCGTCGCCCACGAGCTTCGCGATGCCGAAGTCGGCGATCTTCACGCGGCCGTGGGCGTCGAGCAGGATGTTCTCGGGCTTGATGTCGCGGTGCAGCACGCCCTGCTCGTGGGCGAACTGGATCGCCTCGCAGATCTTCGGGACGATGGCCAGCGCCTCGCGCTGCGTGAAGCGCCCGGCCTGCATCGCCTGGCGCAGGTTCACGCCGTCCACGAATTCCATGAGCAGGTAGCCAAAGCCGGCGCTCACGCCGAAGTCGTAAACCGCCACGATGCTGGGGTGGTTCAACCGCGCCAGCGCGCGGGCCTCGCGGTGGAAACGTTCGGCGAAATGCGGGTCCGCCCCCAATTCCAGCGGCAGCAGCTTGAGCGCGACGAGGCGGTCCAGTTTCGCCTGTCGCGCCTTGTAAACGAAGCCCATGCCGCCGCGCCCGATCAGCTCGACGATCTCCAGTTGCGGAAAGGCCGCGCGCAGCGCGTCCGGCGTGGGCGGTTCGGTGCGCGGGACGGGTTGGCCCGAATCGGTCGTGGTCGCGGCGCCCAGCAAGACACAGCGCGGGCAAAGTCCCTGCGGCGCGTCCGCCGGGATGGCGGCGCCGCACTGGGGACATTTCGGGACGGACAGTGCCGAGTTCATACACCCGCTTCCTGAGGAGGCCGTGCGGTGAGGTTACAGGGAAACATTCCGGACGACAGGCTGACATGTCCGGCGGCTGCCAGCGAAAAATCCGGCTTGAATCGTTGCTCCGATGAAAGTCCCTTACCAGCACTAGCCATGCGAACGACCGAACCAATTCGTTCCCCAAGGTGTTCCTCCAATTTCGCGACCCGGACACTGCTCGGAACACTCTGTTTCCTTTCCCTCCTATTGACGGTCAGCGGGCAATTCTGGTGGCCGAAGTGTTCGAATAGTTCGGACCCCATTGACTTGGATGCCGACGGATTTCCTGACGTGAACTTTTGGTCACAGTCATGCAATTGGGTGGATGAAAACGGGGTGAGCCAGTGGTCATATACCAACGGCATGACTTCAGCAGGGCTGTGGCGGCCCGTTGACCCCTATCGGCTACCGCTCGGAACCCGGTTGGATTCCACCAACCCGCCCGGATTCGTCACGCTGTCGGGTTTGCCCAACGAGTTTTGGGGCGAATTTCTGGCACTGACCTTGAAGCAGGCCAACGGAAGCGTTCGCTACGGCTGGCGGCGAGGAGTTCCCAGTTCGCGAGGCAGCCGGTGGGAACAGGAACTCGCCGATGACACCAACCAGCCCATCAAGTTGGGTTTGCCCGCCGAGCCCCGATGGCTGCCGAAGCTGGCGAACGGGTTTATTCCGCTGCCGCCCACCGAGCAGGCCGACCGGCAGGCGGGAATCCTCCGCCGGTTTGGGCACGGGGAAAGGGACTTCAACTCCGGTGTCGCGGCCATCGCCGTCGCACCTGACGGGCGGGTTTGGGGAGTCGCCGTGAACGGCCCCGGGAGCTCCGGCGAGGGGAGATACACCACCGTGCTCTTCAGCGTGAAGGCCGATGGAGGGGACTGGCAGAATCACCGCGATTTGGTTTCCAGCATCGAAAACTGGCCCTGTAGTGTGTCCGTCACACGGGCAGGTTTGGTGTTTGTCCACGTCGCCAAAACCCAGCCCATGCTGTTCCGCTACAACCCGAACTCTGGTGAACTGAGCAATGTGCGGTCCTTGGGGGGCATGCCCAAGACCCTGCTTTCGGAGGTTGTCCAATTGGACGACGACACTCTGTGCGTGACCACAGCGGACGGGTTTTACCGGCTGCAACCGGACGGCACCGGTCCGGTCTTCCAATCCCTGGTCGCAACCGGGCTGAAAAACTTCAACCGAGGCGTGACTCAAGGAAATGACGGCTGGCTTTATGTCTTGGGGCAAGCCGGTGGAGAGGGCGACCGGGGCGGCATCGTGCGGTGCCGCCCAGATGGAACCGAAGCGAGCCTCTGGTGTCCGTTCCCCGCCCATCTCGGCTACAGTCCCGATGAAAGCCGCTCTGCCCTCACCGTGGGAAGCGATGGGCATATTTACGGCACAGCTGCCGAGTTCTTTTACATCGCGTTGTATCGGTTCAACGCCGGCGGGCAGGCGACATCGATAGGCATTCCGCCCCATCAGCGAAGCTGTTGGTCTCCATGGCCGCGGGATTGTGGTGTGAATGGCCACCTGCATGCCCTTTACGGCCGCCCCATTGAACATGACGGCTTTTTCTACGGGACGGTCGCCGGCGGTTGGGACACTGGTTATGGGATGGCCGGGGTTTACCGGACCCCCCTCAACGCGGACACAGCCATACCCCCAACGATTGAGGTGCTGACTCAGAATTCGGAGATACCTTGGTGGGGCAGCACCTACCGCTGGATCAAGACTGCCGATGGCACCCTGTTATCACCCAGCTATTCGAGCATCATTTCATTCCGCCCCGGCCAGCACGGCCTTCGTCCCATCCGCGCCCTCGGGTCCACCGGTTCCGACGGGAACACAACCACCGGACCACTCGTCCGCGATGGCGAGGGCCGCCTTTTTGGGGTGAGCCGATATGGCGGCGTGGTGGATTCCGGAACCATTTTCCTCGCCAGCGAGGACGGCGCCACCAACGCCGTCCTGCACTCCTTCACCGGCAGCGAGGGTGATGTGCTGAATCCGTCGGGTTCGCTCGTCCGCGGCGCCGACGGTTGGCTTTACGGCACCAGTAGGCAGGGTGATCGGCATGACTTCTCTCCCAAACTCTACCGGTTGCATCCCGCCGCCGGCACGTTCGAGGTGGTGGCCGCCCTGCCCGGCGGCTATGACGGCGACACTTCTACCCGCAGCGGCCTGATGGCCGCCAGCAACGGCCTGCTTTACGGGACCACGACGCGCGGTGGCGGGGCCGACTTGGGCACCATTTTCCAGTTTGCCCCGGCCAGCCGAACGCTGCGGGTCGTCCATGAAATCAGCGGCGCCCCAGGCCATCGCTGGCGGTTGCGGCCTGAACTGCTTCAATGCGAAGACGGCTTTATCTACGGATTGGCCGAAGGAAGTGGACCGGACCAAGAAGACGCCGACGGGGTTTTCCGTCTCGCGCCGGATGGAACTGGCTACCAGATCATCGCCCGGATCGCGCGCCCTCGCCCGGACATTCGCCTGGCGGGTGGCTTGGTCGAAGCCACCGATGGCAACCTCTATGTGACCCGGGGAATTCAATCGTCCACCCTCATCACCAACGAAGTCTGCGGAGAAGTCCTTCGCATTATTCGCGGCCAACGACCGGAGGATCCGGCTCGGACGGAGGTGGCCTTGACGAGCAAAGGCGGCGATGAGCCCGAAATCGCGCCCGGCAGCGGACTCACCGAGACTGCGGGAGGGTGGTTGGTGGGCCTGAGCCATTCGACCTCGACGGCCGTGTATCGCTGGAATTGCGTGACCGGCGAACTCCAGCGGTCAGCGCGGCAGTTCTCCGGCCTTATGAGCGGCCTTGGGCTCCCATGGGACAGAAGCTCCCTCATCCCTCCGCTCAAACTGGCTGATGGTTCCGTGGTCATTTCGGCGGTTTCATATCTCCCATCACTGCGAAACCAACCGGTCCTTTGCCGGCTTCCCGCCACCAATTCGGTTCCTCCCAAGTCATTGGCGGAGGCCACGGTGCAAACGGGATATGGCCTCACCCTGTCCCGCAGGTTCAGCCCTCTGTTCACCAATGCCTGCTCCATTGCGAAGATCATTGGGGCGGAGCTTTGCCTCAAGCCCGGTTCCTACAGCATAGACGCGACGAACATATACGGCATCGTCACGGCGGCAGGCAGTCATCGTATCGGAGTCGTGGCCGACGATTGTGCGTTATCCGCACAGACCGTCACCAACTGGATCAACCTGTCCGTTGTCCCGGCCACCCTCAGCCTCACCGGCCAACACTGGGTCAAGGCAGCAGGGTCAACCGACTGGTTCCCCACCGGTTCAATGTTGGGGCGCCGCAATGACGATCGCATCACTGCGCAATGGACCACCGCCGCAACCACCAACAGCCCCGCGGGAGTATATCCCGTTGAACCTGTTCTGCACGATCCTGACCATCGGTTATCCAACTACCAGATCGTGACCAACTTCGGCAGCATCAAGCTGGTGGACCCGAAGGTCAGGCCCAGCGTGGACAGCTCCGGGCTGGTTCTGAATTTCCCCGGCATCCCCGGAAAGAAGATCACGGTCGAACAGACCGATAGCATCGAGAAGCCGGTCTGGGTTAAAACCCATGGCTTCATAATCCGGTCCGAAACACCCCCGACCGTGACCATCCCGCCGGACGACGCGCATCCAACGCGCTTCGTCCGGGTCACGATGGAATGAACCGCTCCGCCCGGGGTGTCCCGGACCGTCACGGCGTGCGCGACCGCGTGCGGTAAAACCTGCGGCTGCCCTCGGCCGGCGGCTCCACGATTACGTCACGCGGGGCGGAGGGAAAGGTCGGCTCGGTGCCGGGCAGCGGGAGCGGTTGCCAGTCGGAGGCGTTCAGATCCTCCAAGACTTCGAGCTGGAACGCATGATTGGCCGGTTGCCGGATGTGGAGTTCCAGCCGGCCGGCGGTGACGCTGGGCGTCAGCGGGGCCGGCTGTTCGGTCGTTGCCCCGGTCAGTTGGGCGATCCAGCGAGCCAACAGTTCCGAGCCGGCGTGGTCGGCAAGATTGGATGACAGCGGGGGCATCTGGCCGGGGCCGCGGACGGACTGGCGTTGGAGCAGGACGGAGCGGTCCAGTGAGCCCGGCACGAGCACGCGGTTTTCCGGGTCGACGCGGGTGTCGTTTAGCGCGCCGTTCACCAGGCCGGCGAGCGAGGTCGGGTTTTCCAGCCGGGCGTCGAAGAAGCCGAGCCCCGGCCCGCCGGGCCGGTGGCAGGGGGCGCAGTTCACGGCGAGGTAGGAGCGCGCCCGCCATTCGACGCTGGCCGCTTCGTCGGCCAAGGCGGCGAGGGCCGGGAGCGAGGGCAGGGGAGGCGGAGGTGCGGTGAAGTAGCCGGCGGCGGTGAGGGCTGCGATCTGGTTGGTCACGGTCCCGTCCGGATAGCGGAAGTCGCGGTTGAGTTGGGCGGTATTGAAGCTGAGCGAATGCCCAGCGGCGGGGTTGTGGCAGGTGAGGCATTCGGAGCGGCTGGGATAATGCCACGTCTGGGTGCGGGCGATGCCGTCGATGACGCGGGTGATCGTCTCGTCGGCGCCGGCTTCGGGCACGAGCACGGCGTTGGTCGGGGAGTCCCAGCGGTAAGTGACGCCGTAGACGCCGTTCGAGTTGCGGACAAGGAAGCGGGTTTCCAGGCGGCGCCGGGATTCGGGCACGCCGTTGGTGAGTTCGAGGTCGAAATGCTTCAGCCACACCGTTCCGTCGGGCGAACCCCAGGCATCATCTTTCGTGAAGCGGAGGAAACGGTTCGGGTCGGGCAGGGAGAACCAGCGCTGCTTGAGCGCGTCGTCGGACCAGAAGGGCTGGTTCACCGCGTAGGGCACGAAGCCGGCCGTCGGTGTGAGCGTGGCGAGGTCGGCGAAGGCGCCGGTATCGGCGAGCGTTTCGGGCAGCGGGGCGCCGGTGAAGGTCGCGCTGTATTCGAGCCGGAGAATCCGGCCGGCGTTGACGTCCGCGACGAGGAGGTCGCCATTGCGCGGGTCGGTGCCGAACGCGGCGATCCCGGACTTGCCGAGCAGCCGTTGAACCTTGGGGGTGCCGGAGTCCTGACGGCGCAACGCCCACACGTTGCCGCTGACGTAATCGGCGAAGACGTAGGCACCGTGGAGCTGCGCGAGCCGCGTTCCACGATAGACGAGGCCGCCGGTGACCGAGTTGCCCTGGTTGGTGCCGGTGCCGCGGGCGTAGGTGTGGATGGGCAGGACGTAGTTGAACTGCGGATCGGTGAGGAAGCCGGCGGGCATGCCTGACTTCGGGCCGGTGACCTTGCCTTCGCGAAAGGCCCACCCGTGGTTCGCACCCCTGCGGGTGACGAAGACGCTTTCCCTGCGGTCCTGCCCGACGTCGCCGATCCACAGTTCACCGTTGGCCCGGTCAAAGGAGAAGCGCCATGGATTGCGCAGGCCGACCGCGAAGAACTCGGTCCGGACCTTCGCGGGATCCACGGTCCTCATGTTGAACGAGGTCGCACCGACGAACGGGTTGTCGGCGGGCACGCGGTAGTTGCCGACGACGGCGGGATGCGCGTTGGGCGGGAGCGAACCCGGCCGGTTGTCCACGTCGAGCCGGAGCAGGCCGGCGAAGAAGTCCCGGTCGAGGCGCTGGCTGTTGGCGAACTGGTCGTTGCCGCCGCCCTCGTCACCGAGCGAAACGTAAAGGTAGCCGTCGGGGCCGAAGTGGAGGTCCCCGCCGTTGTGGTTTGAGGCGTCGTCCGGCTGCTGGAACAGGATGACTTCGGAGTTCGGGTCGGCGCGGTTGGGATCGGCGGCAGAGACCCGGAATTCGCTGAGCCGGTCGTGCAATTTGTTGGCGGTGCCCGCGGTGGAGGCCGTGACCGTGCGGAAGACGAAGAAGCGGCCGTTGGTCGCGTAGTCCGGGTGAAACGCCAGGCCGAGCAATCCCTGCTCGCCGCCGAAGACGGTTTTGCCGCCGGTGAGGCTGAGGAACGTGCCGGCGGCCGGAGTCCGGAGGTCTGGGATGACGGTGATCGTGCCGGGCTGGTTGACGACAAAGAGGCGGTTGGCTTCGCCGGGCGGGGTGACGATCGCCACCGGTGTGAAGGTGATCCCCGGAAGTGCGTCCACCAGGCGGTAACCGAACGAGCCGGGAACCTCGGGCAATCGGAGGGATGGGTTTGGGACCCGGGTCAACGGCCCCGCCGAAGCGGCCAAAGAGGCCACCGAAGCGAGCAGCAGGACCCCAAGCAGGCGACGTAACATCGCGGTAAGTTGGGTGGCTTCCGGGTAATGTAAAGTGGCAGCCGGGTTCACTCGCGCCGCGCGAAGGGCGATTGCCGGTCGCCTTCCGAGGATCGGGTGATCCGTTTCCCGGCTCAGCAATTGTCAGTCCTTCGGGATTCGCCTTAACTGTCGGGGCGTTGCCAACCCCATGAGCAGGAAATCCCCGAAGATCGCCGCGCTGATCGCCGAGCTGCACGGTAGCGGGCAGGACCCGCACTACGTCGGCTTCTTCGCGTGCTTCAACCGCCAGCTCTTTTACGAGGCGCATGACGTGCTGGAGGAACTCTGGCTGGCGCAGGGCAAAACCGGCGCGAACTACGCCTTCTACAAGGGGCTGATCCAGCTCGCCGGCGCGTTCGTTCACCTGCAGAAGAACCGCCTGCGTCCCGCGGTGGCCCTTTTCAATCTGGCCGAAGCCAACCTTCAGCTTTACCCGAGCCCGCACGGGCAGTTGGACCTGACCGGCGTGCTGGTCCTGATCGCGGACTGGCGCGGGCGAATCGCGAATGCCGCGTTTGAAGTGAACCCGCTGCCCGGAAGTGTCCCGCCGTCGCTGGCGCTGTCCCCGGCCTGACCGGCTCAGCCGTTCAGTGCCTTGAGGGCCTTCTTGCTGTCGCTTGTGCGGAGGACGAGAAGGCCGGTCTTGGCGTTGGGAGCGGTGGCGCAGTAGGCGTATTCGATGTTCACCTTCGCCGCGGCCAGCTTCTTGGCGATGTTGGCCAGGGAACCGGGTTTGTTGTCGCCCGGCACCAGGAGCACGTCGCTTTCGACGACCATCGCGCCGCGTTTTTCAAAGACATCCACCGCCTTGTGCGGGTCATCCACGACCATGCGGACGACCGAGTGATCCACGGTGTCGCTGGTGGTGAAGGCGAGGATGTTGACCTTGGCTTCGGCAAGGGCCTCGCAGACGCGGGCAAGCGTGCCGGGCCGGTTGTCGAGGAACAGGGCGAGTTGGGTGGCGAGTTGCATGGGAAGGCGTGGGGCTCTGGTTGACTGCGAAGTTTGGCTGGAACTGCGGGGCTATTTCGCCATGACGACTTCCAGCTGAACGGAGCGAGGGGCGGGGGCGGGCGATTCGTTCCGGTCGGCCTCGGCTTCGGCCAGCAGAGGTTGGGCGGGCGTTTCGGTCCGGCTTTCGGGTGCGCCCTCGGCCTTGTTGAACTTCACGCTCACGATGCGGCTGACGCCCTGTTCCTGCATGGTCACGCCGTAGAGCACGTTGGCCATCGAGATCGTGCGCTTGTTGTGCGTGATGACCACGAACTGGCTCTGCTCCAGGAAGCGGTGCAGCACCTTGACGAAGCGGTTGATGTTCGACTCGTCGAGCGGCGCATCCAGCTCGTCCAGCACGCAGAACGGCGACGGCTTCACCTGGTAGATCGAGAACAGCAGCGCCACGGCGGTCATCGTCTGCTCGCCGCCCGACAGCAGGGTGATGCTCTGGAGCTGTTTGCCGGGCGGGCGGGCGTAGATGTCGATGCCGGCCTCCAGCGGGTCTTCGCCCTCGACGAGCGTGATGTCGGCCTTGCCGCCGCCGAACAGCTCGATGAACATCGCGCGGAAGTTCTCGCGGATCTTCTCGAAGGTCTCGACGAACATCGTCTTCGTCTCGCCGTTGATCTTGCCGATGATGTCCATCAGCTCGCTCTTGGCCTTCACGAGATCCTCGTATTGCGAGTTGAGGAAGTTGTAGCGCTGCTCGGTCTCCTCGTATTCCTCGATGGCCACGAGATTCACCGGGCCGATCTCGTCCACCCGCTTCTGCAGCGCCGTGACCTGGAGCTGCACGGCGTCCCAATCGGTCGTCAGGCCGGCCGAAGCCAGCTCGTCGAGCGACACGGTCTCGACCTTGGCTGGCCCCTCGTCGGCGAACGTGATCTTGATGCCCTCGCCGCGGATGTCCTCGAGGCTGAGCTGATACTTTGCCTGAATGCGCTCCCGCAGGTTCTGCACGGACATCGTCTTCTGGGCCAACTCGACCTCCAGCGTGCCGCGGCGGTTCTGGAGGGTGTTCAACTGTCCGCGGCGTTCGCGGAGCTGCTCTTCGCGCGCCTGGATCTCGCCCTCCTGAAACCGCTTCTCCTCGAACAGGTGGGCGATCTGCCCGGAAAGCGTCTCGCGCTCCTGCGTCAGGCGTTCGATCTCGCGCCGGCTCTGCTCGATGCCGGCCTCGAAGTTTCCGCGCCGGTCGCCGAAGGCGCCCATCTCGGCGGTCAGGCGGTCGATCAGGGCGGTGAGCTCGCGGATGCGGTTTTCCAAGGGCGGTCCTTGGCGGCCGTGGCTGGCGAGGAGCTGCTCCTCCGTGGCGAGCGTGACGCGGGCTTCGGACACCGCGGAGTTCGCCGTGTCGCGGTGCGTGCGAAGTTCCTCCAGTTCGGAAGTGAGCTGCGCCACGAAGGCCGTGGCCTCCTGTTCCGCCGCCTCCGAATCGGCGACCTGGGCCGCGAGGAGATTGCGCTTTTCGATGCCGTCGGCCTCGTGCGCGCTGAGGCTGTCGAGCTCGTAGGTGGCCGTCTCCAGCTTGTGGCTGAGCGTCCGTTTCGAGTTTTCGAGGGCGCGGAATTCACCCTCGCGCGAAGCGATGGCGACTTCCACCTGCCGGAGTTCCGTGCGGGCCTCCTCGAGGCTCGCCTGCAAGGTGGTCTGCTCCGACTGCAGCGCCCCCTTTTGGCGGCTCGCCTCGTTCACCTGTTCGCCGAGCGTGCCGAGTTCCGCCTGCAGTTCGGCGATCTGGTTCTTGCGCCCGAGGATGCTGGCCGGCGCCTTCCCGGACCCGGTTCCTGATCCACCCGTGAAGACACCGCTACGGGTCAGGAGGTCGCCGGCCAGCGTAACAAAATCAAACGCGCCCTGGGTCTCGCGAAAGGCGGCAGTCGCCGTCGCGAGATCGGGAACGATGCGAAAGCTTCCAAGCAGGGCATGGACGAGCGAAGCCACTTCAGGCGCGGCCTCGGTGACGGTTGCGGCGGCGATGCCGGCGGCGACGCCATCGGGAACCCCGGTGTCCGCAACCGGACGGGCACCGGTGATCAGGCCCAGGCTCGCAATGCTGGCGCGGCCCTTCTTGTTGGCGCTGAGGTCGGCGATGATCGTGGTCGCCGCCTCGGGTTGCTCCGTCAGCACCAGTTGCAGGTGGTGGCCGAGGGCCGCTTCCACGGCCAGGACGTATTCCGACGGCACCCGGATCTTGTCCGCGAGCGAACCCAGCACGTCCTGCGACTGCTTCAAGGCGGCCAGCGTGCCGGCGCTGAAGCCCTCGTGCTGGGTGTCGAGCTGCTCCAGCACCGTGAGCCGGCTGCGCTTCTCGGCCTGCTGGCGGACCACTGCGTCCAGCGTCTGCTGGGCGGCGTGGATCTCCTGCTGGATTTCCCGGAGGCGGGCCTGGCGTTCCTCCAGCGTGCCGCGGCTGGTGGCGACGTGGAGCTTCTCGGTCTCGACCTGCAGCTTGAATTCGTCGAGGCGGGCATCGAGCCGGATGTTTTCCTCGGTCAGCGACGCGCGTTCGGCGTGCAGTTTTTCCAGGCGGACGATGTTGCCCTGCTTTTGGAGGTCGAGCTGGTTGATCTCGTTGCGGGCCCGGCTCACCTGCTGGGCCGCGCTGAACGCGCGTGACTGGGCCACCCGCAGCGCTTCCTGCTTCTGCGCCACCTCGCGCTCGACCGCGCCGAGGGCCTGCTGCTTCTCGGCCAGAACGACGCGCATGGTCTGCACGCGTTCCTGGGATTCGGCGAGGCGGGCGCAGACCAGCTCCAGCTCCTGTTCTGCGATGCTGCGCCGTTCCTCGGACTGGGTGATGTCGTGCTGGGCGCGCTCGTTTTGTTGGGTGAGTTCCTGCAGGCGCTGTTCGTTGAACTCGATCTTGTTCTGGTGGCGGTCCACCTCGGCCTTGAGTTCCAGTCCGCGCTGCTGCTGAAGGGAAATGTTCTGGTCGAGTTCCGAGAGCTGCCCGCGGAGCTGGAGCACCTCGTCTTCGAGGCGCAGGACCGTTTCCTGGCCGACTTCCAAGTCCAGCCGGGCGCGCCCAAGTTCGGTTTCGCGGACCTGGATTTCTTCCTGGAACACGTCGAACTGGTGCCGGGCCAGCTGCGTTTCGAGGTTCTGCAGCTCGGCGGCGATGGCCTTGTAGCGGCGCGCCTTGCCGGCCTGTCGCTGGAGCGAGCCGATCTGGCGTTTGACCTCCTTGATCAGGTCGTCCACCCGCAGGAGGTTTTGGTCCGTGTTCTCCAGCTTGCGCAGCGCTTCCTTCTTCTGCTGCTTGAAACGGGTGATGCCCGCCGCCTCCTCGAACACCAGCCTTCGGTCGTCGGGCTTGCTGGACAGGATCTGCGTGATGTTGCCCTGGGCCATGACCGAGTAACTGGCCTTGCCCATGCCCGTGCCGGCGAAGAGCTGCTGGATGTCGCGCAGCCGGCAGCCGGTCTTGTTGATGAAATACTCCGAGCCGCCGTCGCGGAACACGCGCCGGGTGATCGTCACCTCGTTGAACTCCACCTCGATGCCCGCAGCTCGCAGGTGATCGGCATCCACGTCACCGATGGTGATGCTCACCTCCGCCATGCCGAGCGCCTTGCGCGTATCGGTGCCGTTGAAGATCACGTCGGCCATCTCGCCGCCGCGGAGGGCTTTGGCGGACTGCTCGCCCAGCACCCAGCGGATCGCATCCGACACGTTCGACTTGCCGCAGCCGTTCGGACCGACGATGGCCGTCATGCCCGGCTGGAAGTTCAGCGACGTCTTGTCGGCAAACGACTTGAACCCGAGCGCGGTGAGGTTTTTCAGATACATCGCGAACTGGATTGAAGGAATCTCGTCGTCGCCTCGCAAGGTGAAACCCACAACTAATGGGGTAAGTTATTCACAATGCCGCAAGATGTGGGGCGATGAATCCTCAGGCACCGGCAGATTTGCGCCAAGCTGGCACGGATGAGGTTCGGGGCGCCGACCGGGGGATCGGCTTGGGGCATTCTTGGGGGCCGCAGCAATGCCGCTTTGTGATGGACCTACCCCCATGCCGGGCCGGGCCGCCGGCTCGGCGGAGTCGTTCGAACTGCCCGCCTTAAAACGTCTAGGCCGAGCTGGCAGCCGGGCCCAATTGCCGGGCGTCAAAGGTCGACGAACCGCAGGATCGGTTCGCCGGAACCGAGTTCCAGCAGGGCGACCGAGCGGGGCAGCTTGAAACGGGGCTTGCCCGAATAGCCGGGGTTCACAAACCAGCGGGAGCCGCGCTTTGCCCAATAGGGCTGGTGAGTGTGGCCAAACATGACGACGTCGGGTTGGGCGCGGTTCAACCGCTCTTGCAGCGGCGTGGCGGGCTGGTCGGGCGATACGATGTGGTGGAGCAGGAACTTCCGGCCGCCCAGTTCGACGATTTCGGTCTCGCGGCCGACGAGGTCCGGATCGTTGTTGCCGAGCACGGCGGTCACCGGGGCGATCCGTTGGAGTTCGGGCACGATGTCCCAGCCGCCGATGTCACCGGCATGGAGGATGTGGTCCACTCCCCGGAAAATGCCGGCGACCTTGGGATCGAGGTAACCGTGGGTGTCGCTGATGAGGCCGATCGTCACGGGCGAAGGAAACAATGAACCCGGCGCTGAGGCCAAGTCAGGCTTTGGCTTCTTCCGGCCCCGGTTCGCCCTCCGTCTCGGGCACGGTTTCACCCTTTTCCTGAGGGGACTCGGCGGCGGTCGCCTTCCAGGCCGCGCCAAACAGCACGGTGAACAGGCCGCCGCTCAGCAGCGTATTGCGGAAGAACTCCCACGTCTGGGGCCAGCCCCCGGTGCCCTTCGTCAGCGCGATGATCCAGCCGCCCAGCGTCTTGGTGTATTCGGGATTGTGGAACGGATTCAGCAGCCAGGCCGCCGTGTTCGTGACCAGGTAAAAGAGCAGGGCGCCCAGCAACCCGCCACCGAGCAGGCCGACCAGCGGGGATTGGGGACGAAAGCGGCGTCCCAACCAGAACAGCACGAAATAGCCCGCGTAGTTGCAGGCCAGATAGCCCAGACCCGCGAGGGTGAAGACGTCGTAGCCGCGGCCGAACTGGTAGAAGCAGTTGAGGGCGAGATCCGTCACCAGCAGGGCGCCCAACGGCAGCCCCAGGCCGCGGTTTCCGGGGAAGAATACGCCCGCGCAAAACATCAGCGCATAGACGAGGCTGAAGTTCGGCGGCAGCAGCCCGGGCCAGCGCGACAGCGCCACGACGAGCGCGAACAGCCACGGCAGCAGTTGGTGCAATCTTTCCTTCACGGGCGGTGCGACGTTAACGGGAGATTGCCATTTGCCAATTTTCAAAACGCGGCGGCGATTGAGTGGGGCGTATCTGGACACTGCCCCCGAGATCCGCCCGGTGGACTCCCTCGCCTCCACTTGGAG
>JAYUSF010000309.1:0-10914 GCA_043755815.1 Verrucomicrobiota bacterium
GCGCTCGGCTCGCTCCGCTCGCCTCCGCTCCACCTCCCCCTCTGGGGTTGGGTGGAAACACAAGGAAAGCAAATTACAGAAAGCTTCTTACACCGGCTCTGTTTGTCCCGAAGTTGGGCTGCGAGTCGCTGTTTTTGGATTGGGAGAATGTCTCTTCGATTCATTCTACAAGCGATCCTCGCTTTGCTGATTTTGCATCAACATTCGATGTTCTCACTGATTCGTGGGTGCGCACGTTGTTGTGGTTAGAATCCTCATGGCAGGCACACGTTCTTACTAAATTGCCACCAAACTATTCAGCGACCTCCCAATCAACAGCGTCAACTGACACCGCCGGAATTAGCGGCCATTACTCAATTCAAGGCTGATTTTTTCTCGGAGGTATCTCAGGTGCCTATCGTTTACGGCCTATTTCTGCCCCCAGCCAAACCGTTTGGTGAACGGCCAGAAGACGAAGCAGGACTTGCCGATGACGCGTTCCTGCGGGAAGTCGGGTTCGCCCCAGTAGCGCGAGTCGGCGCTGTTCATCGTGTTGTCGCCGAAGCAGACGTAGTGGTTGCGCCGGATGGTCACTTCGGTCTCGGCGTTCGGGAAATTCGGCGTCGGGCCCGAGTAGCCGGTCGCCTCGCGCCAGACAGTCCCGTTGACGTGACCGGAGTAATGGTCGGACTCGGGCTTCTTGCCCGGATCAAAGCCGAATACCTTTTGGAAGCCGAAGTCGTTGGTCGTCAGAGTCCGTCCGTTGATGTAGGTATGGCGGTCGTCGCCGATCCGAATTTTCTCCCCGCCAAGACCGACGAGCCGCTTGATGTAGTGAGTGTCCCAGGTCATGCCCGGGTGATGTTCCGAGCGGAACACGATGGTCTCGCCGCGGGCCGGGCGCCGGAAGTTGTAGGTGACGCGTTCGACGAACAGATGGTCTCCGGTGACGACCCGGCTTTTCACGATGTCTTCGCCCGCCTTGAACGCGGTCTTTCTTAGCGAGCGTTTGGACTCGTCGAACAGGCCCAGATGCCGCGCGAAATCATCCGGCGGAAACCAAATGACGATTTCGCCGGCGGTGGTTTTGAGCGCCTGCTTTTTGACGAACGGGAAGACGGTGGTCGGCTTTTCCTGCCAGCCGGTCAGTTGGCAGTCCTCCTTGGCGACGACGTGATAGTAGCTGACCCCGTCAATCCAGCGTTCCCACATCCGCTTCGGCAGCGAAGGAATTTCGACGGCCGGTTGGTCGCGCAGGTCCTGATAGGTGATGCCCCAGAGCGTGGGCTGCGCCGAGCCGGTCGGAATCACCATTGGCTGGATCAGGAATGCCCGGCTGCCGATGATGAGGATGGCGATCTCCAGCAGCATGACGAGGTTCTCCCGGATGCTGGCGTTTTCGTAGGGCTTGAGCCACTGGTTAGCCGTCTTCTCCAGCGAATCCATGGCGGCGCTGATCGCGGCCCGGTCCGCTCCGCTGCGGAGGACTGCGCGGATATCCGTGAGCGCCGTCTCCACGTTCGCGATCGCTTCGGCGGTCAGCCGGTCGCGCTGGTGGTTGAGGATCTTTTTGACGACGTCGGCCAATTCACCGGCCTTGCGGACGGTGCGGGACGTGAGCCAGCGGAACAGATACATGCGTGCGATGGGTCGGACAGCGCGAACGGGCAGGGGTTCAAAACCCCGGCCCGGTCCCCTGCCCTAGTTGGTCTTGAGCACTTCGACGAAGGCTTCCTGCGGGATCTCCACCGAGCCGACGGTCTTCATGCGTTTCTTACCTTCCTTCTGCTTCTCGAGGAGCTTCCGTTTGCGGCTGATGTCGCCGCCGTAGCATTTCGCGGTCACGTCCTTGCGGAGGGCGCTGATGGTTTCGCGGGCGATGAACTTGCCGCCGATCGCGGCCTGGATCGCCACCTGGAACTGCTGCCGCGGGATGACCTCCTTGAGCTTCGCCGCGATGGTGCGGCCGCGGGATTCAGCCTTGCTGCGGTGCACGAGGCTGGAGAACGCCTCCATGACCTCGCCGTTGACCATCATGTCGAGCTTCACCATGTCGCTCGGCTCGTAGCCCTGGGGCTCGTAGTCCATCGAACCGTAGCCGCGGGTGATCGATTTGATGCGGTCGTGGAAATCGATGAGGATTTCGTTGAGCGGGATCTTGCAGGTCAGCATCACGCGCCGGGAATCCAGCGTTTCGGTGGTCTTGATTTCGCCCCGCTTCTCCGAAATCAGAGCCATCATGTCGCCGATATTTTCGCCCGGGCAGATCACGAACGCTTTCACGATCGGCTCGAAGATCGTGTCGATGTAGGTCACGTCGGGGAGGAAGGCCGGATTGTCCACCTGCTTTTCGGTGCCGTCGGTCATCTTCACCTGATAGACGACGCTGGGATACGTCGCGATGATGTCCATGTCCCACTCGCGCCGGAGCCGTTCCTGCACGATCTCCATGTGCAGCAACCCGAGGAATCCGCAACGCAGGCCGAATCCGAGGGCGACGGAACTCTCCGTCTGGAACGTCAGCGCCGAGTCGTTGAGCTGCAGCTTGGAGACCGCCACCTTGAGCTGCTCGTAGTCGGCCGTGTTTATCGGATAGATGCCCGAGAACACCATCGGCCGGATTTCCTGGAAGCCCGGCAGTTCGGTCGAAGGGTTGCGCGGATCGGTGATCGTGTCGCCAACCTTCACTTCGCGCGGCGTCTTGATGTTGGCCGTAATGTAGCCGGTCTCGCCGCACTCCAGCTTGTCGCGCGTGTAGGGCTTCGGCCGGAACGAACCGACTTCCTTCACTTCGACGGTTTCGCCCGAGTGCAGCAGCCGGACGTGCATGCCGGCCTTCAGTTCGCCGTTGGTAATCCGGACGAGAATGACAACGCCCTTATAGGTGTCGAAGTAGCTGTCGAAGATCAGCGCCTGAAACGACTTTGCACCCGAAGGTTTCGGGGCGGGAATCCGCGCGACGATCGCCTCGAGAATTTCCTCGATGCCAATTCCTTCCTTGGCGCTCGCGAGGATCGCGTCTTCGGCCGGAATCGTGAGGACGTCCTCGAGCTGCTGCTTCGCCATGGCCACGTTCGCGTGGGGCAGGTCGATTTTGTTGATCACCGGGATGATGTGCAGGTTCTGCTTCATCGCCAGGTGGAGGTTGGCCACGGTCTGGGCCTCGACGCCCTGGGCGGCATCAATGATCAGCAGCGCACCTTCGCACGCGCTCAACGACCGGGAGACTTCGTAGGCGAAGTCCACATGGCCCGGGGTGTCGATCAGGTTCAGCTCGTAAGTCTCACCGTTTTTCGCCTTGTAGAGCATCGTGACCGGATGGGCCTTGATGGTGATGCCCCGTTCCCGTTCGAGATCCATCGCGTCGAGGAGCTGATCCTCCATGTCCCGGGTTGCGATGGTGCCCGTCATGTGCAGCAACCGGTCGGAAAGGGTCGTCTTCCCGTGGTCGATGTGGGCGATGATGCTGAAATTGCGGATATGCGCTGCGTCCATTGATCAAAGGGCCGCGCCGAGGTGTTGCCCCGGCGCGGCGGAAAAGCCGGCGCAAGATAACGGCGAACCCCGTTTCGGGAAGGGGGAAATCAATCGAACGCAGCCCCGGTCAGCGACGGGCCGCCGGGACCGGTTTACCGCTTTCACGCAGCAACCGCCGGGCATCCTGATTGCCTTGGGCGGCCAACTGGCGCAGCGCCGCCAAGGCCGCCGCATCGGTGACCGCCGGTTCTGGTGCCGGCGAAACGGCCAGCGGCGGCGCGGCCGTGACCGCCGAGCCGTCACCGGTGGCGGCGGTGCCGGCTTGAACTCCGCCTGCGGCAAAGAAGTTACCCGCCTGTCCGCCCACTCCGGAAGTCGGCAGGCGGCGGGTAACGAACGAAATGCCACCCCCGCGACCGGCACCGTTGTTGGCTCCGGCGTTCTGCGCCTCGGTCGGAAGTGACGCGACTCCCAACAGCAAGGCGAGCAAGCGAAATGTCATGGCGGTGGCATCGCCGGGTTTGAGCCGCGGCGCAACCGGGAAATCACGAGAGCCGGGCGCCGCTGCCGTTCGGACGGGTATTGCGCTCGATCTCCACCTGGCATAGCGCGGTCTGCGCCTGCAACCGGAGCGCGAAACTGCGCTCCAACCCCTGCGCGCAACCAATGGCGCCCAGCACCACGGCGACCAACCAGTCGGGACAGCGGGTCGCAATCGCCACCGGCAGATTCTGGAGCAGCATGGGAGCGAGCAGGAAGCCGATCAGCAGCCCCAGGACCGCGGAGGTAACGACGGCGATGGCGGCCCGGCTGTAAAGGCGGTCCGCGAAGCGTTGGATGAAGGCCGGATCGTAGGTGGTCACGGGGACAAACTACGCTCCGCCGCACTTGCGGCAACCTTCGGCAGGCCGTTGCGGAGCGGTTGCGGGCGTCCCATCCAGACATCGTATGCGCCGGCCGAGCCGTGCGCGCCGATCAGCCGAGCCCGTGGCCACCATGGGGCAGCGCGACGGAGCAATGAATCATCCAGGACCTCCGCCCTGCCCTCAGCCTGTGGCCACGGCGGGTGCCAAATCCGGAAGATCCGTCCCAGTCCCGCGCGGGTGAGAAAACACGTGTGCCGCTCCAGCGCGAACTCCGCAAAGCTGTCGGCCGCGACCCTGCCAAAATCCGTCGTGGACGTGGTCAGCCGGTAGCTGAACGCGCCCGGTTCGCCGCGTTCCGTCACCCTGCCTTCCCAACGGCCGGCAGCGGGATCATGAGCGAATTCATGGCGTCCCCAGCGATAGGGCAGGCCGTAAAGTCGCGGCCCCAACTGCGCCTGCGTCCAACTGGAAATCCACTCCGTCAGAAAGGTGATGCCCGGCTCGCCGTTGACCGTCACGTAAGTCCGCAGGTTCAGGAAACGCTGTTCGCGAAACGGCCAGAGCAGGATTTCACTCAGCCGCTCGTAGCGGGCTAGTCGCATCCGGCGCATTGTGAAGGCGGCTAGGCTGACGACGGCTTCTCCGTTCCAGCAGTCCAACGGAAAGGGCGTGTGTGGCTGCAGCTCCGTCGTGGGAACCGAAAAGTGTAGGAACGCCGGGCTGACCCAGTCGGCGAGAAAGAGCGGTCCGGGCTCATGACCGAGCAGGCGCTCGCGCGCGGCGCGGTGCAGCCGCGTTGTTAGGTCCGGTTTTTCAGGTCGGACCGGAGGGTAAATCCTTCTTCATGGCCGCGGTGAGTTTGACGTTTCGCTGAGAGCCTTCACGTGGTTGAGCACTCGCCCGTGGATCGAGTGGATGATCCAGTCCGACCAGGCCTGCCAGTAAGCCGCCGGCCAGAGGTGGTGCTGATACCAGGTCGTGCCTTCGAGCAGCGTCCGACCGCCGGGCAAGGGTTCGAGCCGGAACTGTCCCTGCTTCGACACAAGGAAACCCTCCAGATGGGGCGGATGGATTTCGTGATACGGGGTCCACTCCTGCATGGGTTCGGGATTGGCCGTGACCGAAAACTTCAGCAGCCGAGGCTCGTCCCAAACCTCGATGGGCTCGACGAAGGGGCCGGTCGTGAACTCACAGTGCCGGATGGCGCCGGGCCCCTGCCCTTCAATGCGGGCCCGGATCGGATACGCAATGCCGGCGCGGAACAGCCACTCGGTGGGCGCCGGCAGTTCGCTGAAGGTGACCACATTCGGCCACACCCGCTCGGGAGAAGCCCCGACGATGACCGCCGTCGAAACCCGCAGCAACGGCGCCGGGACGTCGGCGGCATGTTCTCCCGCCATCAGCACGGGCACGGCCAGGATCGCGGCACAATAGAGCCCGCCATGATCCCGGGGACGAATGACCCGCACCGCCGCCAAACCAACCAAAGCGCCCAGGGCGCCCAGGACAAGCGCGATCGGTGCCGCCATGATGAGGCAGAACGCGCCTTCGATCGCCAGCAGCAGGAACACCGCTCCGGCGATGGCGTTGGCCAGGACCATGATGCCCATCGCCCGCGGCAACGTGAGGTCCGGCTGGGCCAAGCCGCACAGCAGGGTGGCGAGGAAGCCCACGAGAAACGGCGTCGCGACGAACAGGGACCAGCCGTAGTCCTTCAACAGCAGCGTGCTGATTGTCGTCATGGCCACCCCGACGCCGGCAGTGATGACCGCCGACACGAGCGCGCACGCCATGAATCCTTGCGGCAGGAGCCGTTGCAGCCACGTCCGAGGAAGCTTTCCCAGCAGCGGATGCGCCCCGTCTCGCTCAGGCCGGCTCGGGACCGCACACAAGACCGCGAACAGCACGAGCTTGACCGCGGGGAAAAAGAAGAGGAGCGCCAAACAAGGGCGGAACCCGGCAGACCGGAGGCGCGCCACGGTCAGCATCATGCCCACCCAGATGAACGGCAGCGAAAGAGCCAAGACCGTCGCAAACATCGCCGTGTGTTCAGCCGCGGGCAGGACCTGGAACAGGTAGGCGCGCAGGACCTCTGGATTGAGCATGGTCCACTTCCCTTCGGCGCCCGCACTGAAGAACACGCGGTCGAGATTGTATTTCACCAACGCGAGGCCCAGTCCCCAGGTCAGATAGGCGCTCCGGCTGACGGTGCCGGTGCCGAGCAGAAGGGTTTTCCAGTTCATGTTCGACCAGGGCTGGATTCGTTGCGGGTGAGTTCAGCCACGGCAGCAGCAAGCGCCGGGAAGCGAAACTCAAAGCCTGCCGCCAGCAGCCGCCCAGGAACGACGCGCCGGCTTTTGATGATCAATTCGGTTTCCGTGCGCAGAAAGAAAGCGCCGACTTCCAGCATCCAGCGGGCGGCGGGCAGGCCAAACCGCACGCCTCGGGCCCGCCGGACTTCGCTCAGGAATTCGCCATTGGGCAACGGCTGCGGCGCGGCCAAGTTCACCGGACCGTCCACCTCGTCGTGGCGGATGAGCCATTCGACGGCGCGGCCAAAGTCGTCGCCATGAATCCACGACATGAACTGCCGGCCGCTACCCATGGCGCCGCCGAGTCCGAAACGCACGAGCCGGTCGAGCACTGGAAACACCCCACCTTCACGATCAAGCACCATGGCGGTCCGCAGGGCGACCTTGCGGGTGTGGGGCGTGCGCGCCTGTTCGAATTCGCCTTCCCAAGCCGTCGCGACTTCGACCGAGAAGGCATCGTTCGCTTCGGGCCTCGCACCAATTTGACCCGCCTCATCCCACGCCGGGCCGAACGTATGCCGGTAGATCGTGGCCGTGCTGGAATTCAGCCAAACCTTCGGCGGTCGGGCACAACGCGCGATGGCTTCGCCCAGCACGCGCGTTGACTTGATCCGCGAATCCATGATGAGGCGCCGGTTGCGCTTATGGTAACGGCAATCCACCGAACGGCCGGCGAGATTTACCACGGCTTCGGCGCCCTCCAACTCAGTCGCCCACGGGCCGAGCGTTTCGCCATCCCACCGGATGGCTCCGGCACCAGTTCGGCGCGAAAGGACCACCACTTCAAATCCGCGCGCGACGAGATGCACCTGCAGCAGCCGGCCCAGGAACCCGGCCCCACCGGCGAGAACGATCTTGGGTTTCATGTCCATGCCTCCAGTTTGCGGGTCCCGTGAGCCCGCCATTCATGTTCGATGCCGCGCATGATGAACGCACCGTCGAATTCCACACTGCCGGCAGGAAACCGGGTTACGTCGTCGAAGAAGCTGCTGGTGACCGATTCCACTGCAAACGGTTCCATCCGCCACGAATCGCAGCGCAGTGCGAGACCTTCGCAGCAGCCGTTCCGGGCCGCCGACCAGCCAAGTGGACCCTTGTGGAAGAAGTCAGATGCTTGCGCCAACGACCGTAAAACCGAGCCGGACGCGACCTCGCGACCGGTTCGACCGGAGACTTCGAGGTGGAGTTCGTGGTCGCGTCCACGGACTTGCAGGCGCAGCGACTCGCCCTCGTGATTCACCGTGAAGTCGGCGCGGTGGTGTTCGCCGGGAAACACGCGGCCGCCGAGCAGTTGATTCAGCGCCGAGCCCGTGTCACGGCGCGGGATGTAAACGCCGCTGTGCGTGCCACCCGCTTCGTCCCACTCGACGGCGAAACGATGCGCGGCGTTTTCCGAGCCCAATCCCAGCCAGCCCGGCAACGCGGCGGGGCGAACTGCGTCGAGCCGGATCAGGCAGATGCCACCCAGGGCGTAACCTCTCACGAGTTGTGGGCGAAACGGCGCGGGCAACACCGCCCGCAGCGCCGCGGGATCAATGCGGAAGTTGACCAACAACCGACGCGTGATGACGCCGCGAATGACCGGAAGATGCAGGCTCATTGCCCCCCCCTTCCCCACGCGGCCCAGGCATAGACGACCGCGAGGTAGATGAAGACGCCGGTCGTGGCATGGTAACCGACCGTCAACCAACGACTCGTAAGGTAGGGCCGCACGTCGAAGACGAAAAACTGCACCGCCAGACGCGCCAACCAAAACAGCGCGATGAAGATGCAGAGGGTGCGGGCGAGCGTGGTGCCCGCTGCCAAGTCCTCCGCGTTCAAAAGGGTGAGCACGCCAAATCCCGCCAGCACCAAACCGACGAAGCCCAAATAGACCCAGAAGAGCTGCCGTAGAAACGGGGAGAGCCGGGCCAGTTGTCCGCGCATGTCCGTCACCCTCGACATCGCTGCGCCCGCAGTCAGCAGGCAGAGTTGGAGGATACCGGCGAACGTAAGCAGCAGTTCTAGTTTCATCGGAGTTCAGAGCGCATGGATGGCGGTGAGAAACGGCAGCATGACGCGTTCGACAAAAGGCGGATGGAACAGGATGAACGCCGGCCCCGCGGTGAAGAGCATCGTCCAGAGCCAGCCCCAAGCGCCGTCCGCGAGGCCAACTCGCCGAATCGTGCGGCTGCGCTGCAGCGTCAGCCCGAGGGCTTGGAGCAGGAAGTAAAGCGTGGGGCCACCCCAGCCACCGCGGGCCGGAACCGAGATGACCAGTTCATGCACGAGTCCCGAGACGAGGAATCCCAGCCAGAGGGCGCCGCGCGGTCCGAACCGGCGGCAGGCCGGCGTGAAGATCAGTTCGTGGGTGAGCCGGTGAAATGCACGGTTCCAGCGGACGCCCCAGAATTCCGCCAGTGTCGTGGCGCGATGCGGCCGGTCCATCAGCGGCGTGACCGGCACGCCTACACGGCGCCACACGAGGCCCAACAGGTGAAACGTGCCGAAGTGCAGGCAGAAGATCAGACCGGTCATCCCCACCCAGCCAGCCAACAGCGGCGTCTCGGCGAACCGCCGCGCCACGCCCCACACCAGCAGGACCCCCAACCCCGTCTTGTCCAAGGCCAGCAACCATTCGGTCGCGGCGGGACGGCGCACATTCGCCCGCCGGGCGGCAAAGGCATCGGCGTCCATGCCAATCCAGAGCCCGAGGAAGGCAAACCTGCCACCCAGCGTGAGCGGACCGGTTCGCGCGAGCACCCACAGCTTTGCCGCACCGAACAGGGCGAAGCAGAGCAACCACATTTCCAGCCAGGGCACGGGCGTTTTCATGGCAGTTCAAGGAAGGTGGTGGCGGCGTGATGCTTCCGCAGCTCGTGGCGGGCAGGGAGTCCGCAGATGCCGCTCAGGCAGTGACGATTCCCGGCCAGCCACCGGTAGGCGGCCCGGGCCAACCGTCCGACACCGGGCACCCCGAGCAGCACACCGACCGGCCACAGCCACCAGACCGCGCGCGCCAGTTCCCGCCAGGCATCGATGCCGCCGACAATGAGGCCATCGGCCAGCCGCAGCTTCATTTCGCGCCGGATCTCGGCTTCGGTCATGGCCAACGCGTCGGCGACCCAAGGCTCCTGTAGCGGCACAAACTCGAATCCGCGCCGCCGGAAGATTGCCCCGACGCGCGCCAGCAGGTTCAGGCACAGCGGGCAGAAGGCGTCGTAAAAAACCAGCCCCGCGCGACCAGCGGGCAGGAGCGGCGGCTTTCCAGCCGCCGGGTCTGGGCGACTGGAAAGTCGCCCCTCCGCTCCGCCAGCGAGACCCAGCCGGTCTGATCGATTCAGCGCTTCGCCCGTATTATCTGTTGTTTCTGCATTCACAGAAATGTTTCTCCAAAAAAAGGGATCAACCGCCCAGTCCCAGAAGCTTCAGCGCCTTGTCGCCGAGCTTCGCCAGCTTCGTGATAGCTTCCGCGGGCCAAGTGCGAAGGTGACCATACCAGCCGGTCGTGGTCTGGAAGAACTCGTGCATGTCCCGGAGCCGTTGCTCCGAGTAGTCGCTGGTTTCCCTGTCCTTGGCGGCCTCCTCAATGCACGAGTGCAGCATGGCCAGCGTGGGATCGAGTTCGCGCTTCTTCCGCTCGTCCAAGACGACCCGGAACATTTCCCACACGTCCTTGAGCGACTCAAAATGGTCCCGCCGATCGCCCGCCAGATGGACGAGCCGGACGATCCCCCAGCCCTGAAGCTCCTTCAGGCTGGTGCTCACGTTGGAGCGGGCGACGCCCAAAGTGTCCTGAATCTGCTCCGCATTAACCGGCTTGGGCGCGAGGAACAGCAGCGCGTGAACTTGGGCGACGGTGCGGTTGATGCCCCAGCGGGTGCCCATCTCGCCCCAGTGGAGGATGAAGCGCTGTTCGACTGGCGAGAGGTTATTCATGTTTCGTCCGTTATTTCTGTCTATACAGAAACAACAGGCAAAGCAATCGTCAAGCTCGGATTCGCCGAACGATCGCGGCCGCCACATTTGGATACTGCCCCGTGACCTGCGGTCGGGCCCTTCTCCACTCTCGGTGGGAGAAGAGATTCCCACGGACTTTGTGCGCGCGTTGCGCCCGGTAACTCCGGAGCGCCCGGCGTTCCCCCTCTCTTCCCGACGGAGGCGGGAGGAGAGGGCCGGGGAGAGGAGGTTGTTTCCAAGGTGCCCCCTTGTATGTTGCTTTCCATCATCCTTGCGGGGCGAGAGCCTGGCGGGAGGATGGGGCCGCTGCGGGGCCTGCAGGCCCGGCAGCGGCGGCGTGA
>JAYUSF010000310.1:0-34444 GCA_043755815.1 Verrucomicrobiota bacterium
GGAATGCCGTCGCCATCGGCGTCCACGGCGGGGAATGGGATGTTGTCTCCATAGGGGATGAAAGTGGGCTGCCCGGCGCCCGCGCTGACGAAGGTTTGATCGTGAAAACGCAGTGTCGACCCGAGCAGCAGCCGGATCCGGTAGGTGGCATCGGGACGGAGGATCAGCCCGGTTATGATGCCCCGGGGCTCGGTCCGTCCCCGGCGCACGAGACCGGATTGCAGGTCTTCAATCACGTAGTAGCCGCTGGCCGGCGGATAGATCTCATCGGAGAACGGCGACTGAAGCACCAACTGCGAAAGGCGACGGAGCTGTTCGACCGCGTAGTCCGGGGGCGCTTGGTCGCCATACAGGACCTGCAATTCTCCCCAGATGAGCAGGGCAGCAGCCTGGTCGGCGGCGGAAAGCTCCTCAAACGAAGGGGCCTGGTCGAGGATCACCCCCAGGGCTTCCCAACGCTCGATTCGGATTTCGTTGTCCGCGAGAATCCGCTGGGCCTCGGCGATCACCGGATCGTCGCCCAAAGCATGCCTGGCATTCGGCCCCAGTCGGAAGCCGCCGCTACCCAAGAAGCACTTCTGCCAGTGGTCCTGACACTTCTTGGCGTCGTCGGAGCATTTCTTTGAGCAAATGGCAGCCTCGACACAGGCCTTGCTCTTGGTCAGCACCTTCCACCATTTGGTAATCGTCCCGGGCTTGCCGCACTTTTCGTAGCACTTGAGGGCGCATTCGGCCGCGCGCGCAAAGCATTCCTGCGCCTTCTGCTTGGATTCGGACGGCTCGTCCGGGCAGTCGCAGTTACCGCCGCCCCCGGACGTCCCCTCTTCGAGGAGCTGGCCGCCGCCGCTGCCGTCCGGACATCCGCCACCACCGCCGCCCGGTCCACCGCCGCCGGACGAACCCGGCGAGGTGCCATGCCAGCCTGGCTGGCGGATGCCCACGCCGGGGTCCGTCACGGCGAAGTTTCCGTCCTCCGAGATGGTCATGGAGCCCTGCATCTCCCAGCGGCCGGTGTCGTGATTGAAACTCCACAGGGCCGTCTTGGCACTGGGAGGCAGCTTTTGGCCAGTGATGGGGTCGGGCAAATTGGGGAACTTCGCCGGCACCAGGCCGGTGAAGTTCTGCGGTCCGCTGGTCTGAATGGAGATGTCGAGCGCGTGGTTGAGCCCGGCGGGCAATTGTTCCGGCAAACGGTCCGAAGCGACCGGGGCCAGGCCAACCATGCCCCCCCGCACGCCGTTGTCGGCGAACAGGCCGTTGGCGGGCACCATGATCTCCACGCCCGCCAACGCCGGGATGGCGGCAATCACGGCCGGGGGAAAGGTGATGCGGGTCTCCGTCGTCGCGCTCACGGTTTGGAGGGTGCCGGCCGCGACCAGCGGCAGGTAGATGATCCCGGAGCCGCCGGCGAGATTGTTGGTCTTGCCCACGGCGGCTTCCCACGCCTTGCCGATCACGGGGTAATAGGCGCCTGCCGGCCACTGGCTCGCCGTCGCGGTTCGGCCATCCACATTCACGAAGAACCGGCCGGCCGGGCAGGGCATCAGCCGGAACGTGCCATCCGTCGCGGTCGTGGTCCGCAGGGTCTCCTCCAAGCCGTCCACCGTGATGGTCACGCCGGCGAGCGGCACATCCGCACCGCCGGCGCCCGGTTCCGAGGCCAGGAGCCGGCCGATGATTGCGGTGTTGGCCAACGGGGCGGAATTCGCGGTGTCAAAGGTCAGTGCCGACACGCCGCCGGGCTGCCTGTCTCCATCAAGATCAATGCCGCGTCCGCGGCCATCGGTGAGGCCGGTGCCGTCGAACGTCACGGTCACCTGCGTGCCGGGCGGCAAGTTTTCGAGGTAGAACAGGGTTGCGCGCCGGCGGTCATCAGAGAGTTCGGCCCGGGCCAGGATTTGGCGTCCACCCGCCACCGCCCGAAGGTTCCCAGTAGAAAGCAGCGAACCGGACGCCAAGGGGCCGGTGAAGTTGAAGATGGTCTCCCTCGTCACGGCAATTCCGCCTTCGCCACTCGTGGGCGACGTGGACTCCACCGTCAGCAGGGCGCCCACAAGTTCCCGAAGGCGGTAGAACCGCGCCGCGCCCGCGGGCTGGGTTCGCACCACCAGCCGGCCCGCTTCCAGAACCGGCGCGTCCGTGGCCACCTGCCACCCGATGGTTCCGTCCAGGGCATCGGCCTGCTCCAGCAGCAGCGTCCCGTCCGGGGAAGTCCAACCCAGTTCGACCCGGCCGTCGGCCAGAGGCGTTACCTGAATGGGCGGGGGATCGGCCTGGATGCCGCCCACCCTGAGCAGGATCCCGAGGAAAAACACCGCTGCCCGGGTAGCGGAACCGGAACCAATCTTCCCGTAGGAGGAGGCCGTCATGAATTTGGAAGTCGGCCTCACCCTGTCCGTCTCGATCTCGGCTAGGGTCATCCGTTTGTTCGCACGCTGGCAAAGCGATTTCGGGAAGTCGAGTTTTTGCCGTAGCAATCTTGTCCTACTGCGGCTGAGGTGCCTATTCTCGGACGTGTTCCCGCGCGTAAAGTTGCCCGTCTTCGCCCTCGTTTGCCTCCCCGGTGCGATTCCTGTCCTCGTCCCCGCGCTGGCCGCGGACGAAACCCGGCTTCCCGCGCTCGCCGCCTCGGTCTGGGGCGACTCACCTAGGGTGCGCCTCGAAGCGTTGCGCTCCTTGGCAAAGATTCCGCCCGCCCGCGCCGCGACAAGGAACACGGCCGAATCTGGCGCTTCACGGCCAAGGGGCGGCGCGCTCGGGAAGAAACAGGACCTCGCGAAGCTTGACACCGTCGCGCTGCTCGACCGGACGCTCTCGAAGAGCGGTTGGGAACAGGAACAATCCCGCGTCGTGCTCCGCCAGCGAGGGGCCGACCAGGTCTTGCCGGCGGTGAAACCGTGGCTGGCCAAGCAGACCGACCCGCGCGCCAAGCTCGAAGCGATGTGGCTGCACGAAGCCTTCGAAAAGCCGACCGACGATCTGGTCGGTGAACTTGTCGCGGCCAAGGACGAACGGCTCCGAACCGCCGCGGCGCGGCAGCTCGCGCGCTGACCCAGCCCACCACGGAAACCTTTTCCTCCTTCGTTCATGCACAAGCCGACTTTACGCCTCGCCACGATCACCACCCTGGCAGCCGCCCTTCAACTCGTGGCCCAATCCAACCCGCGCCTCGCTACGCTGGGCAAACTCGTCCTGGACGACTCGCCCAAAGTCCGCGTTGAGGCGCTCCGGGCGTTGGCCAAGATTCCAAGCGCAGAGTCCGCCGCCCTTGCGCTCAGCGCGCTGGAGAAACCGATGGACCCGACGCTTGACTACGCGCTCTGGCTGACGATCAACGACCTCGCCGAACCATGGATCGCCGCGCTCCAGAGCGGCGCCTGGAAGCCGGAAGGTCGCGAAAAGCAGCTCGAGTTCGCGCTCAAGGCGCTGAAGCCGGAACAGGCCAGCCGCGTGCTCGGGCAGGTGTTGGCCAGCCGTCCGCTCGGCCAGGACGGCGCGGGTCCGTGGATCGAGCTGATCGGCGCCGCCGGATCGCCCCAACAGCTCCGCCAACTCTTCGACCAGGCCTTGAACGGAGGCTTCGAAGACGCCGCCACCGCGCGCGCGATCAAGTCACTCGCCGATGCCACGCGTTTCCGGAAGGCGAAGCCCGTGGGCGACACCACGACGCTGGGCCGGCTCTTCGATTCCAAGGCGCCACCCGTGCAGGTTGAGGCGCTGAAACTCGCCGCGGTATGGAAAGACCTTGGCCCTTCCTTCGGCAAGCTCGGCGAGTTGGCCGGGGCGGCGGATTCCGCCCCGGAAGTGCGCTCCGCCGCCTTTGCCGCGCTGCGCCAGATCGGCGGCGCCGGGGCCGTAGATACCCTCGCGAAGCTGTCCACCGCCGACCGTGACGCCGCGGTCCGCCGTCAGGCCGTGGGCATCCTGGCCGCGCTGGATCTGGGCAGGGCGCTGCCGGCCATTGTTGAGCAGGCCAAGTCCACGACCGACGAAAACGTTGCCCTGGAATTCTGGCGGTCGGTCTTGGCCGTCAAGGGCGCTGGCAAGCAGATCGCCGAAAGGCTGCCCGAGGCCGGGATTTCGCCGGCGTCGGCGAAGGCCGGCATGAGAGCCGCCCGGGAAGGCGGCCGCAACGAGGTGGACCTCGTCATCGCGCTGGCGAAAGGCGCCGCGCTCGCCGCCGACACTGCAGCGGCGAGCGCGGAACTGGTCAAGGAAATCGCCGCCAAGGCCGCCACCAAGGGGGATCCCTATCGCGGCGAATGGATCTACCGCCGGCAGGATCTGGCGTGCGTGAGCTGTCACGCGATTGGCGGCGCCGGCGCCAAGGTCGGCCCGGACATGACCAGCATCGGCGCCAGCGCTCCGATCGACTACTTGGTCGAGTCGGTGCTGCTGCCCAACGTGAAGATCAAGGAAGGCTACCACTCCCTGATCGTCGCGACCAAGGACGGCACCGAATACACCGGCACGCTCGCCCGGGAAACCGGCCAGGAAGTGATCTTGCGCGATGCCGCCGGAAAGGAGCAGGCCATCGCGAAGGCCGACATTTCGAAGCGTGAGCAGGGCACGCTGTCGTTGATGCCGGGGGGCCTGCTCGACCCGTTGAACGAGCAGGAGCAGTTGGATCTGTTCGCGTTCCTGAGCCGGCTCGGCAAACCGGGTGACTTTGATGCCGCGCAGGGTGGCGTCGCGCGGCGTTGGCAGTTTGCCCAGACGTTCCACACCGACGCGCAGGCGGGCAAGGAGCTGTGGCCGGTCGCCGCCAAAGCGGACGACAAACGCTGGCGGACTGCGCTCGCGCTCGTGAAGGGTGTTGTCTCAAAACGGATGATCGGCGAGGCGCTCCAAGCCGAGGGGTGGTCGTCACGTCACGGAGTTTTCGCCGCCACGGAGGTGACCACGGCCAAGGCTGGCGTCGTCCGTTTCAACTTGGCGGCCGGACCCGGCGCCGAGCTTTGGGTGGACGGCAAGCGGGCGGGAGCTGCCGGTGAAAGCGCCGTGGAACTCGCCGCGGGCTCCCATCGGATCGTGGTGCGCCTTGATCCCAAGCAGATGCCGGAAGCCGTCCGGCTCGAATCGAAGGACGTGCAATTCGTGCTGAACTGAACGGACGGGCCGGCGCGGCTCGCACTACCCGCCGGCCGCCTCGTAAAGCCACGATTCCCGGAGAGTGCGAGGTTGCTGCCCTGTTCCCAACCGATAGGCTCCGCGCATGGCAGAAGAGAAACGCGCCAAGCTGCAGGAACTGCGGTCCCAGGTGCGCCAGTTGATGGACGACGACGCGATCGCCGAACAGGAGCACCGCTTGGGCTGGGCGCAACGGCTCGTCCATTTCTGGATCCTGGTCGGGCAGAACTTCCTCAAGAACCGCGGGCCAGCGCAGGCGGCCTCCCTTGCCTACACCACGCTGCTGGCATTGGTGCCGTTGCTCGCCGTCTCCATTTCGGTGCTCACCCTGTTTCTGCCGCGTGATGAGAATGAGCAGAAGCAGGAACTCGTTGGCTGGATCAACACGGCGGTCGAAAAATTCGCACCTTCGATCGGCGTCACGACCGAATTGTCGGGAGCTGCCGGGGGCCGGACCCAGGGTGTGACCACGGTATCAACCAATGGGATTTCGTCGACGGAGGAACGGGCGCTCACCGCGGAGGAGCAGCGCGCGAAACTGGCGGACAAGATCGTTGAGTTCGTCGGGAACATCCGCTTCGGAACCATTGGGGCAACTGCGATGGCCGGCCTGCTGTTCATCGCGATCAGCCTGCTGCGCAATATCGAGGGCGGCTTCAACGGCATGTGGGGCGTGAGCCAGGGCCGGGGCTGGATGATGAGCATCGTGGTCTACTGGGCGGTCATCACTCTCGGCCCGATCGTGATTCTAATTGTCAAAGGCACGACCTACCTGCCGCAGTTGGGCAATTCGGGATGGCTGCCCGGCTGGATACCCAACCAGGTGATTCTGTCGCTGGCATGGGTGCCGGCGTTGGCGCTGAGTTCGCTGGCCCTCGGGGCCCTTTATCTGTGGATGCCCAACACCCGTGTCCGCTGGTCGGCGGCGTTGGTGGGTGGATTCGTGGCGGCCACCCTGTGGATGCTCAATGGCCGGATGGCGGCGCTCTACAACACGCGGGTGATCACTTACAGCAAGATTTACGGTTCGCTGGGCATCCTGCCGTTGTTCCTGCTGGGGCTATACCTTTCGTGGCTGATCCTGTTGTTCGGCGCGCAGGTGGCCTACGTGTTCCAGTTCCGAAAGGCGTATTTGCAGGAGCGGCAGGGCGGGAAGGTTCACCAACAGGCACGGGAATTCGTCGCCCTTCGGTTCATGGCGGAAATCGGCCGGCGATTTCAGGTCGGCGACAAGGCGCTGACCGCGACGAACTGCGCCGAAACGTTCGGCGTGCCACCAACGCTCGCCAAGGATCTGTTGCAGCTGCTGGTCGGGGCCCGGCTGTTGGTTGAGACGACTTCCAGCGAAACCGCCTACACGCCGGCGCGGCCGCTGGGGCAGATTACCGTCCGGGATGTCCTGCGGGCGATCCGGGCGGGTTCGGGCAACGACTTGCTGACCCACGACGACAAGGCGCGGGCTGTTGTCCGCGGTGAGTTTGAAGCGGTGGTGGCGGCGGAAGATTCTCGGGCCGCCAAAGTGTCCTTGCAGGAGCTGATCAACAAGATCCCGGCAGGAACCTGAATGGCCGGGAGGGAATGGCGGCCGCGCGAAACTAGCGGGACCCGCCCCGCGCCGAAGTGAGGGCGCGGGCGAACGACGCATGGGCCAAGGTCGGATCAATGGGCGTGCGCGCTGACGCGGGCCGGATTTTTCGGGCGCCGCCCCGCGTGGAAGTTCGCTCGGAATCGGTTTCACGGGTGCCTTTGGTTCGGGTCGGCGCCCGATTGCCGGTGCCCGCCAGTGCGATCCCCGCCGCAAAGCTGATCGCGGCGGCGGTGTTGATGATGGGTAACGCTTTCATTCTGGCTCCACTCCTCAGCTAGCGACGTGCCGGGCTCATCGCAAGGACGGCTTTCCTGAAAATAATCTCCCGGCTACCTTGACCGCCCATGTTTGCTGACTTCACGACGCAGTTGCGGGACGGCCAGAATCTGACTTCAGAACAGGTCGCGTCCGCGGTCCGCATGCTGACGGATCCGGCCCTACCGGCTGAATCCAAGGCGGATTTTCTTGCCGCCTTGGCCAGCAAAGGTGAGTCGGCGGAAGAAATTGCCGGCTTCGCACTGGCGCTGCGTGACCTTTCCGTTCCGGTGCCGCTGCGGGCCGACATTCGGAATCGCGAAATCTTAGATGTCTGCGGAACGGGTGGCGACCGGTTAAACACCTTCAACATCTCGACCAGCGGGGCCATCCTCTGCGCTGCGGCAGGGGTGGTGGTGGCCAAGCACGGAAACCGCGCGATCACCTCGAAATCCGGCAGTGCCGACGTGTTGGAGGCGCTGGGAATACCCGTGGATCAGACCCCCGAACAGGTGGCCGAAGCGCTGGCGACGAGCGGTTTTGCCTTCCTCTTCGCGCCGCGTTTTCATCCAGCCTTCAAAGCCATCGCCCCGGCGCGAAAGCTGTGCGCGGACCGGGGCCAGCGGACCGTTTTTAACCTGTTGGGTCCGCTGCTCAATCCGGCACGGCCCAGTGCCCAACTGGTGGGAGTTCCCCGGCCGCAATGGTGCGAACCGCTGGCTCGAACCCTCCAGTCGCTGGGAGCCCGCCGTGCCATGGTGGTCACGGGGGAGGTTCCAACGGACGGCTCGAGCGGACCGGCGTATCTCGACGAACTCAGCACGCTGGGACTCAACCATGTAGCCGAATTCTACCACGACCGAGGCTTTGGGATGTCTACTTGGGCGGCGGACCATCTGCCGGTTTGTCCGGCAAGGCTGGACGACTTGGCGGGTGGCGACGCTTCGCTGAATGCCGCGATAATCCGGGAGGTGCTCGCGGGTCGGGACCGAGGGCCCAAGAGGGAGGCAGTGCTGCTCAATGCCGGCGCGGCCCTGTTCCTGGCCGGCGCCGCCCGCAGCATCGGCGACGGCTGGGAGCTGGCGGCGCAAACCATTGATAAGGGAACTGTTTCGGAAAAGCTGAAGGAACTGTCTTCGGCCGGCTTGGGCCGGTAGATCGCCAAAGGTTTCCAGTCGCAACGGCCGAAATCGGGTCGCTTTTGCCCCTTTCCAAGACTGGAAGCGGTCGTTTTGGCGTCAGGCCGGCCCGCCAGGGACTTTTTTCTTGGATTGGCAGGTGGCCCGTATTATGCGGCGAATTTCGGCCGTGCAAACCGCAACCAGACTGGTAAGTCTCCGCTTCATGCCGTTGCGCGTGGACACCCGGGACGCCGCTGCTGTTCGTCGCTGTGTGGCCCAAGACTATTGGGCCATGTTTCCCGCCGGCGACCAGCAGTTCGTTTCGCGGGCGTTTGGATGGGCAGCCGATTGTTTCGAGGGTCGGTTGCCCGATTGCCAGGCGATCGATGCGAGGTATCACGATTTCGAGCACACGTTGCAGGGCACGCTGTGTTTTTCGACGATGCTCCGTCGCCGGGCGGAAGCCTCCGCGGAACCGATCCTGTCCGAAGACACCTTCCAACTGGGTTTGCTGGCGATCCTGCTGCACGACACCGGCTACCTGAAGGCCCGCGACGACTGCGAAGGAACCGGGGCAAAATACACCCTAACCCACGTCAACCGCTCCTGCGATTTTGCGGAACGCCTGCTCTTGGCCAGAGGATTCACCGTCCGGCAGGTGCAAGGGGTCCAAAGCATGATCCGCTGCACCGGAGTGGGCGTGAGCCCGGGTGCCCTGAATTTTCAAACCGATGAAGAGCGAATCGCCGGCTTTGCCCTCGGCACCGCTGATCTGCTCGGGCAGATGGCCGCCTGCGATTACGTGGATAAGCTGCCAATCCTGTTTGAGGAATTTCGGGAATCCGCCGATTTCAATGCCGGCCGCGGTGGTCCCCCCATCCTGTTCAGTGGGGTGGACGATCTGATGCGGAAAACGCCTGGGTTCTGGAGGAATTACGTCCTGCCCAAGATCGAAAATGACTTCCGCGGATTGTATCGTTTTTTGAGCTCGGCCGACGGGCAAAACGACTATCTGGAAGCCATCGAAGGAAATCTGGCGAAGCTGAACCGGATGCTCGCGCTGGCGGCCTGAGCGAGGCCTCACTTTGCCGCTGTTTCCTGCGCGTGGAACCTCCATGCTTCGCGCGTGGCGCGTGAATACCAACTGAATCCCTTCCAGTCGCCGGTCGACCTGCGGATTGACTACGCCCACGAACTCAACCCGCAACAGTTGGCCGCCGTGACGGCTCCGCCGGGGCCTTCCTTGGTTTTGGCGGGCGCCGGGGCGGGCAAGACGCGCACGCTGACCTTTCGGGTGGCCTGGCTCCTGGAACACGGAATTCCGGCCGATCGGATTCTGCTGCTGACCTTCACCAACAAGGCCGCGCGGGAGATGATGCAACGGGTGGCCGACCTGGTCGGCGGTGACCTCTCCAATCTTTGGGGAGGAACTTTTCACTCGGTCGGCATGAGAATCCTGCGCCGGCACACCGACCGGCTCGGCTATCGCCCGGACTTCACGATCGCAGACCGGGAGGACGCCAAGGAATTGCTGGCCGCGTGCCTCGCGGAGGCCGGCATTGATCCCAAACTTACCCGGTTTCCGAAGCCGGAAGTCCTCGGGGAAATCTTCTCCATGGCGGTCAACCTAGGCTGCCCGGTGGCGGCAGTTTTGGAGCGCGATTACGACACCTTCGTGCCGCTGGGCAACGTGATCGAGGAGGTCCGGCTACGTTACGTTGAACGGAAGCGGACAACCGGCCTGATGGATTTCGACGACCTGCTGGTGCTATGGCTGCGATTGCTGGAAACACACGCCGACCTGAGGGATTTCTACCAGCGACGGTTTCAGTTTGTGCTGGTGGACGAGTATCAGGACACCAACACCCTTCAGGGCCGACTGCTCGACCTCCTGGCGGGGCGACATCGTAACCTGATGGCGGTCGGCGATGACGCGCAGAGCATCTATTCGTGGCGCGGGGCCAACTTCGCGAACATCCTGGAATTCAGCCGCCGTTTCCCGGACGCCCAAGTCTTCAAGATCGAAACCAACTACCGCAGCACCCCGGAAATCCTGGCCTTGGCCAATGCGGCGATCGCGGCCAACACGCGCCAGTTTCCCAAGGTGTTGCAGCCGGCCCGGCCTTCCGGAACCAAACCGGTGCTGGTGGTCTGCGGTGAAGCCAGCGAACAGGCGTCGTTCATTGCCCAGCGCGTGCTCGAACTGCGCGACGAAGGCCAGCGATTGGACGACATGTGCGTGCTTTACCGGTCCCATTTTCACGCCCTCGAACTTCAGCTCGAACTGACCCGCCGGAACATTCCCTTTCTCATCACCAGCGGAATCCGGTTCTTTGAACAGGCTCACATCAAGGACGTCGCCGCCTACCTGAAGCTCATCACGAATCCGGGCGACGAACTCGCCTTTAAGCGCCTCGTGAAAATGCTGCCCGGGATCGGAGGCAAGGGGGCGGACAAGCTCTGGACGGCGTTCGGACTGCGTCTCGCCGCGGGTGGCTACCTACCGCCGGCTCCCATGCCCAGCGGTGAACTGTCCGACAATGACGGCGGATTGGGGCCGGCAATCGAATTGCCCGCGATTCCGGTGGCCCCCCTGCTAAGCGGCATCGTTTCGGCGGTGCCCAAAAAATCGGCGGCCGCCTGGGCGCAGTTCACTGCCACGATTTCCCAAGCGGAGGCGGAGGGATTTCGCGGCAATCCCGCACGGATGATCCGGCTGGTGGTCGAAGCCGATTATGAAGACTTTCTCAAGGCGAACTACGACAACCCGCGAAACCGGTTGGATGACCTGGAGCAGTTGGCCAATTACGCCCAGCAATTCAGCGGGACCGGCGACTTCCTGACCCAGCTAGCGCTGCAGACAAATCTCGAAGCCGAGGAAACTTCGGCTGACCGGGATTCCGACGAGGAGGAAAAACTCCGGCTCTCCACCATCCATCAGGCCAAAGGGTTGGAGTTTGGCACCGTGTTTGTGATCATGCTCTGCGACGGGATGTTCCCGAACGCCCGTGCACTGGATTTGCCCGATGCAGAGGAGGAGGAACGGCGGCTGTTCTACGTCGCGGTGACACGGGCGAAAAACGAACTCTACCTCAGTTACCCGCTGCTGCGCTTCATGCAGGGCGGCGGGAGCGGACTGCAACAGGCGTCCAGATTCCTCGGGGAACTGCCCCGTGAACTGATCGAAGAATGGAGCCTCCGGCCTCAGATGGCGGGCACCCGCTACCACGACACTGCGGATGCCGGCGAAATCCCATTCTGAACTGATTGAGCGTGCGTCGGGCAGCCCGTTTGGGGGAAATGGAAATGAGCCGTTGAGCCTCACGGATCCTCGCCAATGACCCCGGTTTTGACCCCGGCCTCTGGCGTTGAAAAAGGGAGCAGGACCCCGAAAGGGAAAGTGAAGATGCCGCTGGTCAACCTGGTTCAACATGGCCGTGGTGCGGCTATTTTCCGTTCACGCCTATAAACGGTTTGACTCAGATTTTTCGGGTCCGTAGCTTGCCCCAACAAATTTCCTATGGCTGATCCTAATACTCCCGTTCCGCCAGCACCGGCCCCCGAGCCGCCTAAGCCCGCCGATGCTGCCGCGAAGAAGCAGACCGTCCGAATCAGCCTGCCGCCCAAGCCCGCCGGTGGCCCATCCATCAAGATTCCCGCACCAGCGGCTCCGGCACCGGCACCTGCCGCAGCTTCGGCTGCACCTGTCGCGGCCGCCGCCCCTGCGGCTCCGGCCAAGCCTGCCGCCCCGGCAGCTCCCGCTGCTCCGGCCCGTCCAGCCCCCGCTCCGGCCCGCCCATCCGCCCCGGCGGTCAGCGGCATTGACGTCGGACTCGCCTTCGCGACAGTAGCCTTGGCCCTCGGCACGATTGTCAGCCTTCTATTTCTCGTGCCTACCGCCTCTTAATCATGGCAAGCGACAAGATACTTACGATCACCGAAGCCAATTTTGGCGACACTGTCCTGAAGTCGGGTAAGCCGGTGCTGGTCGACTTTTGGGCCGAATGGTGCGGCCCTTGCCGTATGTTGGCGCCGCTCTTGGATGAGTTGGCAGGTGAATACGATGGGAAAGCGGCCATTGGCAAAGTGAACGTCGATAGCGAACAGGGACTGGCGGTTCAGTTTGGCATCACCGGAATTCCTGCGCTCTTGGTTTTCAAGAATGGACAAGTGGTCGCCCAACTTGTGGGCATGCGACCCAAGGCGGCGCTCAAACAGGCTCTGGACAGCGCGATCGCTGGGTGATGCGCCGATCGATTGGCTGAAGGCCTCAAACCCCGCGGCAAGCCGCGGGGTTTTTCGTTGGCCTTCTCCGGCCTGCTGACCGCAAGAAGTTAGGTGGCGTGCGGACACGGCCACCATTAGTTGTGGAAAATGCAAAACCGGATTGCAGCCGGATTCGCTCCCCGCATACTCGACGGAACATCGGAACCCCATCGGTTGCTCATCCATGAACGAGTGGAACATCCAATCTCGCGGCCACCAGTGCTTTGTTTCCGGCCATGTCTTCACTGAGGGCGAGCCGTTTCACACGGTGTTGCTCGAGCAGCGCCACGGATTTGAACGGCTCGATTTGCGCGTCGAAGCGTGGAAGACCCACGGTCCGGAGATTCTCGGGCGCCCGAACTTGGTTTCGCACTGGAGTGGCACCTACCACGCCCCGCCACCGAGGCCACCCGAGGCCATCCGGAAGGACGATGCAGAGTCCCTGCTCCGGAAGCTGATCGAGCTGCGGGAGCCTAGGTTTGGTGCGGCCTGCTATATCCTCGCGGCAATGCTCGAACGGAAACGCGTGCTCAAGGTCAAGACGCAGTTGCGTGAGGCCGGACGTCGCGTCTTCGTGTATGAGCAACCCTCGACCGGCGACATCTTCACGATTACTGATCCGGATCTGCAGCTCTCCCAACTCGACCAAGTGCAGCATGAGGTGGCAGATCTCTTGGTCAACGGCCTGCCAGTCGATGCGGAACCCAACGAAGAACCGTTCAACGCGCCCAGTGAAGTGGGCTCGCTCGCGCCCGTTGAAACTCCCTGACACCTCTTCTTCCAGTGATCAACACCGAACAGTTGGAAACGTCACTGGGCTACCGGTTCAAGGATCGCAATCTGCTGCTGCTGGCCCTGACCCATCCCTCCATCGCGCATGAGGCCGGCGTTGGCCACCTTCAGCAGCACAACCAAAGGTTGGAATTCCTCGGCGACGCCGTGTTGCAACTGGTCGTGACGAGCGCGCTTTACGATCGGTTTCCCTCCTATGGCGAGGGGCCTTTGACCCAGGCCCGCGCCCAACTGGTGAATCGTCTCGCATTGGCATCTCATGCCCGACGACTCAATTTGGGTTCCTTCTTGATCCTGAGCCGGGGCGAAGAATCTACCGGCGGTCGCGTTCGAACCTCCACCGTGGCGGACGCCTTCGAGGCGCTGGTCGGGGCAGTCTATCTCGATTCCGGTTTCGAGGCCGTCCGCGAACTCATTCTCCGGCTGTTCAGCGACTCGTTTGGCGCGGTCAACGAACTCCCCAACCTCGACAACCCGAAGGGCGAACTGCAGGAATTGCTCCAAGCGCGTTCACCGGAACCTCCGCGCTACGAGCAGCTTTCCGCCAGCGGCCCGGACCACAACCGTCAGTTTGAAAGTGCAGTTTACCACGAAGGAGTGGAGCTGGGCCGGGGGATTGGGCGCTCCAAGAAGCTCGCGGAAAGTGCGGCGGCGCTCACCGCCCTCCAAGAGTTGAAACTCTCCGGCCGCGGACCGGTGAAGTCCCCCTGAGTCAATTCCGGCGGCGCGGTCACGGAATCAAATGAAGAGGGTGCTCCGCCTGTTGATCTTGGCCGGGCTGATCTATGCCGGACTGTCGTTGGTGCTTTTTCTTGCGCAGCGATCCCTCATTTACCAACCCGAGCGGTTGCCAACCGCGGAGTTGGCCCGGTTGGCCGCGACAAGGCGGTTTCAGCCCTGGGTGAATGCTGAAGGAGTTAGGATTGGTTGGTGGCGCCTGGCACCGGCAAAAACTCCTGCCGGAACCGTGTTGATCACGCACGGAAATGCGGGCACTGCGGTCGGCCGTGAGTATCTGGCCGACCCAATTCAAGCGGTCGCCCCGTGGGACGCGTTCGTCCTCGAATACCCGGGCTACGCGGATCGGATTGGCGAACCCACCGAAGCTTCGCTGCTGGCCGCCGCGGCGGATGGCCTCGCGGCGCTGACGAATCGGCCGGGGCCGCTGTTTTTGGTCGGCGAGTCACTCGGCTCCGGCGTGGCGGCGTATCTGGCTGGAAGGTTTCGTGATCGGGTGACCGCGGTTTGCCTGCTCGTTCCCTTTAATAACCTGCCAGCCGCCGCTTCGTCCCATTATCCATGGTTGCCGGTCCGATGGCTCCTGCGCGACCGGTTTCCGTCCGATCAGCGGCTTGCAGGTTTTGGCGGCCGGGTTGCGGTCGTCATCGGAGGCGCCGACTCAATCGTGCCTCCAGAATTGGGACGAACCTTGTTCCGCGGCTACCAAGGCGGCCCCAAGCGCCTCTGGGAGTTTCCCGGCGAGGAGCACTGGGAGGCCATCAGTCAGCCGGAGGAAATCTGGAAGGAGATCGCCGGGTTTCTCCGAGGTATGGGGCCAGAGTCAACCCAGTGAACCACTCCCCAGGCCGGCGGTAGGCGGGTTCCTTGACCATACCGACCCCCACTCCTAGCTTGCCGCGGCTTCGGCCATTCTATGCGGAATTTTAGCATCCCCTACGTCATCGAACAGGACGGCCGCTCCGAACGCGGCTACGATCTTTACAGCCGCCTCCTCAAGGATCGGATCGTGTTTCTGGGCACGCCCGTTGATGACATGGTCGCGAACGTCATCGTCGCGCAGTTCCTCTTCCTCCAGATGAGTGACCCGAAGAAGGACATCCATTTCTACATCAACTCACCCGGCGGCTCCGTGACGGCCGGTCTGGCTATCTACGACACGATGCAGTGGCTCACCTGCGACGTGAACACCTACTGCGTCGGCATGGCGGCCAGCATGGGCGCCGTGCTGCTCGCCGCGGGCACCAAGGGAAAACGCCACGCCCTGCCCAACTCCGACATCATGATCCATCAGGTCTTGGGCGGCGCCGAAGGCCAGGCCAGCGATGTGGAAATCCGGGTGAAGCACATGCTTCGGCTCAAGAAACGTCTCAACGAACTCCTGAGCCATCATTCCGGTCAACCCGTCGAGATTGTCGAAAAGGCCTGTGATCGCGACAATTTCATGACCGCGGCTGAAGCGAAAGAGTTCGGCCTGGTGGATGAGGTGGTTAAATCCCGCCGGGAATTGCCGACGCTCGTGGCGGAAGACAACAAGTGATATCCGCACTGGAAAAATCCGCTAACTGCTGAATCTTAAGACTCGTGGCGCGTAGCACTCAGATCACCATGTGCAGCTTCTGCGGCAAAAGCCGGGCAGAGGTGAAGAAGCTGATTGCCGGGCCGGGAGTCTACATCTGCGACGCCTGCGTCATTGTCTGCCAGGGCGTCCTGTCCAAGGAAATCAGCCGCGATTCAGAAAAGGAACTTCGCCGGCTAAACGTGCCCAAACCGGCGGAGCTTAAACGCCGCCTGGACCAGCACATCATCGGACAGGACGACGCCAAGCGGACCCTCGCAGTTGGCGTTTACAATCACTACAAGCGCATCCTCTCGGTGGCGGATTCGGGCCCCGATGAGGTGGAACTCCAGAAGAGCAACATCCTGCTGATCGGGCCGACTGGCAGCGGCAAGACGCTCGCTGCGCAGACCATCGCCCGTGTCATCGATGTGCCCTTTGCCATCGCCGACGCGACGAGCATCACGGAGGCCGGCTACGTCGGCGAAGACGTCGAAACGATCATTCTCCGGCTCCTGCAACACGCCGACTACGACGTCAAACGGGCCCAGATGGGGATCATTTACATCGACGAAATCGACAAGATTGCCCGCAAGACCGAGAATGTCTCGATCACGCGCGATGTCTCGGGCGAAGGCGTCCAGCAGGGCCTCCTCAAGCTGCTCGAAGGCACGGTCTGCAACGTGCCCCCCCAAGGAGGGCGGAAACATCCGCAGCAGGAATACATCCGGGTCGATACGACCAACATCCTCTTCATCTGCGGCGGTGCCTTTGTCGGTCTCGACCGGATCATCCAACGACGGCTGGGGCGCCGGGTCATGGGCTTCGCCACGGGACCGGAAACGATCGACGCCGCGAAGTTCACGACCCAGGAAGTGCTCAAGCGCGTCGAGCCCGAGGACCTGCTGACCTACGGGTTCATCCCTGAATTTGTCGGCCGCCTGCCGGTTATCAGCGTCTTGGACGAACTTACCGAAGACGACCTGGTGCACATCCTAACCGAACCCCGCAGCGCCTTGGTGAAGCAGTTCTCCAAACTGCTGTCGATCGACGGGGTGGAACTGGTGATCACGCCCGACGCCTGTCGCGAACTCGCCCTGCAGGCCATCAAGAAGGGCACCGGTGCCCGCGCGCTGCGCAGTCTCCTCGAACGCGTGATGCGCGACATGATGTTCGACGTGCCCTCGTCGGGCGACATCGCCGGCATTACCGTCAACCGGGCCGTCGTGCGCGGCGAATCGCCTCCGCTAATCCGGCGCAAGACCGAGGCGGCGGCGGCCTAGAGTTCCGCGCGCTCCACCCGGGAGAACTGCAGAACGGGCGAACCGAGAATCTTGCCCGGCGGAGGCCGCTTGGCCTCACACGTTAAACTTGAACAGCAGCACGTCGCCGTCCGCCACGAGGTATTCCTTGCCTTCCATGCGGTAGAGGCCCTTCTCGCGGGCGACGGCCACGGAGCCGCATTCAACGAGATCCTTGTAAGCGACCGTCTCGGCCTTGATGAAGCCGCGCTCGAAATCGCTGTGGATTACGCCGGCCGCCTGAGGGGCGGTGTTGCCGACATGGATGGTCCAGGCGCGCACTTCCTTTTCGCCCGCGGTGAAATAGGTCCGCAGGCCCAGCAGATGGTAGGTCGCCCGGATCAGGCCGCCGACGCCGGATTCGCTCACGCCCAGGGCGGTGAGGAATTCCTTTGCCTCATCGGGCGTCAGGTCCACGAGATCGCTTTCAATCTGGGCGGAAATCACCACGGCCTCGCAGGCGAGGTGATGCTTCACATAGTCCCGCACCTTGAGGACGTAGGGATTGGAATCAGCCGTGGCCAGGTCGCCTTCCTTGACGTTGCAGGCAAAAATCGTGGGCTTGTCGGTCATCAGCCAAAAGGTGCGGGAAAGCGCCTTTTCCTCGGCGGTCAGTTCCAGCGTAAGGGCCAGTTTGCCGGCGTCGAGGTGGGGTTGAAGCCTTTGCAACACTCCCTGTTCGGCGAGGGCCGCCTTGTCGCCGCGCTTGGCGTCCTTGGCGACCTTTTCGAGGCGTTTGTTCACGGATTCGAGGTCGGCGAGCACCAGTTCGGTGGCGATCGTCTCGATGTCCCGGATGGGATCAACGCTGCCGGCGACATGATGGATATCGGCGTCTTCGAAGCAGCGAACGACCTGGACGATGGCGTCCACCTCGCGGATGTGCGTGAGAAACTTGTTCCCCAACCCTTCGCCGGCGCTGGCGCCCTTCACGAGTCCGGCGATGTCCACGAACTCGATCGCCGCCGGGATGACCACGTTGGTCTTGGCGATCTTTTGAAGCACGTAGAGTCGTTCATCGGGCACGGTGACCACGCCGACATTGGGATCGATGGTGCAGAACGGATAGTTCGCCGCCTGCGCCTTGCGGGTGCGGGTCACCGCGTTGAAGAGGGTGGACTTGCCAACGTTCGGCAAACCAACGATGCCAGCCTTGAGCATATAGAGGCGCGGAGCATGGCGACGGGGCCGGCACTGACAAGGCCGAAGGCCAACCAACGTTCTCGGACGGGCGCATCCACACACCGTGTGCGGATCGGCGCCGGCAAAGTGCTGCCGGTTTGCAACCGGCAGGCCCCCGACGGCCCGACTTCCTCCCACCAGGGCACCCACCCCGCCGCAGGCCTGGCCGGAGCGCGGCCACCGGCCCGTCGTAAGAGCCGGGCTCCGCCCGGGCAATGCTGCGCCCTGGAGGTGACGTCCGGCTGGGAAAAGTCTTCTCCGTCAGTTCGCAGCCGGGCCGCGTCCCCTGCCGGTTGCAAACCGGAAGCACCTTGGGCCGGCCTGCCGCCCAACCCGGGTCGTGGCTCGCACGGTGAAAAGATGCGCCCTGCTCGGACCGAGGTTCCCAACGGCACAGGCAACACTTTGGCAAACCCACCTGAGAAAAAGTTTGAACACCACGCGAGTCGTGAAGTCCGATGGCCGCACCCGTGAAACTATTCTTCCCTAGCCTTGTTTGAGGGAGGGCTCGGATAAGTTTTCAAGGAGCCCGGAATCGTTCACCCCGTGTCCAATACCCTTCAGACGGAGTTCGCCGGAAACCAGGCACCTGCTGGCGATCCGGCCGCCACCTCCTTTGCGCGCACGACCGCGACCCAGCAGGCCCTGCGGCTGGTCCCGGCCGACTTCGCCAAGCGCCATGGCCTGCTGCCCGTGGAAGTCCGGGACGGCACGTTGGTCGTGCTGGCCGCGTCCCCGATGGCACCCGAAGTGATCGAAGACCTCCGGCTGCTTTCCGGGCTGGAGGTGGAGGAAGCCAGTGCTCCGGCCGAGACGGTTTCTGAGGGAATCACCGAAAGTTACCAGCTTACGGTCGAGCGGATGATCGAGGACTTGGAGCCGGCAAACGGTGCCGCCGCCGAAGGCCGTAACCTTCACGACATCGAGGTGATGGCCAACGAGCCGACCGTGGTGAATCTGGTCAACGTGATCATCTCCACCGCGCTCCGGGAACGCGCCAGCGACATCCACATCCTCCCCTTCGAGTCGACGATCCAGCTTCGTTACCGGGTGGACGGATTGCTCCAGGAAAAGCCCCCGCCGCCCAAGCCGCTCCATGCGGCGCTCGTGTCGCGCATCAAGATCATGGCCGACATGAACATCGCCGAGCGCTTCCTGCCGCAGGATGGCCATATCCAGATCAATCACCGCGGCGCCCGGGTGGACATCCGCGTCGGCACGATGCCCACGACCCACGGTGAAAGTGTCGTCATGCGCTTGCTGGAAAAGGACTCCCGGCTCCAGCAAATCCAGGAACTCGGCTTGGATTCCGAACGCGCCGCCCGACTCCAGCACTTGGTCGAGAAACCGCACGGACTGTTCCTCACCACCGGCCCAACCGGCTCGGGCAAGACGACCACGCTCTACTCGATCCTCCAGAGCATCTATTCACCCGAGAAGAAGATCCTGACGATCGAGGACCCGGTGGAATACGAGCTGATCGGCGTCGCCCAGATTCCGGTGCGGCCCAGCCGCGGGTTCACCTTCGCCACCGGTTTGCGGGCCATTCTCCGCCAAGACCCCGACGTCATCATGGTCGGCGAAATCCGCGACGTGGAGACGGCGGAAATCGCCATCCGCGCCGCGCTGACCGGCCATCAGGTCTTCAGCACCCTGCACACCAACGACGCCCCGGGCGCGGTCACCCGCCTCATCGACATGGGCATCGAGCCGTTCCTGATTTCGTCGTCGCTCGAAGGCGTGCTCGCCCAGCGACTCGTCCGGCGCATCTGCCCGTCCTGCCGAACGCCCGCGCCAGTCGCCACGGCCGTCCGCGAAAAGATCGAAGTGCTCGGCGGCCGGTCGCTGAAGGAGGAGTTCTGGACCGGCGCCGGCTGTGCGGAATGCCGCGGGATCGGTTACCGCGGCCGCGTCGGGCTCTTTGAACTCCTGATCATCACCCCGGAACTCCGCGAACTCATCCTCCAGCGCAAATCCAGCGCGGAACTCCGCGCCCGGTCGCGCGGCCAGATGATCAGCCTGTTCGAGGACGGCCTCCGCAAGGCCGCCGCGGGGATGACCTCGCTGGAAGAAATCGTCCGGGTCTGCTCGGGCGACGTGCAAGAATGACCGCCTTTCGCTACCAGGGTGGTTCCGGTTCCGGCGCGAGCGCAGCGGGCGTGATCGAAGCCGAAGACCGACGGGCCGCGCTCCGCCTGCTGGCCACACGGGGCGTTTTTCCGGCTTCGCTTGAAGCGGTTTCGGGCGGTTCGACCACGGTCGCCAACCCAGTTGTAGCGGCCGGTGGAATCCGTTTCGGCACGGGCATCCGGCGCAAGGAAATCACGGCCTTCTCCCGCGAACTCGCGGCCCTGCTCGGCGCCGCCATTCCGATTCCGCAGGCCATCGAAGGCATCGCCGACGAGGAGGCCAACCCGGCGCTCAAGGAACTGCTCCAGCGCATCGCCACCGAGGTAAAGGCCGGCTCGTCGCTCTCGGCGGCGATGGCGCAGCATCCGAAGCTCTTCGGCAATCTCTACACCAGCATGGTGCGCGTCGGCGAAGAGGCCGGCGCGCTGCCGCGGGTGATGAACGATCTCGCCGACTTGCTGGAACACACCGACGAGATCCGCAGCGAAGTCGTCTCGGCCATCGCCTACCCCCTCTTCGTGTTGGGGTTCGGTGTCGTCACCGTGGTCGTGCTGTTGACCGTCGTGCTGCCGAAGCTCTTCTCCATGCTGGAGGAGATGCTCAACGTCCTGCCACTCCCCACGTTGATCCTGCTGCGGGTCAGCGGATTCTTCTCCCACTACTGGCCGTGGTTGCTCGTGGCGACGGTCGGACTGGCCGTCCTGTTCCGCTGGCAGACCAAGACGCCCGCTGGCGCACTCTGGTGGGATGGCGTAAAACTTCGCCTGCCCATTCTTGGGTCGATGGTTCGCACCGCGGCCCTGAGCCGTTTTGCCCGCACGCTGGGCATCTTGCTCAAGAGCGGCGTGTCGCTCCTGCCCGCGCTGCGCATCGTCGAAACGACCGTCGGCAACCTCGTTATTGCCGCCCAACTGGCCCGCGTGGGCGAAGAAACCCGCGGCGGCGACTCGCTGGCCGCGCCCCTCCGCAAACTCGGGCTTTTTCCCAAGAGCGCCGTGCAGATGATCGCGGCCGGCGAGGAATCCGGCCAACTCGACGACATGCTGGGCAAGGTCGCCCAGATTGAGGAACGCCATCTGCGCGCCAAGACCAAGACGATGATCTCTCTCCTCGCGCCCGTCCTCATCCTGATCGTCGGGGGCGTGGTCGGGTTCATGGTCATCGCCATCCTGCTGCCCATCTTCCGCCTCAGCCGAGGCATCCATTGATGCAACCCTCCCAACCTCCCATGAAGTTCCCCCGCTCAATTCCCCGTCAGGCCGGCTTCACGCTGCTCGAGATCATGGTCGTCGTGATCATCCTGGGCATCCTGGCCGCCACGATCATCCCGCAGTTCATCGGCGCCACCGGCGAAGCCAAGGTCGGCGCCGCCAAGGGGCACATCGCCACGCTCGAATCCGCCTTGGAGCAGTATTACCTCCACATGGACCGCTACCCGACGCAGGAGGAGGGCCTGTCCGTCCTTGAAAAGGCGCCGGCGAACGAGGCTTCGAAATGGCGCGGCCCCTACATCAAGCAGCTCCGCAACGATCCCTGGGGGAATCCCTACCAATATCGCCGGGGCGGTCCCCATCATCCCAACAGCTACGACCTCTGGTCGCGTGGCGCCGATGCCGCTGACGGCGGCGAAGGTGACGGGGCTGACGTCGGCAACTGGTAAGCCCGTTTCCGGTGAACAGCCGCCTTTCACAACGCTCCGGTCGCCGTGGGTTCACGCTCATCGAGCTGCTCGTCGTGATCCTGCTGATCACCATCCTGACGGCCGTGCTCGTGCCGGAAATGCGCGGCACGTTCGAGGAAGCCCTGCTGCGTTCCAGCGCCCGGCAGCTAGTCGGCGCGTGTGGCGTGGCCTATGGTCGGTCGGTCGCCGATGGCCAAGTTTACCGGCTCCGCTTCGATTCGACGACCGGAAAGTTCAAAGTCGAACGCCGTGCTGAAGGAATGCCTTCCGCGCCCGACCGCGTAGATGTTCCCGGCGGAACTGGCACGATTGATCCCCGCGTGGTGGTCCAGCTTCGTCCGGGCGAAGGAGAGGTTCCGAGTTCTCCGGCCGAAGGCGAAGGCGTCAGTTTCTTTCCTGACGGCACCGCCGAAGGCGCAGAGTTCATCCTGCGCGACCGGGCTGGCTTCCGGCTCTCGATCCGCATCAACCCCGTGACCGCGCGTCCAAAAATCCAGGAGCTGGCCAGCCAATGAACGCGCTCACGACCAATCGCAGTCGTAGGAGCCGACGTGAGGAGGCTCCGGCTGAAATGCCGTATGCGGAATTCGGAATGCGGAACTGCGACCGGGAAGCTGTCGGAGTGGCGGCTTTGAACGACGCCCGGTTCCCCCTCAACCCGGCCCTCTCCCTCGGGGAGAGGGAGAATGTCTCGCCACCATTCGACTCCACACACTCAAGTCTTCGCTTCAGCACACGCCAACGCAGTCCTCGTCAGTCCGGCCTGTGGAGTCTGTTCTCGACTGAGGGCGATCCCCTCTCCCCGGGGGAGAGGGCTAGGGTGAAGGCGGGCTTTCCGAGCCGACGTCAGGAGGCTCAATTTGCAATGCTGCGCACGGAACGCCTAAACATTGTAGCGCAGGTTGCCAACCTGCTGTTTCGCCGACTGGCAGTCGGCCAACGACAGGCCATCGGCACCGCCTGCGGATTGCCAATCCGCGACGCAGCAGACTGCCAGTCCGCGCTACCAACCGACGCCGCCACTGTTCGGCGCACAGAAGCGTATTGTCGCTGCCAGCGCGGCTTCTCCCTGCTGGAAGTCATGGTCGCCGTCGCCGTGCTGGCGGTCGCGATCACGGGCTTGACCCGTGGGCTCACGACGGCGCTGGGTTCCAGCCGCGACAGCGCCCATTACACCCAGGCCGTCCAACTCGCAGAGAACCGCCTCGAGTTCCTCCGTGCCGACGGCCTGTTCTTCGACGGCGAAACCACGGGCACCGAAGGCGCCTTCACCTGGCGTCAGACAATTTCCACCACCGCCACCGAGGGACTCCACGAGGTCCGCGTCGCCGTCGAACGGGAGGCGGGCGAACCGCCCATCTACGAACTGGCCACGCTGCTTTACCAGACACCGTCGGACCGGCCCGCTTCGAAGGCCGACAAGGAATCCTCGCGCTCGCAGCGCAACCGAGGGAAGTCGCCATGAGATTGCGCCACCGCCGTTCTGCCGCCGGCTTCACGTTGGTGGAAATGGTCATCAGCGCCGCCCTCATGGCGGTTGTGCTGGGTGCCGCCTATGCCTGTCTGCGTGCCGGCCTCGCGACGCGTCGCGTGGTCGAGCCGCGCAGCGACGTCTTCCAGACCGGCCGAGTGGTGATGTCGCTGATCGCGGCCGATCTGCGGGCGGCGTGTCCGCTGCACAAGGGACCGGAATTCCTCGGCGCCCAACGCCAGCTTGGCGCGATGGACGCCGACAACCTCGACTTCGCCACCCACAACTTCACGCCCGCCAAACCCGGTGAAGGCGACTACTGCTGCGTGAGCTGGTTCGTCCAGCTCGATCCCAAGACCGGCGTGGCGACCCTCTGGCGCCGGCGGAATCCGGGACTCGCCTTTGATCCGCTGTCCGGCGGCCGACGCGAGGAGATCGCGGCGAATGTCCGCGGCTTCAAGGTCGAGTATTACGACGGCTACGACTGGTTCGCCACCTGGGGTGATCCCGCCGGTGAGGCGAAGCAGGCGAGTTCCTTCCGCGACCGGCCGAACCTCGTCGGCATGCCCGAGGCCGCGCGCATCACGCTGTTGCTCACCGAAACCGGGGCGGACGCGAAACCCACGGGCAAGTCGCCTGCTGAGGAAGTCCTGCCGCTGCGTTTTGAAACCGTCGTTCGGCTCAATCTCGCCGGCGCCAGTTCTGGCAGCGGCAGCGCCGCGAGTTCTTCGGGCAGCCCGTCCACCGCCAACCCTGGCCAGCCCAATCCGGGCGCGCCCATTTCCTTCTGACCATGCGCCAACGCGGTTCCATCCTGGTCGGAGTGCTCTGGTGCGTGGCGCTGCTCGCGCTCGTGGTGGTGAGCGTGCTGCGGACGTCGCAGCTCGACCTCGTGCTCGCCAAGCACCATGGCGACGACGTGCAGGCGCATTACCTCGCGCTGGCCGGCGTCGAAAAGGCGAAGGCGCTCCTTGCCGCGGAACTCCGCCAGAGCAAACGCGCCGCGCGCAGTCCGTCGAACGAACTCGAAGATTCGCCGGCTCAGTTTCAGGAAGTCGTGCTCGGACGCGGCCGGTTCAGCGTGCGGCACCGTGATCCCGACCGGCCGGGCTGGCGTTACGGCCTCATGGACGAATCCGCGCGCCTGAACCTCAACGTCGCGCCGACCAACGAACTGATCCGCATTCCCGGTCTCACTCTCGACCTCGCCGCCGCGATCCTCGACTGGCGCGACGGCGACAATGCCGTCAGCACGGGCGGCGCGGAGATCGACCACTACTCGTCGCTCCAGCCTCCGCACGCCGTAAGCAACGGGCCGTTCCAGACCGTGCGCGAGCTGCTCATGGTCCGCGGCGTGACCTCGGCCCATTTGACCGGTCGAACCGGTGCGCGAAACGGCGATGCGCCGAATGCGGGCGACACCGGCTGGGAAGAGCTGCTCACGGTTCACTCGGCCGCGCCGGAAACCACCCTCGCGGGCGAGGAACGCGTCAACGTGCAGACGGCAGACGAGAAGACCATCGCCGGTGTGCGCGGCTTCACTCAGGAAATCGCCAAGGCCATCGTCGCCCATCGTAACCAGAACCGGATCGAATCGTTGCTCGACCTCCTCGACGTGCCGGCGGCTCCGGCCCAAGGCGCCGTTGGCCCGAATGGCGTTCCGCTCAGTCGCGGCGGGGGCAATCCCAACGGGCCGAAGGTGATCTCCGAAACCCTGCTTCAGGAAGTCGCCGACAACCTCACCACCGGCGATGGCAACGAATCGCGCGGCACGGGCCAGATCAACGTGAACACAGCCAGCGCCGCCGTGCTGGCGTGCCTGCCCGGTGTCGAGGCGCCGCTCGCGCAGGCCATCCTCGCGCAGCGCGCCAGCGCCGGTCCGTTCGCGCATCCGCTTGGCCTGCTCAAGGTCACCGGCATGAACCGCGAGCTGCTGAAACCCCTTCTCCCGCGGATCACCACGCGTTCCGAGACCTACCGCATCCAGGCGGAAGGCCTTGTGACCGGACGCGGCAACCGGCGCCACCTCGAGGTGGTCGTGCGCGCCAGCACCACCGGCTTCACCACGTTGGCCTACCGGGAGGACGACCTTTGAGCGCCATGGACTTTCTCAACGCACCGCCGCTCTGGGCCGAGCTTCGCGCCGACACGCTGCACGTCTTCAACGGCACCGTCGGCGAGGATGTGCTCCTAACGCTCGACGGTGAAGGCCGGCCTGACGACGCGACCCGGACGCGGGTCACCGAAGCCCTCGTTCGGCTCGCCCCCCGCAAGCCGTGGCAGACGCGCAGTCCGCTCTGGTGCGCGCTGCCGGCGAGGGGTGTCTCCATCCGCAAGGTGCGCGTGCCGGTCACGCCAAAGGCGGTGTTGCGGGGCGTGCTGCAATTGCAGGTGGAAGCCAGCTTCCCGATCCCGCCGGAGGAACTCGCGTGGGGCTGGTTTGAAAACGGGGCCCCGGCCGTCGGCGGGATTCAGGAAGTCGCCGTCGCGGCCGTCCGCAGGCAGTCGGTCGAACCTTGGGCCGCCATGTTCGCGAGTGCGGGCTTCGATGCTGGCTTCACGCTCGCAAGCGTGGCGCGGACCGGACCGCAACAGGCCGGTCGCGAATCTTTCGCCGCGCTGGATCTCACGGCCCGGACCGCGGACTTCGCCGTTTTCAAGGACGGCATTCCGACGCAGGTGCGTGCACTCCCGTGGTCTCTGGACCGGTTGGCTGCGCTAGTGGCACCGGCGCCCTCGCCGGTGTCCGGTCCGACCGGCGCCCTCGCCGGTCGCACTGCGGGCGAGGGCGGCTGTCCCACTGCCGAAGCCGTCGCTGACGACAGTCAGCACGCGAGTCAAGATCAAGCGCTCTCGGCCGCCGCCGCGCCGCTCATCGAAGCAGTCCGCGCTACGCAGCCGGGGAATTTCCTTCTGCTCACCGGCAACGGTTCGCTGCTGACGCCGTTGATTGGTGTCTTGGAGAATGCCTTGTCGCCGCTGCGGGTGATTGCCTCCGTCAATACCACCACCACGCCTGGTCGCACCGACGCCGTGATTGGGCTGCAAAGTCTCGCCGCGTCCGTGGTGCCGCTCCGCCTGGCGCTGCCGCAGGCCGTCGTGCCCGTCAGCAGCATGGCATTGCCGGCCACGCCGATGAAGTGGGCACTGCGCGCCGCGGCGTTGCTGATCGCCGTGCTGCTGTTCCCGTATGCCGAGGCGTTCATCGGCTGGCCGATTCTGACACGCAAGCTGGAGGGTCTGAAAAAAGACCGCGCACGCCTCGGCGAGATCGACCGCCGGCTGGACTTCCTCGAATATCTCTCCGTCAGCCAACCGCCGTATCTCGACGCCAGCTTTGTGGTCGCCGAGGCGGCGCCGCGGGGCACGAAGATTGACTCGTTCACGTTGAACCGACGCGGCGAGATCAGCCTCACCGGTTACGCGCAGCAACCGCCGCAGGCCATCGAGTTCCGCACCAAGCTCATGGACTCGAAGTTTTTCTCCAGCGTCGTGGTCGAGGAACTGACGCCCGTGCAAAACAACCAGCGGGTCAACTTCCGCATCACGGCCCAGTGGAAGGGAGCCGCCGAACGCGAGGCGCTCCAGCTCGGTCCCGTGCTGCCGGAGGCGCTGAAGACCAACGCCGCGGCCGGTGGCACGAATGCGCCCGCGACCAACTCTGCCGCCAAGCCTTCCACTGCCAACACCAACCCGCCCGCCACGGTGCGCCCGAACTGAGCCATGAAGAACCTCACTCCCAGCGAACAGCGGACGGTCCGGATCGGCGGCATCGGCATCGCGATCTACCTCGTGGTCTTCTTCGGTTTCAAATTCTTCGGCGGCGTTGGTGCGATGAAGGCCGACTACGCGCGGCTGGTGCGCTTGGCCCACGCGCTTCGGCAGGAGATCGAGCCTTACCAGACGCGGGCTGACCGGCTTCAGCGGATGCTCGACAAGTTTCAGTTCGATCCCGGTAAGCTGGCAACCAACACCGTCGTGGGTCGGGCCAGCGCCGCGTTGCAGCAGGCGGCGACCGGCGGCGGCTTGCAGCTTGGACCCGTCCGGGAATCGCTCGCGCGCAACACGGAAAAGGAACTGGGCACGATCCAGTTCGACGCCACGGGTCCGGCAGCGGCCGTGATGGGATTTGTCGCACGGCTCAGCACGCTGGGGGTTCCCGTGGTGGTGGATTCCGTGCAGATCAACGCCGATCCGCGCGGGCCCGGGATGCTCAAGCTGCATCTGACCGTGATCGTCCTCGACTTCGACCAATGGAAACCCCGGGAGGCCACCCGTGTCTGACCGTCTCGAACCCATCCTGCGCAAGGTCTGCCTGGTCCTCGCTGTCGTGCTCGCGGTGCGCGCGGGCTACGCCCTGTTCCGCCCGAGCCCGCTGTCAAACCTGCGCATCCCCGAACTGCCCACGCTGGCCTCGGACAACACGAACGCCGCGCCCGTCACGGCGAAAGCCGGTCCAGCTTCGCCGACGACAAATCCGGTCGTGGTCACGGCTGGCGGCACGAATGCACCGGCTTCCAACAAAGTGGATGCCATTGCCAACAAGCCGGGCACGAACGCACCCGCTGGAACGAATGCCATCGTCGGCACCAACACACTGACCGGGACCAACGTCGTCGCCGGCACCAACGCGGCCGCGGCTAAGACCAACGCTGTGGCCGCCAAACCCGCCGGCCCTCCGGGAATGCCGCCAGGAATCATGATGCCCGGCATGGGCCGTGGCGGACCGGGCAAACCGGCCGCGCCGTTATCGCCACTGGCGCAGGCCCGGCTCGACCGGGTGATCCAGAGCGAAATCCTCGGACCGGTTCAGCGACCGCTGCCGATGGCGTTGCTGGGCATCGCCGGGACGAACGTTTTCCTCCGCGGCACCAACGGTCAGACCGCCATGATCGGCGAGGGAGGCGATGTGGGCGGACTCAAGCTGCTGCGCATCGGCACCAACCGGGTTCTCGTCGAGGACGCGGGCACCAAGAAGGAACTCACCATTTTCAACGGCGAAGGCGGCGCCAGCCTCCTGACCCAATAACCCGTTTCCGACCATGACTCCCGCTCCCAACTCCGACCGGTTGAACTTCGTCCGCGCCCTCCTCGTCGCCATCCAGCTCATGGTGGCGCCCGCCGCATTTGGGCAGGACGCCGCGCCACCGCCCACCGCCGCGACGACCAGCACCAACGCCCCACCCGCCGGCGGTTCCGCGACCAATGCACCGGCGTCCGACGAGATCCAGCTCAGCTTCCAGGGCGCGAACATCGACATGGTCGTGCAGTGGCTCGCGCAGCAGACCGGCAAGAGCGTGCTGAAACATCCCCAGGCGCAGTGCCAGCTCACGATAGTGGGTTCAAAGAAGATGGCGCCACGGCAGGCGATCAGCCTCGTTTACCGCGCGTTGGCGATGGAGGGATTCGCCGCCATCGAGTCGAGCAACTCGATCCTGATCGTGCCCGAAGGCCGCGAGCCGAAGTTGGACGCCTAACTCATTGACCCGAGCCGCACCGACGTGCCAGCCGGCAGGCAAAGATTGGTGAAGATTTTTTCGCTCAAGACCGCTTCCGCGGCGGAGGTGCGGGACAAGCTGAAGCCGATGCTTTCCGACAAGGCTGCACTGGAGCTCAACGAGCGCGCGAACCAGCTCATCATCACCGACTACACGGAGGGATTGAACCTGGCGAACGACCTCATCAAGGCGCTCGACACGGACCAGTTGGGCGACCGCATCATCCGCGTGATTCCGCTGGAGCATGTCGGCGCGCCGGAACTCGCGAAGGAACTCGGCCCGCTCTACCAGAAGCTGGGCGGCAAGCCCGGCGGCGATTCGGTTGAGGTCACGGCCAACGACCGTTCCAATTCGCTCATCGTGCTGTCCAGCGAGGCCAACTACCGCGCCGTCGAACGCGTCGTGAAGATGCTCGATACCGACGACGCGCAGGAAAAGGTGATGCATCCGTTTCCGCTGAAGAACGCGGACGCCGAGGATGTCGCGAAGCAGATCAAGGACCTGCTCCAGTCGTCGGATTCCGGCAATCGTTATCCCTACTTCATCTTCTCGGACGGCGGGGGCGGATCCGCCAGGAGCAGCAAGAAAGTCAACGTCGTCGCGGACCGCCGGCGCAACACGGTGATCGTGCAGGCACCGCCGTCGGAACTGCCCAACCTCAAGAAGATGATCGAGGCGCTCGACGAGCCGGTCGCCGAGGAGTCGCTGGCGCCGAAAATCTTCGCGCTGAAATACGTCAGCGCCGTGGACATCGAGGACGTGCTGAACGAACTCTTCCTCAAGAAGAACCAGCAGCAGCGCCCGTATTGGTATTACGACGAGGAGCCGCCGCAGACCGCTGACAAGAACGTGGGCCGGCTTTACGGCAAGGTGCGGATCACCAGCGAGCCCTACTCGAACACGATCATCGTCACGGCCAACTCGAAGGAGAGCCTGAGCGCGGTCGAGGAAGTGTTGAAGCGCCTCGACGTGCCGTCGCCGGCGGGGGAAAGCACCTTCCGGGTGACGCTCAAGTTCGCGAAGGCGTCCACGGTGGCGAACAGCCTCAACGTGCTGTTTGCCAAGGTCGGTTCGCCGCCCCGCCGGCAAAACCAGCCCAACCAGCAGAACCCCAACCAGCAGAACCAGCAGCAAAACCAGTCCGGCATCGCACCGGACCGGAGTTTCGAGTTGGAACAGGAAAACGAGGAGGAGGGCTACTTCCCGTGGATCGGCGGCGCGCCCGAAAACACCCGCGGTTCTGACGGGCGCACGACTTCTCGCCAGGTGAGCGACCTGGTGGGCCGCGTCCGCACCGTGCCGGATCATCGCAGCAACTCGCTGCTGATTTCCGCGAGCGTCCACCTGCTGCCGCAGATCATGCGACTTGTCGAGGACCTGGACGCGCCCACCGCGCAGGTGCTGATCGAGGCCCGGATCATCGAGGTTTCGAGCAACTTCCTCGACAAGCTTGGCGTGCGTTGGTCGCCCGACGGTTCGAAGGTTTTCAGCCCGGCCGACTACGACAACTCGATCCTGGCCGGCACGACGACCAAGTATGGCAAGGGCTTTGGCGGCAACACGACCGTCAACACGCCAGCTTCGGGCTCCGTGGCGCAGGCGCTGGCGTCGCTGCGTTCCGGGCTCATCGACAGTTCGGTCAGCATGGATTTCCTGATCCAGTTCCTGCGTCAAAACGTCGGCGCCAACGTCCTCGCCGAACCGCAGATCAACGTCGGCGACAACGAGACCGCCAAGCTCTTCGTCGGTTCGCAGGTGCCGTTCATCAAGGACAGCCAGAACACCCAGGTGGGTTCGCTGAACCAGACGTTCTCCTACAAGGACGTGGGTGTGATCCTTGAAGTCGTGCCGCATATCAACCAGGAGGGCGACGTGAACCTGAAGATCCGCACGGAGTCCTCGACCATCCAGCCCGGCCAGACTCTCTTCGGCGGCGCCATCCTCGACACGCGCAACTTCAAGACGCACGTCACCGCCCGCAGCGGCCAGACGCTCGTGATTGGCGGCATCATCCAGAAGCAGCTTTCCGAGACGACCCGCAAGGTGCCGGTCCTCGGGAGCGTTCCCGGCCTCGGTTGGGCGTTCAAAAAGAAGGACAAGACCGTGCAGGAGGTCGAGCTGCTCGTGTTCCTGCGCCCGACCGTGATTCGCGACGCCGACCAGGCCAAGGTGCTGCTCGACGACGTCACCCGCCGGATGCCGCTGATCGAAAACCGGGCGAACGGTTCCAAGTCGGAGCAGGAACTCAAACCGGCCAAGGCTGAGGACAAGGAGGACTGAGCCGCCGGCCGCGTTCGTCGCCAAGGGCTGTTCGGCGTAACTTCCTGAAACCGGGGGGCCCTCCCGGGCGTCAACAGATTGCACGCGTCACGGCTTGAGCATTGCCCGGTTCGCGGCAAACAGTTGGCCATGTCGCACCCCGAATTCTCCTGCCACCGCGGACTGGGCTCGCGCGTCGGAACGTGGCTCGGAGTCGTGGCGTTGCTGCTGGCCGGTTTCCGGCTCCTCGGAGCATCGTTGGAGGAAGCCGAGACCAAATACCGCGCGGGCCATTACGAGGACGCGCTCGAAGCGGCCCAAGGCGGCCTCGAGAAGCTTCCCGCGGACGAGGACTGGCACCGCCTTCGGATGCGGAGCTTGCTCACCCTCGGGCGCTATCCGGAGGCCCGTTCGGCCGCCACCAACGCCATCGCCCGAAATGGCCGGAGCATCCGAGTCATCTGGTCGGCCCGCGACGCGTTCCTGGCGAACGGCGACACGAACAACGCCGCCGAGATGCTCGACCGGGTGAAATTCCTCGTGAACAACCGCATGGGTTCGCGCGATTCCGCGAGCCGCGTCGCGTTCGGCCGGGCCGCGTTGCTGCTGGGGGCCGATCCCAAGGAGGTGCTCGAAAAGATTTACGCGCCCGTGCAGCAGGCTGAGCCGAAGTTCCGGGAGGTTTACCTCGCCCGCGGCGACCTCGCGCTGGAGAAGCACGACGCGGCGCTGGCGGCCAAGGCCTTTGCCGAGGGGCTGAAGCAGGCGCCCGACGATGCCGACCTGCTGTTCGGCCTGGCCCACTCTCATACCGAGGGTGACCGGAAGGAGATGGGCGAAGCCGCTGAAGCCGCCCTGAAAGCGAATCCCCGTCATGTGCCCACCCTGCTGCTGCTCGCGGAAAACCAGATCGATGGCGAGAGCTACGGCACCGCGGTCAAGACCCTCGACGAGATCCAGAAGGTCAACCCCTGGCAACCGGACGCGTGGGCCTTTCGCGCCGTGCTCGCCCATCTCCGCAATGCGCCTGCCGCCGAAACCGCCGCCCGGGATTCCGCGCTGAAGTTCGCTCCCGTCAACCCGCGCGTCGACCACCTGATCGGGCGGAAGCTCTCGGAAAAATACCGCTTTGCCGAAGGTGCCGCGCGGCAGCGGCAGGCCCTCGTGTTTGATCCGGGATACCTGCCGGCGAAGGCCCAGCTCGCCAGCGACCTGCTCCGGCTCGGCCAGGAAGATGAAGGCTGGAAGCTTGCCGACGAAGTCAACGCGGCCGACGGCTACGACGTGGCGGCGTTCAACCTCGTCACGTTGCGCGACACGATGCGGAAGTATGCCGCGCTGACCAACGAACACTTTCTCGTCCGCATGGATTCCCGCGAAGCCGTCATCTACGGGCCCCGCGTGCTGGAGTTGCTCGAAGCCGCCCGTCTCAGGCTCTGCGAAAAATACGGCCTCCAGCTCGCGGAACGCACGACCGTGGAGATCTTCGCCTCGCAGAAGGATTTTGGCGTGCGAACCTTTGGGATGCCGGACAACCCGGGCTACCTCGGGGTCTGTTTCGGCAGCGTGGTCACCGCCAACAGTCCCGCGGCGAACAAGGGCAACTCGATCAACTGGGAAGCCGTGCTGTGGCACGAGTTCTGCCATGTGGTCACCCTGACGCTCACCAAGAACAAGATGCCGCGCTGGCTGAGCGAGGGCATCTCGACCTACGAGGAGCGGCAGGCGAATCCCGCCTGGGGCGAACGGCTCACGCCGCGTTACCGCGAGATGATCTTGGAGAAGGACCTCGTGCCCATCGAGCGGCTGAGCGCCGCCTTTCTCACGCCCAGGACGCCGTTGCACCTCCAGTTTGCCTACTATGAGGCGTCCATCGTGGTGGAGTTCCTGATCGAACGCCACGGCCTCGACAGTGTGAAAGCGATCCTCCGGGATCTCGGCGAAGGCGTGTTCATCAACGAGGCCCTGGAGAAACACACCGCCAAGCTTTCCAGCCTGGAGAAGGATTTTACCGAGTTCGCCCGAGCCAAGGCCAATGCAATGGCGCCCGGACTCGACTTCACGAAACCCGACTTTGAGGGGGCGGCCAGTTTTACCGTGACCAACCTGCTGAGCACACTGCTGGGCGGTGGGGACAAACCGAAGCGGCCGAGCGGGCCTGCATCCGAAGCGCAGATGCTGAAGTGGTCCGAGGGACGCCCGGCCAATTACTGGGCGCTGCGCTATCTCGCGGCGAAACACGTCGGCGCCAAGGATTGGGCGGCGGCGAAGCAACCGCTGGAGAAGCTGGTTGCCGAATATCCGACTCAGAAAGGCCGCGACTCAGCCTACGCGCTGCTCGCGCACGCGCACCGTTCGCTCGGTGAGACCAACCTCGAACGCGCCGTGCTGCTGCGCTGGGTTGAGACCGACGCGGAAGCCGCCGAAGCGAACCTTCGGCTGATGGAACTCGGCACCGCGAACGGCGACTGGAGCGAAGTCCAGAAGGCCACCCGCCGTTACCTCGCGGTGAATCCGCTCGTGCCCGCCCCCTACCGGCACCTGGCCCGCGCCGCGGAAAAGACCGGCGATGTTCCCGTTGCCGTCGGCGCCCTGCGAACGCAGCTCGAACTGGACCCGCCGAATCCGCCCGACATCCACTTCCAGCTCGCCCGCCTGCTGGAGCCGACGGACACCGACACCTCGCGCCGGCATGTCCTCCGGGCGCTGGAAGACGCCCCGCGTCACCGCGACGCGTTGGAACTGCTGCTCAAGCTGCCGCCGGGACCACAACCAGCGGAACGTCCCGAAGTCCAGTAACGCATGAAGCTGCGCCTGATTTCCTCGATGCTGGTCTTCCTGCTTGGCGCCGTCGCCCTCGCGCAGCGCCGCGGCGGCGGAGGAGGCGGTTTCGGGCCCGGCTTCATGGGTGGCGGCGAAATCTTGGTGCCCGAAAGCACCAAGACCGCCCGGGACGTCGAGTCGCGGACGGCCGTCGAAACGCCCGTCTGGACCAACGCACCGGGCTTCGAGACAGATGCCTTCACGTTTACGCGGCTCCGTTACGACAAGAGCCCCGACCGCAGCCGGCGGGGCAGCGGCGGCTGGACGACCGACCTGCCTGACAGCGACCTGAACCTCTCCTACCGGCTCCAGCAGATGATGTCGCTGCGGGTGGACCCCAACGGCCGGCTGATCCGCCCCACGGATGTGGAACTGTCGGATTACCCGTTCCTCTTCGCGGCGGCGCCGGGTTCGCTGAACTTCACGGAGCAGGAGGCGCTGGCGCTTCGGCGACACCTCCAGAACGGCGGCTTCCTGCTGATGGCTGACTTCCACGGGGAGCGCGAGTGGAACAATTGCACGACGGCCATGAAGGAGGTTTTCCCGGACCGCGAGTTCTTTGAACTGTCCCTGGATCATCCGCTCTACCACGGCGTGTTCGAGATCAAGGCCAAGGTCCAGGTGCCCAACATCCGCCTCGGCATCGCCAGC